>JAGQUO010000158.1 GCA_020438445.1 Solirubrobacterales bacterium
TGAGGTCGATCTGCACGCCAGCCTGGGAGGCCCGGTAGAGGGCCTGGATCATCGTGGGGTCGCTGATGGAGTTCATCTTGGCCACGATGCGGGCCGGCCGGCCGGCGCGGGCGGCGTCGGCCTCGGCGGCGGCCAGCAGCGCGCGCCCGATCGGGCGCGTCCGGCCCTCGACCGTCGCCCGGACCAGCTCCAGCAGGCGCTGGGCCCTGGCCGTGGCCACGTCCCGCTCGTCGTCATCGCCGAGGTCGCGCGCGCGTTCGGCTACCTCCGCCTCGACGGCGATTGCGGCGCCGGCGATCTCGACCATTCGGACCCCGTCGTCGCTGCAGAACTGGATCCTGTCCATCCCCTCGTCGACCGCCTTGCGGGCGGTGGCGAAGTCGCGCCGCCGGGTGGCGAGCTCGGCCTGAAGCGCCGCGACCGGGGCGATGTACTGGGGCTCGAGCGAGTCGCGGAGCAGCTCGTAGGCCTCCTCGAGCGCGGCCTCGGCCTCGTCCTCGCGGCCGCGGCCGAGCGCGAGCTGGGCGAGCAGGAGCTGCGCGTGCGCCCGGTTGACTCCGAGCGCCGGCATCCCGCCGCGGCCCAGCTCCTCGTCGGCGCCCGCCCAGTCGCCGAGGTCGAAGCTCATCGCGGCGAGGTCGAGGCGGATGAAGCTCGCCGCGCGAGGCGAGCCGCCGTGGCGTTCGAGCCGCTCGCTGATCTCGCGGAGGCCGCGCTCGGCGATCTCGCGGGCCCGGTGGGTGTGGCCGGCGAAGTGGAAGGCGTCGGCGTAGTTGGCGTAGGCGGTGGCGAGGTCGCTGTCGCGGCCGGTGGTTTCCGCGAGGCGGAGCGACTCCTCCATCCGCTCGGTCCCCGCCTCCTCCTCGCCCATCGCGAACAGCGCATAGCCGTAGCGGTTGAGGACGCCGATGCGCTCGGAGTCCATCCCGAGCTCCTCGGTCGCCGCGAGCGCCTCGGGCGCGACCTCGCACGCCTCCGCGAACCGGCCCTGAAGCATCAGAAACCGCGCCTGCTGGGCGAGCAGCCGCGCCCGGGTCGGCGTCACCTCGTCGCTCGGCAGCAGGTCGAGCGCGCGCTTCTGGGTGACCCGGCTCTGCTCGGAGCGCCCGAGCGACCACTGCGCGACGGCGAGGCCCTCGAGCAGGCCGGCGACCTGTTCGGGACCGGCATCGTCCTCCGCCTCCTCCAGCCGCGCGATCGCCCGCTCGAACAGGGTCGCGGCGATCTCCTCATCGCCCGCCCAGAAGTGGGCCCGCGCCGCCGCCTCGAGCAGCTCGCACTCGGTCATCCCGCTCGCCGCCTCGGGGTCGTCGACCCGGGGCCAGAGCGCGACGGCGCGATCGAGCAGCGCCGCCGCCTCGTGGTTCGCGTCGAGCGAGCCGACCCGGTTCGACGCCGACACGGCGGCGCTCAGGGCCCGGGGCTGATCGCCGCCGGCCTGGAAGTGGTGGGCGACCGCCGCCGCCTCCCAGGGCGAGCGGGAGCCGTCGGCCTCGGCCTCGATCGCGGCCGCGATCCGGAGGTGGAGCTCGGCCCGCTCGCCGGGGAGCAGGTCCTCGTAGAGGACCTCGCGGAGGATCGCGTGGCGGAAGCAGAAGCGCTCGCCGTCGAGCACCGCGATCTGGGCGTCCATCGCCGCGCGCAGGCCGGAGGAGACGGCGTCGGCCTCGAGCCCGGTCGCCGCGCCGAGCACCGCCTCGGTCGAGGTTCCGGCGACGGCGAGCGCCCGCACGACCTGCCGGCAGTCGGGGGAGAGCCGCTCGGTCCGGAGCATCAGCGCCTCGCGCAGGCTCGGCGGCAGCGGGCCGAGTCCGTCGATCCCGGCCGCCAGCAGCTCCTCGGTGAACAGCGGGTTGCCCTCGCTGCGCCCGTAGAGGCGAGCGACGACCTCGTCGCCCGGGTCGCGGCCGAGGATGTCGGCGAGCTGCTCGCCGAGCTCGTCGCGGTCGAATCGGTCGAGGTCCATCCGGCTCGCGAGCGGCGAGCGCTCGAGCTCGGCCAGAAGCGGGCGGAGCGGGTGGCGGCGGTGCATCTCGTCGGAGCGGTAGGTGGCGACGACGAGCACGCGCTCCTCACGCAGATCCGCGGCGAGGAACCGCAGGAACGCGCGGGTCGAGCTGTCGGCCCAGTGGATGTCCTCGATCCAGAGCAGCACCGGCGCCTCGGCGGCGAGCCGTGCGAGCAGCTCGAGGAACGCCTCGAACAGCCAGAGCTGGGCCTCGCCGCGCTCGCTCTCGGTCGCCGCCGTGTCCGCGCCGCCGATCTCCGGGCTGAGCCGGGCCAGGTGGGCCCGGCTCTCGGGGCTGAGCTCGCCGAGCACCGGCTCGCAGGTGCGGTGCAGGGGGCGCAGCGCCGCGACGAGCGGCGCGTAGGGCATCTCGCCCTCGGCGAGCTCGACGCAGGAGCCGCCGAGCACGCGGACGTCGTCGTCGGCGACGGCGGCGATCAGCTCCCGGAGCAGCCGGCTCTTGCCGACGCCGGACTCCCCGGCGAGGAAGCAGACCGCGGGGAGCGAGTCGCCGTCCACGAGCGGCTGGCGGAGCCGGGCGAGCTCCGGTCCCCTGCCCACGAAGCGGCTGCTGCTCACGCGCTGCACGACGACTACCGAGTATGCACCCCGGAGCCGCCCCGAGGGGTAAGGGGTCGGCCGCCGCAACTAAGGGGTCGGAGGGTGGAAGTCGGCCCGAAAGCCCGATGTGGAGCGGGTTTCTCAGGCGTAGGTTCGATCCATCACTTCGACCGAGAGGAAATCACCATGAACGCCCTGATCGAGAACTTCGGACAACAGCGTGCCGCCGAGCTCCGCGACGCCGGAACCCGGCACCGGCTCGCCGCCAGGCTCCGGCCCGCAAGCCGGGTCAGCCGGCGCTGACACCGGACGAGCTGACCCGCCGCCCCGAACCACGACGGGCGGCGGGCCGCTCAGTCGAACAGGTCGCCGGCGACGTCCTCCGGCCCCGCACGCAGCTCGGCGGCAAGGTCGTCGCCCGGCCGGAGCGTTCCGCCGAGCCGCTCGACGAACTCTTCGCGAGCAACGAACCGCCGCCCCGCGGGTGGCGGCGCTGCCGTCTCGTCCTGGACTGGGTCCTCTGGGATCTCGGGAGTCATGGGACTACAGAGTAGGCCTCGGGGCCAGCGGTGCGCTAAATCTCTCCTGCCGATCACGCTCTGCATAGACTCGCCCTCGATGGGAGCGAGCGAGACGGCCGAGGGAGGTCCCCGTCTGCAGTTCCGCGACGCCGCGGCGATCGCGCTGCTCAGCATGGGCACCTCGTGGGGGGCGGGGAACGTCGGGCCGGTCGTCCCCGATCTCGAGAGCGAGTTCGACTTTTCGCTCGGCTCGATCGGAGTCCTCTCGGGGACGCTGTTTCTGATCGGCAGCCTCGTCGGCCTCGCGATCGCCCCGAAGCTGGCCGAGCGGGTCTCCGTAGTCGCCGGTATGCGGGCCGCCTGCCTCGCGGCGGGGATCGGGAGCCTGCTGTTCGCGGTCGGGCCCGGCTTTCTCACCCTCGCCGTCGGGCGGGTGATCGCCGGCTTCGGAATCGGCGTCGGAGCGGCGCTCGGTCCCGTCTTCGGTCGCGCCGTCGGGGGCGTCAAGGGCGTCGGGATCTTCGGCGCCGCGTTCCAGTTCGGGATCGGCGGCGGCCTCGCGACCGGGAGCATCGTCAACGACGCCGGCGCCGACTGGCGGATCACGTTCGTCGTCTCGGCCCTGATGGGCTTCTCGGCGCTGCTGTTCCTGCGCTCGGTCGAGATCGACTTCTCGCTCAGCAGCGGCGGCTTCTTCCGCTCGGCGGTGCGGAGCCCGTCGGTCTACCGCCTGTCGCTTCTGTTCATCGCGATGTTCGGGGCGCCGCTCACGCTCGGCGCCTGGCTCGTCCACTACCTGACCGTGC
>JAGQUO010000159.1 GCA_020438445.1 Solirubrobacterales bacterium
CCCCGCCCGCGGACCCGCCGGCGTCGTCGAGCGCCAGTCGGGCCCCGTCGGCGACGTCGCGCCCGTCCGCGGCGGACGTCCCGCCGAGGGGCGCACTCAGGTAGATCTTCAGCGAAGGATCACCGGCGTCGGACCCGCAGCCGGACAGGGCCAGGGCGAATACGGCCACCAACGCCGCCGCCGAGGTGCCGATCGCCGCGCGCACGGCGGCCTCAGTCGACCGACCGGGCCCGAAGCCCGAGCCGTCCGAGGGTGGCGCGGTGGCGCGATACGAAGCCGTAGGCCGCGGCCGTCTGTCGCGGAAAGCGCCGCATCGCCCGCGACGGGACGTGACCTCCGCGGAGGAGCCGGGCCAGGATCGGCGCCGCGTCCGGGCCGGAGATGACCTGACCGCCGGGCGTGACCAGGTGGAACGAGTCGAGACGCAGGTCCTCCGGCAGCTCTGTCAGCAACCGCTGACCCTCCTCGCTCCCGATCGCGACCGCGCGCAGCCGGTCGTCCTCGTCGAGGCGCAATGCGACCTTCGCCGCCAGCGTGCAGAACCCGCAGTCGGCGTCGTAGAGCAGGGCGTGGCCGCGGCGGGACTCCATCGCTGAATTATCGACATCGGTACAAGCCGCCACCCGTTCGCCCCCGATACTGTCGGGCCGGATGCGAATCGGGATTCTCACAGCGGGCGGTGACTGCCCCGGGCTGAATGCCGTGATCCGGGCGATCACCAGGTCGGCCATCGACCGCGGCGACGAGGCGGTGGGGATCATGCGCGGCTACCAGGGCCTCGCGCAGAGCGACTACATGACCCTCGACCAGCGCACCGTAGCCGGCATCCTGCCGCTCGGCGGGACGATCCTGAGGACTTCGAGCTTCGAGCCGCTGACCGAGAACGCCGTCGACCGCGTCGCCTTCGCCTTCGAGCGCGACAACCTCGATGCCGCCGTCGCGATCGGCGGCGAGCACACGATGGAGATCACGCGGATGCTCCACGAGGAGGAGGGGCTGCCCCTGATCGGCGTCCCGAAGACGATCGACAACGACGTCGTCGGCACCGACTTCACGTTCGGCTTCGACACGGCGGTGCACGTGGTGATGGAGGCGATCGATCGGCTGCACACGACCGCCCAATCCCACGACCGGGTCATGGTGGTCGAGGTGATGGGCCGCAACGCCGGCTGGATCGCGCTCTACGGTGGTCTCGCCGGCGGTGCCGACGGAATCCTCATCCCGGAGGTCGACACCCCGGTCGAGGAGCTGGCGGAGGCGGTGATCCGGCGTCACGAGCGCGGCAAGGACTTCTCGATCATCGTCGTCGCCGAGGGGGCGAACCTCGCGTTCGCCGACGGCGAGGTGCGTCAGGTCAGGGTCAACGAGGAGACCGACGAGTACGGCTACGAGCGCCTCGGCGGGATCGGCAGCGCGCTCGCCGGGGAGCTGGAGCAGGCGACCGGCTTCGAGGCGCGCACCGTCGTGCTCGGGCACGTCCAGCGCGGTGGCACACCGACCGCGCACGACCGGATCCTCGCGACGCGATACGGCGCCAAGGCATACGAGCTCGCGAAGGCCGGCGAGTTCGGCCGGATGGCCGCCCTCCACGGCAGCGAGGTCACCTCGGTGCCGCTGAGCGAGGTCCGCGGCATCAAGACCGTCGACCTCGAGCTGCTCGAGATCGCGAAGCGCTTCTTCGCCTGAGCGGCTAGAGCTTGGCGGAGGGGCCGCGGACCCACTCGACCAGCGGGTGCCAGGCGTGCAGCAGCGCACCGATGAAGAGGATCAGCAGGAAGATCATCGCCGAGACGGCACCGCCGAGGTCGAGCGCGAAGCTGACCATGAAGGCGAACATCGCCGCCGCGAGGAAGCCGAGCAACTGCATGCGCGGAAATCTACAGGGCCATCCGGGTGTCTGCCATGAACGCCGACACGGCATCGACCGCCGCGTCGGCGTCGGGAGCGTCGGCTACCGCGCGGACGAGGCGGGTGCCGATGATCACGCCGTCGGCGATCGCTCCGACCTGCGCAGCCTGCGCCGGAGTTCCGATCCCGAAGCCGACCGCGGCCGGCGCGTCGGAGGCGTCGCGGACGGACGCGACGAGCTCGCCGAGCTCGGGCGGCAGCTCGGAGCGCTCGCCGGTGACTCCGGTGAGCGAGACGACGTAGGTGAACCCCACGGCTTCGGACGCGATCCGTCGCAGCCGCTCCGGCGAGGTCGTCGGCGCGACGAAGGCGATCGGTGCGAGACCGCGCTCCAGCAGCGCCTCCGCGACCGACGGATCCTCCGCCCTCGGCAGGTCGGGGACGATGGCGCCCGCCGCGCCGGCGTCGGCGAGCGCCGCCGCGAATCGCTCCGCGCCGAGCGTCAGGACCACGTTCACGTAGACCATCGGCAGCACCGGCACGCGGTCCGAGACCCGCCTGCAGAGCTCCATCACCGACTCGAAGCGGGCGCCGGCGGCAAGCGCCGCGGTTCCCGCCGCGTGGATGCGGGGCCCGTCCGCAAGCGGGTCCGAGTACGGCACGCCGAGCTCGATCAGATCCGCCCCGGTATCCGCGTAGGCATCGATGACCGCCGCCGAGGTCTCCATGTCGGGGAAGCCGCCCATCATGTAGGGCATCAGCGCCGCCCGCCCCTCGGCCCGGGCGGCGGCGAAGGCGGCGGCGATCCTCTCGATCCCGGTCTCAGCCATCGCCCTCGAGCCGCTCGAGGCCGGCGAGGGCCTCGGCGAGATCCTTGTCGCCGCGCCCGGAGAGGGTGAGGACGTCCATTCCGCCGGCCGGCTCGCGGCCCGCTCCCAGCAACCACGCGATCGCATGGGAGCTCTCGAGCGCCGGGACTATCCCCTCGAGCCGCGAGAGCTCGCGGAGCGCGAGCAGCGCCTCGCTGTCGGTGATCGCGACGTAGCGGGCGCGACCGCTGTCGCGCAGCATGGCGTGCTCGGGCCCGACGCCGGGATAGTCGAGTCCGGCCGAGATCGAGTGGGCCTCGAGGATCTGGCCGTCCTCGTCGGCCAGGACGGCGGAGAGCGCGCCGTGCAGCACCCCGGTGCGACCGGCTGCGAGCGAGGCTCCGTGCCGTCCGCTCAGGCCCTCGCCGGCCGCCTCGACGCCGACGAGCTCGACGCCGGCGTCGTCGACGAAGGGGACGAAGCTGCCGATCGCGTTCGAGCCGCCGCCGACGCAGGCGATCACCCGGTCGGGCAGACGCCCCGCCGCGTCGAGGATCTGGGCGCGCGCCTCCTCGCCGATCACCCGCTGGAGATCGCGGACGAGGGCGGGATAGGGCGCCGGCCCCACGGCCGATCCGATGATGTAGTGGGTGTCCTCGACGTTGGTGACCCAGTCGCGGATCGCCGCGCTCACGGCCTCCTTCAGCGTCCGGGCGCCTGCCTCGACCGGTTCTACGGTCGCTCCCATCAGCTCCATGCGCTCGACGTTGGGGCGTTGCCGGCGCATGTCCTCGGTCCCCATGTAGACGATGCAGTCGAGCCCGAGCAGGGCGCAGGCGGTTGCGGTCGCGACGCCGTGCTGCCCGGCGCCGGTCTCGGCGATGATCCGGCGCTTGCCCATGCGCTGCGCCAAGAGCGCCTGGCCGACGGCGTTGTTGATCTTGTGAGCGCCGGTGTGCGCGAGGTCCTCGCGCTTCAGATAGACGGACCTGCCGACGCGCTCGGAGAGGCGCTCGGCGCGGTACAACGGCGTCGGTCGACCGACGAAGTCCCGCAGCAGGCCGGCGAGCTCGCCGCGATAGCCGGGATCGGCACTCGCCTGCTCCCACGCAGCGGTCAGCTCGTCGAGCGCTGCGATCAGCACCTCGGGCACGTAGCGGCCCCCGTAGGGGCCGAAGCGCGACTGAACCGGCGTC
>JAGQUO010000160.1 GCA_020438445.1 Solirubrobacterales bacterium
CGAGCTGCACCCGGACGACGCCGAGCGACTCGGGCTCCAGCACGGCCAGCGGGTCGAGGTCACGGCCGGCGACCGCTCGCTGACCGCGGTCGTCGCGCTCCGCGAGCGGGTGCTCGGGGGCACCGCCTTCCTCGCCCGCGGCACCGCCGGCGAGGGCGCCGGGATCCTTGCCGGAGCACGGACGATCGCCGTCTCGCCGGCACCCGAGCCTGAGCCCGAGCCCGAGGCGCCCGCGGAGGCCGTCGAGGGAGACGAGCCCTCCGCGCCCGCGCTCGTTGTCACCAAGCGGGAGCCCGTCAAGTGGTGATCGCCGACACCGGGTTCGCCGAGGCGAGCTGGCTCTTGGTCCTGAAGTCGCTGATCATCTTCGCGGTGATCCTCGGGATCGTCCCGCTGATCCTGCTGCTCGAGCGCAAGCTGCTCGGCCGGTTCCAGGCGCGCTACGGACCCAACCGCGTCGGACCCGTCGGCCTGTTCCAGCCGCTCGCCGACGTCGTCAAGCTGCTCAGCAAGGAGAGCTACAAGCCGGACGCCGCCGTGCCCGTCCTGTGGGCGATCGCGCCGGCGCTCGTGATCCTCAGCGCCACGGCCGTCCTCGCGATCATTCCGTTCGGCGACGTCGTCGACGGCAAGGTCGGCCTCTACGGGATCGACGTCTCGATCGGCATCCTCTACGCGTTCGCGTTCGGCTCGATCTCCTTCTACGGCCTGCTGCTCGGAGGTTGGGCCTCGGGCTCGAAGTACAGCTTCATGGGCGCGATGCGCTCCGCCGCCCAGCTGATCAGCTACGAGATCTCGATGGGCCTGGCCCTGCTCGGCGTGATCATGATGGCCGGA
Organism: Solirubrobacterales bacterium; assembly: GCA_020438445.1. Lineage (GTDB taxonomy): Bacteria > Actinomycetota > Thermoleophilia > Solirubrobacterales > 70-9 > RHKX01. The sequence continues at coordinate 838 of JAGQUO010000160.1, forward strand.
TCGCTCAGCCTGGTCGACATCTCCAATGCCCAGGCCGACACCATCTGGTACATCGTCCCGCAGTTCGTCGGCTTCCTGATCTTCATGGTCGCCGGGTTCGCCGAGACCAACCGCCCTCCGTTCGACCTCCCCGAGGCCGACGCGGAGCTCGTCTCCGGCTACAACACCGAGTACGGCGGAATGCGCTTCGGCTCCTACTTCATGGCCGAGTACATGGAGATGGTCGTCGTCTCCGGCATCGCCGCGGCGATGTTCCTCGGGGGCTGGCACCTGCCGTTCGGGATCGAGACGAGCGCCGTCGTCGGGGCGCTGGTGATGCTGGCGAAGATCCTGATCCTGATCTGCGTGTTCATCTGGGTCCGGGCGACCCTCCCCCGCCTCCGCTACGACCAGCTCATGTCGCTGGGATGGAAGGTCCTGCTACCGCTGGCGACGCTGAACGTGCTCGTCACCGCGGTGCTGGTCGTCGTCACCTGACGATCCGGCAACGCCCGGCATCAGCGGCGGCGCGAGCCGGTAGGACGGCGGTGTCGCCGAGAGCCCGATCGGGTTCCGGGGCAGCTCGACATCGACCCCGTCCTCGCGGCGCAGCGTCGTCGTCGGCTCGAGACCGAGCTCGCGGGCGAGCCCGAACGCCTGGGCGATGTCGTTGATCGTGCCGGCCGGCACCCTCGCCGCAGTCAGCGCGGCGGCCCAGGCGGAGGCGTCGTCAGCCGCCAGCAGCGCCTCGAGCTCCGCTCGGAGCTCGGCCCGATGCTCGACCCGCGCCGGGTTGCTCGCGAACCGCTCCTCGGAAGCCAGCCCCGCTGCGCCGAGAACCTCGCAGAGGTTCGCGAACTGGCGGTCGTTGCCGACGGCGACGACGAGGTGGCCGTCGCGAGCGGCGAGCACCTCGTAGGGCGCGATGCTGGGATGCATGTTCCCCATCCTCTGCGGGACGACCCCGGCCGCGGTGAACGCCGACGCCTGGTTGACGAGCGCCGCGAGCAGCGAGGTGAGAAGCTCGATGTCGACCCGCTGGCCCTCGCCGGTGCTCTCCCGGTGGCGGAGGGCAGCGAGGATTCCGACGGTCGCGAAGAGCCCGGCGAGGACGTCGACCAGCGCCACGCCCACCTTCTGCGGTTCGCCGCCCGGTTCGCCGGTGATGCTCATCAGGCCGCCGAGCGCCTGGACGAGCATGTCGTAGCCCGGCAGCGCCGACCCCAGATCGCGGCCGAAACCGCTGATCGAGCAGTAGACCAGGCCGGGGTTCTCCCGCCGGAGATCGTCGTATCCGAGGCCGATCCCGTCGAGGAAGCCGGGGCGGAAGTTCTCGACGAGGACGTCGGCCGCGGCGGCGAGCCGCCGGACCTCCGCGAGGTCGCCCGGGTCGCCGAAGTCGAGCACGACGCTGCGCTTGTTCCGGTTCGCGGCCAGGAAGTAGGTCGCCCGGCCGCCGTCGTCGAAGGGCGGCCCCCAGCCTCGCGTGTCGTCGCCCGTGCCGGGCCGCTCGACCTTCGTCACCTCGGCGCCGAGGTCGGCGAGCATCATCGGCGCGAAGGGTCCGGCGAGGACCCGGGACAGGGCGAGGACGCCGAGGTTGTCGTGCGCACCGGCCATGTGGTCTAATTGTCTCAGATATTCGAAAATCGAACTTCCATGGAGATGAATTCCGCCATGTCAGCCACCGAACAGCCCGCCCCGCCCGCGATCCGCCCCGGCGACTTCCTCGCGATCGACGAGCTCCTGACCGACGAGGAGCGCGACATCCGCGACACCGTCCGCGCCTTCGTCGGCAACGAGGTCCTGCCCCATGTCGACGAGTGGTTCGAGCAGGCGATCCTGCCGCGCGAGCTCGCCGCGGAGATCGGCCGGCTCGGCCTCTTCGGCATGCACCTCGAGGGCTACGGCTGCGCGGGGGCGAGCGCGACCGCCTACGGCCTCACGTGCCTCGAGCTCGAGGCGGGCGACAGCGGCGTGCGCAGCCTCGTCTCGGTTCAGGGATCGCTGGCGATGTTCGCGATCTGGCGCTGGGGATCGGAGGAGCAGAAGCGGGAGTGGCTGCCGCGGATGGCCGCGGGCGAAGCGATCGGCTGCTTCGGGCTGACCGAGCCCGACGCCGGCTCCGACCCGGGCTCGATGCGGACCCGCGCCCGCCGCGACGGCGACGACTGGATCCTCCACGGCCAGAAGATGTGGATCACCAACGGCTCGATCGCCGACGTCGCGGTCGTCTGGGCGCACACCGACGAGGGAGTTCGCGGCTTCCTGGTCCCGAAGGGGACGAAGGGGTTCACGACGACGGACATCCACAAGAAGCTGTCGCTGCGCGCGTCGGTCACCTCGGAGCTTCTGCTCGACGACGTGAGGCTCCCCGCCGACGCCGTCCTGCCCGAGGTCGACTCGCTCAAGGGGCCCCTCTCCTGCCTGAACGAGGCGCGGTACGGGATCGTCTGGGGCGCCGCCGGCGCCGCTCGGGCCTGCTACGAGGCGGCGCTCGAGTACAGCAAGGAGCGGATTCAGTTCGACCGGCCGATCGCGTCGTTTCAGATCCAGCAGCAGAAGCTGGCGCAGATGGCGCTCGAGGTGAACCGGGCGACGCTGCTGGCGCTTCACCTCGGCCGGATGAAGGACGCGGGGAGGCTCCGCAACGAGCACGTCAGCATGGGCAAGCTCGGCAACGTGAACGCCGCCCTCGACGTCGCCCGCAACGCCCGCCAGGTGCTCGGCGCCAACGGCGTGACGCTCGAGTATCCGGTGATCCGGCACATGAACAACCTCGAGTCGGTCGTCACCTACGAGGGCACGGCCGACGTCCACGCGCTGGTCGTCGGCGGTGCCGTCACCGGGATCCAGGCGTTCCGGTGATCACGCCCACCGCGGAGCCGGCGACGACCGGGCGCCACGCGCTCGAAGGTCTGCGACGCGCGATCGCCGCCGGCGAGCTCCGCCCCGGCGAGCGCGTCCGTCAGGAGGAGGTCGCCGGCGCGCTCGGGGTGAGCATCGCCCCGGTCCGCGAAGCGCTCG
>JAGQUO010000161.1 GCA_020438445.1 Solirubrobacterales bacterium
GGCGTCCGCACGAGCGGCATGTGGATCGTCGTGATGTTGACCTTGTCGTCGATGATCTCGGAGGCGATGCAGCGCGAGAACGCGTCGAGCGCCGACTTCGATGCGACGTAGGCCGAGAAGCGGGGCATGTTCGTCTGCACGCCGATCGAGCTGACGTTGATGATCTGGCCCGAGCGCCGCTGGCGCATCGCCGGCAACAGCCGCAGGATCAGCCGGACCGGCCCGAAGTAGTTGAGCTGCATCGTCCGCTCGAAGTCGTGGAAGCGGTCGTAGGAAAGTGCGATCGAGCGGCGGATCGAGCGGCCCGCGTTGTTGATCAGTACGTCGACGTTGCCGTGCTGCTCGAGCACCTCGGCGGCCATCCGGTCGATGTCGTCGACGTCGGAGAGGTCGCACTGGTGGATGTATGCGACCCCGCCGCCGTCCTGGATCTGGTCGCGGGTCTCCTCCAGCTTCTCCGGGGTGCGGGCGACGAGAAGGACGGTCCCGCCGGCATCGGCGATCTTCATGGCGGCCGACTTGCCGATCCCCGACGATGCTCCGGTGACCATCACGACCTTGCCGCTGACCTCCTTCTCGAGCGATGCGTTCCCCTGGAGCCGGCGCCCGAAGCGGACGAGCTCGTCGGGGATCTGGTGCTCGAGGATCTGGCCGATCCCGCCGAAGATCCCGGCCCGCCCGCGGGCGGCGCCGACGAGCGTGTTGTCCCGGTAGAGGTCGGGGTCGAGGTGCCGGGCCCAGTAGTCCCAGAGCTTGCCGGCATAGGCTTCCAGCGGCGGGACCTTGATCCCGGTGCCGGCGAGAGCCGCCTGGGTCCGCCGCGAGTCGAAGTGAGTCGGGTAGTTGAGGTAGACGAGGACCGACCTGGGGATCCCGAAGTCCTCGAGCACCCGATCGGTCAGCGCGTTGGCGAACGGGATATTCCCGAGCGCCACCCCGAGCAGCGGTCCGAGCGCCTCGGTCGTGCTCGCCGGGGCGCGCAGCGTCGACTGGGGGGCGTGAGCGGCGCGGGCGAAGACGTCGATCACCTCGCCGGCGGAGAGCGGATCGGGATCGGTGAGGCTGAAGGCGCGCCCGTCGAGGCCGTCGAGGTGGGCGATGTGGTCCATCGCCTTGACGACGAAGTCGACCGGGACGATGTTGATCTCCCGTCCCTCGACACCGGGCATCGGCATCCAGGCGGGAACGATCTGCCTGATCCTCCGGATCAGCTTGAAGAAGTAATAGGGCCCGTCGACCTTGTCCATCTCGCCGGTCTCCGAGTTACCGACGACGATGCCCGGGCGGTAGACCCGCCACGGTCGGCTGCACTCCTCGCGGACGACGCGCTCCGACTCGTGCTTCGTCCGGAAGTACGGATGGGTGTCGAGGTTCTGTGCCTCGTCGAACATGTCCTCGCGCCAGGTGCCGCGGTAGAGCCCGGCCGTCGCGATCGAGCTCACCATGTGCACCCGCCCGGCCTCGACGGCCTCGGCCAGCTCGACCATGTGGCGCGTACCCTCGACGTTCGCGACCCGCTGCGACTCCGCGTCCGCCTTCATGTCATAGATGGCGGCGAGGTGGAAGAAGTGATCGACGTCTCCCTTGAGCCGCTCGATGTCGGCGTCGGACACCCCGAGGCGGCGCTGCGAGAGATCGCCGACGATCCCGACGACCCGCTCGTCGTCCACCCCCCAGCGGTTGCGGAGCTCGGCGAGCCGGCCCTGCGAGCCCTCGCGCACGAGCACGTAGATCGTTCCCTCGCGCTCGAGCAGCAGCTCGACCAGGTTGCGGCCGATGAACCCGGTCGCGCCGGTCACGAAGTACGCCATCTCAGTTCCCTCCGGAGTCGCGAAACGCGACCCGGACCCTACACGCTGCGAAGCCGCGGGAGCGGTCGCGGAGCCGCGCTTGGGCGGCGTGGGAAGAGGGAATAGGGTCCACCGTGAGCACCTCCATCGTCTGGTTCCGCCGCGACCTGCGGCTCGCCGACAATCCGGCCCTCGCCGCCGCGGCCCGCGCCGAGCGGATCCTGCCGGTGTTCTGCTTCGAGGACGGCCCGCTCAGGGGACGCCACCACTCCCCGAACCGCAACGCCTACCTGCTGGCGTCCCTGCGCGAGCTCGGAGACGGCCTGCGCGCGGCGGGTGCGGCGCTGCGCTACCGGTCCGGGGACCCGGCCGTCGAGCTCCCCCGGCTCGCGGCCGAGTGCGGCGCCGAGGAGGTCCACGTCAACCGCGACCACACCGCTCACGCCCGGTCGCGCGAGCGGCGCGTCGCGGCGGCCCTCGAGGAGGCCGGCGTGAAGCTCGTCGGGCACGGTGGGCTCACGTGCGCCGAGCCGGCCCGGATCACGACCGCGGACGGACACCCCTTCCGGGTCTTCACCCCGTTCCACCGCGCCTGGCTCGAGGCCGAGCGCCGCGATCCGGCGCCCCGCCCGCGCAGCCTCGAGGAGCCGGCGGGCATCGCCGTGGGCCGGCCGCCGAGCGAGGCGGACGTCGCGGTGGATGCTGCCGCGAAGCGGCGCGCGGAGGAGGCGAAGGCGGGTGAGCGGCGGAGTCGTGAGCTGATGCGCCGGGCGATCGAGCGGGCCGGCGACTACGACCGGATCCGCGACCTGCCCGGGCGCGACGAGACCACCCGGCTCTCGCCCGCCCTCCATTTCGGGACGGTCTCGGCGCTCGAGCTCGAGCGCGAGCTGGCGAGCAAGCGCAGCGACGGCGCCAAGGCCCTGCGCCGGCAGCTCGCGTGGCGGGACTTCTGGCTGAACGTGATCCGCAACAACCCGGGCAACCGGAACGAGGAATACGACGAGCGGTTCCGGGGGATGAGCTGGCGCGACGATCCCGAATCGCTGGAGGCGTGGAGGCGGGGCCGGACCGGGGTCCCGTGGATCGACTCGGGGATGCGGCAGCTCCTGGAGGAGGGATGGATGCACAACCGGGTGCGGATGGCGGTCGCCTCCTATCTGACCAAGAACCTGCTGATCGACTGGCGCGAGGGCGAGGCCCACTTCATGCGCCACCTGCTCGACGGCGACGAGTCGCAGAACAACGGCAACTGGCAGTGGGCCGCCTCGGTCGGCGCCGATCCCCAGCCCTACTTCCGCATCTTCAACCCGGTTCGCCAGCAGGAGCGCTTCGACCCCGGCGGCGAGTACGTGCGCCGTTGGGTGCCGGAGCTGCGGAGGTTCCCGGACGGGCACCTCGCCGCCCCCTGGGAGGCACCGGAGGAGGTCCAGCGCGAGGCCGGCTGCGTCGTCGGCGAGGACTACCCGGAGCCGCTCGTCGACCTCCGGGACTCACGCGAGGAGGCGATCTCGCGGTTTCGCGACCAGGCCGGATGACGCCGGTGTCGCCGGAGTGCCGGGGTGCATACACTCAGTGAGCTCGCTGTGAATCACGCCTCGACAACGTCCTAGCCAGGTGGCAGCCACCGAGACCGTCCAGATCGAGATGCCCGCGATGGGCGAGTCGGTGACGGAGGGAACCGTCCTCGAGTGGCTGAAGCAGGAGGGCGACACGGTCGAGGAGGGCGAGACGATCGTCGAGGTCTCGACCGACAAGGTCGATGCCGAGGTCCCCTCGCCGGCCACGGGAACCCTCACGAAGATCCTCAAGGGGCCCGACGACGTGGTCAAGATCGGCGAGTCGCTGGCCGAGCTCGAGCCGGGAAGCGGCAACGGCAGCGGCGCCTCGGCCGCGCCGGCGACCGGCGAGGGCGACGCGGACATCGGCGAGGATCCCGGCCCGGCGGCGAGCGAGGGCACCGGGCCGGCGTCCGGCGGTGACGGCGCGGAGGCGGGCGAGCCGGTC
>JAGQUO010000162.1 GCA_020438445.1 Solirubrobacterales bacterium
CGGTGACACGGCGATGCCGTCGGCGGTGACTCGCTCACGCTCGTCGCCGACGACGACCTCGACCGTGCCGCCGAGCACGAAGAGGACCTCCTCGGCACTGTCGACGTGCGTGCCGAGGTGCTTTCCGGGCTCGAGCTCGAAGTACACGACGGCGGTGTTCGCGGCCCCGGTCTCCCGGTGGATCGGCCAGGCCGCGTCGGCGGCCCCGGTCTCGTCCCCCGTATGGCTGAAGTGCATCAGCGGGATCTGCTGTAGCTGAACTGTCTGCATCTGATCCTCCTTGGATCGGTCCTTCGATTACGGAGGCGACGGTAAGCGCGGTCGCGTGCGCTCGAACCGGCGATATCGCCGGGTTTCTCAGATCCCGGTGTCGCGCAACTACGATTGGTCGCGATCGTGCCTCTGCATGGCCGCGAATCCGAGCGGGAGCGGATCTCGATGCTGATCGAGGCGGCTCGCGACGGCGACGGCGGTTGCCTGTTGCTGCACGGCGTTGCGGGGGTGGGCAAGTCCTCGCTGCTGGAGGAGGCGGTCGCCGGGGCCGGGGCAGCCAGGGTCTTGAGAGCGACAGGCACCGAGACCGAGCGCGAGTTGCCGTTCTCCGGGCTCCATCAGATGCTTCATGGTGAAGCCGCCCGAATCGACGAGCTTCCGGATCCCCAGGCCGCCGCGCTGAGGTCCTGCCTGGGCATCGAGATGTCGTCGGCTCCACCCGACCGCTTTCTACTTGCGACGGCCGTCCTCGGGCTGCTCGGCGAGGCCGCGGCCGACGGTTCGGTCCTCTGCGTCGTCGACGACATCCAATGGATCGACGCAGGATCGCTCGACGCCCTGCTCTTCTCATCCCGCAGACTGGCCGGCTCCGGGGTCGCCATGTTGCTCGCCTGCCGTGACGGCGAGGACCTCGTGCCGGACTCCCTGGGTGTGCCCCGCCTTCACATCGGCGGTCTCTCACCTACGAGCGGACGACGACTCCTGGGCGACGTGGCCGGCGTGGAGGTCTCGTCCGAAGTGGCCGCGGCCTTGAGCGCTCACACCGAAGGCAACGCCCTGGCTCTGGCTGAGCTGGCGATTGAGCTGACCGCCGATGAGCTCAGCGGTCGAGCGCCGCTGAGAGAGCCGCTGCCGGTCAGCGCCGGGGTCGAGCGAATCTATGCCGGCCGGATCGCGAGCCTGGACGAAGACGAGCGGCTCGCGCTGCTCATCGCCTCTGCTTCGGGTGGGGCGGGGCTGGAGGTCGCCCGCAGCGCGGCATTGTCCGTCGGCGTGCCTGCGGCTGCCTTCGGGCGGGTCGAAGCGAAGCACTGGTTCGACGCCGGCACCGGCGAGATCCTGTTCCGTCATCCGCTGCTCCGCGCCGCAGCCTACGCCGCCGCCGATCCCTCCGACCGGCGCCGCGCTCACCGAGCCATCGCTGAGGCTCTCGACGAGGAGGACGAGCGGCGAGCGTGGCAACTCGGTGCCGCAGCTGTCGGACCCGATCCGGAGGTGGTCGATGCGCTGATCAGGGTCGCCGACCGGGCTCGGGACCGCGGAGCCGCCGCCGCATCGTCGGCTGCGCTCGAGCGTGCCGCGGAACTCAGCGCCGACCCCAGGCAGCGCGCTCGGCTTCTGACGGACGCAGCGGAAGACGCCTGGATGGCGGGTCGGGCGCCACACGCGCTGCGACTGATCGCCCTCGCGCGCGAGGGGGTCTTGGATGACGGACAGGCTGACAGGCTGCAATGGCTGCAGGGGACGATCGATGCCTGGGGTGCGCGGCCCGCGGAAGGGGTCGAGGCCCTCTGCTCGCAGGCCGAGCGCATGACCGAGCGTGACCCCGAGCGCGCTCTCGAGCTCTTGGCGGAGGCGGCGGAACCCGCATCGTTCACTGCGAATCCGGCGCTCGCCGCCCGCGTCGGCGCGATTGCGAGCGGTGTCCCCGAGCCGGAGGGCGATCCCGCCGGCCTGCTCAGGCATCGGCTCTTGAACGGTACGAACCTGTTCGCGAGCGGCGAGGTGGAGAAGGCGATGCCTCTGCTGCTGGAGGCCATCCGGATCGGGAGTGCGCTCGACGACCCCCACCTCCTCAACCTCGCTGGGCGGGCGGCGATCTACATCGGGGACGACGCGAAGTCGCTCGAGCTCGATCGCCGCGCCGCGGAGATCGCGCGTGCCGAAGGTGCTCTCGTCCTTCTCCCCTCGATTCTCATCCGTACCCAGATCAGCGAGCAGCGCACCGGGCGCCTGGCGGCTGCCGAGAGCAGCGGGGCCGAGGCAGTTGCGCTCGCTGAGGCAACGGGACAGACGGATCTGGTCGCCTGCGGACTCGCCTTCGCAGCCCTGGTGTTCGCTGAGCGCGGATCGACCGAGGAGGCGACCGATCATGCGGACCGAGCGATGTCGATTGCGACAGAGCGTGATCTGGTCCTGTTCGTGGACATCGCCCGTGCTGCTCTCGCACACCTGGACCTGGTCAACGGCGAGCCGATCGCGGCGCTGGCTCGGGCCGATTCGATCGTCCATCCCGCAGCTCGCCTGATCGCCCTGCTGGACACGGTCGAGGCATCACTGGCCGCCGGCCGCGAGGACGCGACGTCGGCGGCGCTGGAGCTCGCAGGCGAATGGGCGAGGACGAACCGGATCGGGATTGCCGAGGCCATCCGGCTGCACTGCCTCGCTCTCGCGGGAGCTCAAGAGGAGATGGCAGTGGGCCTCGAAGCCGCCATCGCCGCCTACGCCGAGCTCGACCGGCCGTTCGAGCGTGCGCGTGCCGAGCTCGCAATGGGCGAGGCCTTGAGAAGGCGAAGGCTCCGTGCCGAGAGTCGCGGTTTCCTTCGTGCGGCGCAGGAGCGCTTCGAGCGGATCGGGGCCGACGTCTGGGCGGAGCGAGCCGTCGCCGAGCTGCGGGCCTCGGGTCAGACCGCCAGGCGCCGCGACCCCAGCACCCTCGACGATCTCACCCCCCAGGAGGTCCAGGTCGCTCGCCTGGTCGCCGAGGGCAACACGAATCGCGAAGCCGCCGCCAAGCTGTTCCTGAGCCCGCGAACGATCGACTTCCATTTGCGCAACGTCTTCCGGAAGCTGGGCATCAAGTCACGCACCGAGCTTGCCCGCCTCGATCTCGACGAGGCCGCCTCGCCATCGGGTTGAGCCCAGCGGGGCTCAGTCCGCCTTCCGCGCGAAGACCTCGCTCAGCAGGTGGGTTGCGATCCACGTCGCAACGCGGGCCGTGGTCGCGCTGGGGTCGTGGGGCGGGTTGAGCTCGACGACGTCGAAGCCGACCACCTCCCCCCGGCGGGCCACCTGGACCAGGACATCGCGGAGCTGCCGATAGCTGAGCCCTCCGGGCTCCGGCAGGGTCGTGCCGGGAACGACGCCGATGTCGAGAACGTCAATGTCGACCGAGACGTAGAGGGCGGGCGACTCGGGCACGATGCGCGGCACGACCGCCGCCGCCCCGTCCTCGATCAGATCGAGGCTGGTCGCGATCCCGGCGCCGCGCTCGCGAAGCGGCTCGAGCTCCAGCTCGCGATCGACGTTGCGCAGGCCGAGGGCGGCGATATTGCGGACGAACGGCAGCTCGGCCAGCCGCCGCAGCTGGCTGCCGCCCGTCAACCGGGCGCCCTCGAAGCTGTCGGCGAAGTCCGCGTGGGCGTCGAT
>JAGQUO010000163.1 GCA_020438445.1 Solirubrobacterales bacterium
CCTTGCCGATGTCGGTGAGGAAGATCTCGCCGACCGAGCCGTCCTCGTACTTGCCGGCGGTGATGTAACCCTCCTGGCCGGCGATCGAGAACTTGTGGGTGATCGACTCGCGCTCGGCGGGCATCCGGCGCCGCACCGGGGCGGCAGGTGCCGGATCGTCCTCCTCGGCGTCGGCCGAGTCCTGGGCGTCGGTGCGGAGCGCCTGCGCGGTCTTCGATCCGTCGCGGTAGATCGCGAGCGCCTTCAGGCCGCCCTTCCAGCCCTCCGTGTACGCCTCGGCGATGTCGGCGACGGTCGCCGACTCGGGCAGGTTGACGGTCTTGCTGATCGCGCCGCTGAGGAACGGCTGGGTCGCCGACATCATCTGGATGTGGCCCATGTGGCTGATCGCCCGCTCGCCGACGGCGACGTCGAAGACCGGCAGGTGCCCGTCCTCGAGCCCGGGGGCCCCGACGATCGTGCCCTTCTCGTTGATGTAGGCGCTGATCTGCTCGATCGCCTCCTGCGTGTAGCCGAGCGTCTCGAGCGCCAGCGGCACCGAGCGGTTGACGATCGTCATCTGCCCGCCGCCGACCAGCTCCTTGTACTTGACCAGCGAGAAGTCGGGCTCGATGCCGGTGGTGTCGCAGTCCATCAGGAAGGAGATCGTTCCCGTCGGGGCGAGCACCGTCGCCTGCGCGTTCCGGTAGCCGTGCTCGTCGCCGAGCGCGACCGCCTCGTCCCAGGAGCGGCGCGCCGCCGCGAGGAGCTCGTCGTCCTCGACCTGACCGTCGGGGATCTCGTAGGCGGCGTCGCGATGCATCCGCATCACGCCGTTGTGGGGCTCGCGGTTCTTCTCGTACTCGTCGTAGGTGCCGATCGCGGCGGCGACCTCGGCCGACTTGCGGTAGCCGCGGCCGGTCATCAGCGCCGTGATCGCGGCGGCGGCGGCGCGGCCCTCGTCGGAGTCGTACGGCATCCCGTTCGACATCAGGAATGCACCGAGGTTCGCGTAGCCGAGGCCGAGCTGGCGGAACGCGCGGGCGTTGTCGCCGATCTGCTCGGTCGGGTAGCTCGACGGGCCGACGACGATCTCCTGCGCGAGCAGGACGATGTCGACGGTGTGCTCGAAGGCGGCGGTGTCGAACGTGCCGTCGGGGCGCCGGAACTTCATCAGGTTGATCGACGCCAGGTTGCAGGCCGAGTCGTCGACGTGCATGTACTCCGAGCACGGGTTCGACGCGTTGATCCGTCCCGACTCCGGGCAGGTGTGCCAGCGGTTGATCGTCGTGTCGTACTGGATCCCCGGATCGGCGCAGCGCCAGGCGGCCTCGGAGAGCTGGTCGAGGAGCCCCTGGGCGGGGACCGACCGGATCGCGGAGCCGTCGCGGCGGGCGATCAGGTCCCACTCGGAGCCGGCCTCGACGGCCTCCATGAACTCGTCGGTGACCCGGACCGAGTTGTTGGCGTTCTGGTACTGGATCGAGGTGAAGCCGTCACCGTCGATCGACATGTCGAAGCCGGCGTCGCGGAGGGCGGCCGCCTTGTCCTCCTCGCGGGCCTTGCACCAGATGAAGTCCTCGATGTCGGGATGGTCGACGTCGAGGACGACCATCTTCGCCGCGCGGCGCGTCTTGCCGCCCGACTTGATCGTCCCGGCCCAGGCGTCGGCGCCGCGCATGAAGCTGACCGGGCCGGAGGCGAGGCCGCCCTTGCTGAGCTGCTCGGTCGAGCCGCGGATGTTCGAGAGGTTGATGCCCGAGCCCGAGCCGCCGCGGAAGATCTGACCCTCCTTGGTGTTCCAGGCGAGGATCGACTCCATCGTGTCGTCGACGCTGAGGATGAAGCAGGCCGAGCACTGCGGGTGCTCCTCGAAGCCGACGTTGAACCACACCGGCGAGTTGAAGGCGGCCTGCTGGTTGAGCAGGATGTGGGTGAGCTCGGCCTCGAACGCGTCGGCGTCGGCGTCGGCGGCGAAGTAGCCGCCCTCGCGGCCCCAGCGCGCGATCGTGCCGGCGACGCGGCCGATCATCTGCTTGACCGAGCGCTCGCGCTCCGGCGAGCCGAGCGGGCCGCGGAAGTACTTCTGGGCGACGATGTTGGTCGCGTTCTGCGACCACGTGACCGGGAACTCGACGTCGCGCTGCTCGAAGGCCGGATTCGACGGGTCGCCGATGATCGCGTCCCGCGTCTCCCATTCGATCGCGTCGAACGGATGAACGTCCTCCGACGTGAATCGGCGGTCGATCTTCAGGCCTCCGTCGGCGACCTTCGCGGTCGTGTCGATGGTGGTCTCTGAAGCTGCCTTCGTCATCTTTTCCTCCCTAGAAACGCCTTCAAGTGGTAACGCCGGATGGTTGCGATTGAGTCGGACGTAACAAGGCCGGCGATCCTGTCCCGCCGGGGCCCTGTGAGCATCTGCGCGGAGCGTAGGCGCGGCTTGGAACGGTGACTTCGTGCTTTCCGCAAACCGGGGAAAACGGGCTTCGGCCGAGCCCGCGGGCTACCCCGCATTTTACGGGTTCGGCCTCCTCGGCACCAGGGCCCGGAGCCGGCTCGGCGGTCGCCGCGAGAGGTACGGAATAATCGGTTGCGATGACCGACGGAATGCGGAAGGCAGCGGAGACCGGGCGCGTCCGAGCAGCAGCCGCCCGCGATGCGATGGGCGACCGCATCGACGCCGCCCGCGAGGCGACCGGCGAGCGCGTCGAGGCGGCGCGGGTCGCCGCCGGCGAGCGGGTCGAGGCAGCCAGGGCCGCGGCGCTCGAGATCCAGCAGCGGGTCAAGCCGAAGCTGCGCGGCGTGATCCACGAGTACTCGTTCCCGGTGTCGCTCGTCGCCGGCGCGCTCCTCGTCTACTTCGCCTCGGGCGGCCGCGAGCGGGTGGCAGTGGCGATCTACGCCATCTCGCTCTCGGCCCTGCTCGGCACGAGCGCCCTCTATCACCGGGTCAACTGGCGTCGGCCGTCGGCCCGCGCCTGGATGCGCCGGCTCGACCACTCGATGATCTTCCTGCTGATCGCGGGGACGGTGACGCCCTTCGCCCTCCTCGTCGTGCCCGGCACGCTCGGGACGGCGCTGCTGATCGCCGTCTGGGCGGGCGCGCTCGCCGGCATCTTCGTCGAGCTGGTCTGGGTGAACTCGCCGAAGTGGGTCTCGGTGGCGGTCTACCTGGCGGTCGGCTGGATCGGCGCCCTCGCCTTCCCCTCGATCGTCTCGAACGCCGGGATCGGCGCCGGGCTGCTGATCGCGACCGGCGGGATCCTCTACACGATCGGCGCGGTCGTCTACGCGCGCCAGCGTCCCGATCCGCGGCCGGCGGTGTTCGGCTACCACGAGATCTTCCACGTCCTGGTCGTCGCCGCGGCGATCGCCCATTTCACGGCGGTGGCGATCTACGCCGGTCCCGCCGGTTGACCACGGCCGAGCCGCTCGCCGTCGCATCAGCCCGCCGCCGCGATTCGCGGGCCGCCGCCCGCGTGCTCGCCGCCGCGTTCCTCGACGATCCGATCGCGGGCGCGATCGGGCCCCGCAACCGCACCCACCGCCGCCTGGTCGGCCCGCTCTCGTTCGGCGGCATCGTCGCCGCGAGCCGCCGCCACGGTGGCAGCGTCGTCGTCGCCCGCCGGGGCGACGCGGTCCTGGGG
>JAGQUO010000164.1 GCA_020438445.1 Solirubrobacterales bacterium
GCGACGTGCGTACCACCGCAGAGCTCCATGGAGAACTCACCGATGCGCAGGACGCGAACCTCGTCATCGTACTTCTCGCCGAAGAGCGCCATCGCGCCGAGGCGCTCGGCCTCGGTCCGGTCCATCTCGATCGCGCGGACCGGGGCGCTCTCCTTGATCCAGCCGTTGATCCGGTCCGCGACCGCGGCGAGATCCTCCGGGCTGAGCCGGCTGCCGTGGGTGAAGTCGAACCGCAGCTTGTCCGGCCGCACCGCCGAGCCGGCCTGGCGAACGTGGGTACCGAGCCGCTCCCGCAGCGCCGCGTGGAGCAGGTGCGTGGCCGTGTGGTTGCGCATCGTCGCGTGCCGGTCGAACCGGGCCACCTCGGCCTCGACCCGGGAGCCGGCGGGGGGCGCGTCGCCGTGGACCTTGAGCGCCTGATCGCCCCCGACGCGGTAGACGTCGACGACCTCGGCCCGGCCGTCGTCCCAGCGCAGGGTCCCGCGATCGGCGACCTGGCCGCCGCCCTCGGCGTAGAAGGGGCTGTCCTCGAGCTTCACGAGGACCTCGCCGTCGTCGGCGTCGACGGCGGCGACGCCGGTCTGGGCCCGCAGGTCCTCGTAGCCGATGAACCGGCTCTCCGGTGCCGCCGCGACGAAACCGACCACGCGGTCGTGGTCGCCGCCGGGGGTGCCGGCGACGCCGCCGCGGCTGCGGGCGCGGTCGCGCTGCTGTTCCATCAGCTCCTCGAACCCGTCGTCGTCGACGCTGAGCCCGCGCTCGGCGACGAGCTCCCGGGTCAGGTCGTAGGGGAAGCCGTAGGTGTCGTGGAGCTCGAAGGCGGACTCGGCGGAGATCCAGGACGTGTTCGACTCGATCGCACCGTCGATCAGGCGGTCGAGGAGCTGGCTGCCGCGGTCGAGCGTGCGGCCGAAGCTCTCCTCCTCGGAGCCGATCCAGCGCATGACCGTGTCGCGCTCGGCGGCGAGCGCCGGGTTGACCGGGGCGAGCATCTCGATCGCACGGTCGGCGAACCGGCCCAGGTAGGGCGACTCGAGGCCGAGGACCCGGCCCTGGTGGATCGCGCGGCGCATGATCCGGCGCAGGACGTAGCCGCGGCGCTCGTTCGACGGAACGACGCCGTCGGCGATCAGCTGGACGGAGCCGCGGACATGGTCGGCGATGATCCGCATCGCCCGCGTCGCAGCCGGGTCGTCGCCACCGTAGGGGCGGCCCGAGAGCTCGGCGCCGAGGTCGACCAGCGGCCGCAGCAGGTCGGTGTCGAAGACCGAGTCGACGCCCTGCTTGATCGCCGCCATCCGCTCCAGCCCGAGGCCCGTGTCGATGTTCTTCGCGGGCAGCTCGCTGAGCGATCCGTCCTCGTGCAGGTCGTAGGCGGTGAAGACGAGGTTCCAGTACTCGAGGAAGCGGTCGCTGTCGTCGCCGGGACGATCGCCGGGATCACCGAAGGCCTCGCCGCGATCGATGTAGAGCTCCGAGCAGGGGCCGCTGGGACCGGTGTTGCCGGCCTGCCAGAAATTCTCCGAACGCGGCAGCAGCACGATCCGCTCGTCGGCGACGCCCAGGTCCTTCCAGATCGCGATCGCATCGTCGTCGGGGCCGAGGCCGAGCTCCTCGTCGCCGCCGAAGACGCTCACCCAGAGCTCCTCGGGGTCGAAGCCGAAGCCGCCGAGCGAGAGCTCCCAGGCCCACTCGATCGCCTCGCGCTTGAAGTAGTCGCCGAACGAGAAGTTGCCGAGCATCTCGAAGCAGGTGAGATGGCGGGCGGTGCTTCCGACCTCCTCGATGTCGGGCGTCCGGAAGCAGCGCTGGCACGAGGTCAGGCGTGGCGACGGGGGCGTCTCGCGGCCGAGGAAGTAGGGCTGAAACGGCTGCATCCCGGCCGTCGTCAGCAGTACGCTCGGGTCGTCGGCGGCCGGGATCAGCGAGGCCGAGGGCACCCGCTGGTGGCCCCGCTCCTCGAAGAACGACATGTAGGTCTCTCGGATCTGATCCGACTGCATCGAGGCAGCAGGGTACCTGTGCGCCTCGAGCGCCGATGACGTACGCTCGTAGCTTCCGAGGGGACGGCGACGTGTCGGGTGGACGACAGGGCATCGCGATCAGGGGGAGGACCGGGCTGATGGTCCTCGGCGCGGTGGCGGCGGTCGCCGTCTACGCGGTCGCGAGCCACGATTCCTCCGATCCGGACTCCTACCTCTCCGAGGATCGATGCCAGCCCGTTGACGACATGAGCGATCCCGGCGACGGCTACATCCCCTCGCCGGACGAGCTGCTCCCGGACCCCGAGGCGTGCCCGGAGTTCTACGAGGGCAACGAGGACGCGGTCGCCCCGCCGATCGCAGTCGATCCCGGCGGCGGCAGCGAGCCGGTGACCCCGCCGGCCGAGGACCCGTGCGCGAGCGGCGCGTCCCTCAACGGCTTCCCATGCACCAACGGCCCGAACGGCCCGATCTACATAACGCCGGACCCCTCCTACCCCGACTACTGAGCCTCAGGCGATCGTGCCGTGGCCGACGACGAGATCGCCGTCGAAGAGGACCGCCGTCTGTCCGGGCGCCGCCGCCCGGACGGGCGCGCTCAGCTCGAGCTCCAGCTCGTCACAGCGCCCGGCCCCGCGAAGCTCGCCGCCGCCGTTGACCCGGCAGGCGAGCGGGCGGGCGCGGTAGCGGACCTTGACGGCGCCGACCCTAGACGCGGGGCGATGCAGGATCGCGTCGCGGATCCGGACCCTGCGGGTGTCCAGCCCGTCCGCCGGGCCGACGACGACCCGGTTCGAGCCGGCGTCGGTCGCGAGGACGTAGAGCGGCTCGGGCGAGGCGATCCCGAGGCCTCGCCGCTGGCCGACGGTGAAGCGGTGGTGGCCGCGATGGGCGCCGAGGACGGTCCCGGCTCGGTCGACGATCTCGCCCTCGCGATCCGCGAGGCCGCCGTGGGCGGCGAGAAAGCCCGTCTTCCCGACGCCGGCGAGAAAACAGAGGTCCTGGCTCTCCGGCCTGCCGGCCACGGGAAGCCCAGCCCCGGCTGCGATCTCCCGGACCTCGGGCTTGCTCAGGCCGCCGAGCGGGAAGCGCAGCTTCGCCAGTGCCGCGGTGGGCAGGCCGGCGAGCATGTAGGCCTGGTCCTTCGCCTCGTCCGCGGCGGCGGTGAGCAGCGGGCCGGCGCCGTCGTCGTCCACGCGTGCGTAGTGGCCGGTGGCCAGCGCCCCGGCTCCGAGCCGCTCGGCGATCGCGATCATCGGTGCGATCCGGACCCGGCCGTTGCAGCGCACGCAGGGGTTCGGCGTCTCCCCCGCCGCGTAACCGGCGAGGAACGGCTCGACGACCCCGGAGCGGAACGAGTCGCGGAGATCGACGGTCAGGTGCGGGATCCCCTGTTGCTGGGCGACCGAGCGGGCGACCCGCACCGCATCGGCGGAGCAGCAGCTGCGCTCGCCGTCGTTGCCGGGGTCGGACCAGAGCTCGAGCGTCACCGCGAAGACGTCGGCTCCGCGCTGCCGCTCGAGCAGCGCCGC
>JAGQUO010000165.1 GCA_020438445.1 Solirubrobacterales bacterium
TCGGACTTCGACCGGCCGGTCGGCCGTCTCGGCGGCATCGCGAACCGTCTCCTGGCGACGATCTTCGGCGCCGAGGCGCACATCGTCCCCGCCGTCAGCTTGCCGTTCGGGGTCTCGGTGCTGGTCGTGGCCCGACCCTGACCGGCGCTCAGGACTCCTGAGCCTCGGCCATCGCCTTGCGCTGCTTGAGCGCGATCGCGTACTTGGATGCCCACTGCCGGGTCGGCTGCTCGATCAACCGCCGTGAGCCCCAGCCCCAGAGGACCGATAGCGGCACGACGATCGCGATCCACAGGAACGCGTCCGGGTAGGTCCCCCGCGGAAGGTCGGTGAAGTCGAGCAGCATGGTGAGGACCACGAGGTGGATGAGGGTGCCGTAGCTGACGTCGCCGGTCCAGCGCACCGCCCGGTTGGCGAGCGGCGCCTGCGCGCGCGGCGAGGCGGTGATGGTGCCGAGCATGAAGAGGCCGATCAGGGCGGTGTAGAGGGTGGACGCCAGGGGTGAGTACGTGATGGACGTGGGCTCGAAGATCGCGACCCCGGAGATGGCTAGGAACGCCCCGATCAGCGCCGCGACCTGCAGCCGGGCGCCGAGGTAGCGGCGCAGATCTGGGAACTCGCCGGCGCTCAGGCGGGTGTAGATCTGCGCGACGTACATGCCGACGGCGAAGGACATCGCCCAGAACGGGAACTGGATCTCCGCCGCGAGGCGGAGGTTGGAGGCGGTGCCGGAGCTGACGCCGGTTCCGAGCACCGAGGCGACGTCCTCGACGTTGCTGAAGACGAACCGCCAGCCGAGCGCGACGGCGACGGCGAGCGCCATCCCGATCAGCGGCCGCCGATACCAGCGGACCGCGAGCAGGATCAGCAGCGCGTAGAAGGTGACGTCGAGGGAGAGCGTCCAGATCGCCCGGTTCATCCCGAAGCCGAGGAAGTAGGTGAAGCGGACCATCTCGGCGGGCACCTCCATCGTCGTGATGGTGAGGCCCAGGTCGAGCGCGGAGGGCATCTTCACGAGGTCGGACTCGAAGGGAAGCGTCGCGATCAGGACGAGCATCACGGCGAGGACGAACCAGTAGGCGGGGAAGAGCCGAGCGGCGCGCCTGATCGCGAAGGCTCCGACCGATCCCATCCGGCCGCCTCGCGCGACGATCGGCAGATAGATGACGAACCCACTGACGATGAAGAGCGCGTTCAGGCAGGTTTGGCCGATGTCGCAGGCCCACAGGAACTGAACGATCGGGTTGCCTTCGGGCTCCCACCCGATCCCGACCGCCTGGAACGTGTGGAGGATGACGATGCCGACGATGCCGATCGCGCGGAAGCCGTCCAGCGCCGGAACGATCGGGATCCCGGTTGCCGTGCGCTCGCCACCGGGCTCGGAGCCCGGCACGCCAACCGCCCTCTCCCGACGATCGCGCGCGGGGGCACTCGCCTCCATCGGCCCATCCTATTGGGGGCTCCGGGGCGCCCGGCACCGTCGGGTGGCGGCCGGACGCCACGACCCACGACTACACTGCGCCGACTCATGGATCGACTCGAAACCGCAGAGGAGCTGAAGGGAGAGGACCCGGGCAGATGGGGTCACTCGATGGCCAACTTCGGCGAGCTCCTGCTCTCCACCCTCGACGCTGTGGACGCCAAGACCGTCGCCGAGGTCGGCGCCTACGCCGGTGACCTGACCGCGGTGCTGCTCGAATGGGCCGCCGCGAGCGGCGCCTCGGTCACCGCCGTCGACCCGTTGCCGCAGCCGGCGCTGCAGCAGCTCGCGGCCGACAACCCCGCCCTGAACCTGCTCGAGCGGACCGGCGCCGATGCGCTCGCGACCATGGATCTGCCCGACGCGCTCGTCATCGACGGCGACCACAACTACTTCACCGTCAGCGAGGAGCTCAAGCAGGTCGGACTTCGCGTGTCCGGGGCCGAGATGCCGCTGCTGCTCTTCCACGACGTCTGCTGGCCGCACGGCCGTCGCGACTCCTTCTACGCCCCCGAACGCGTCCCCGAGGAGTACAGCGAGGGAATCGAGGAGGGCGTCGGCGTCTTCCCCGGTGAACCCGGCGTCACCTTCGGCGGGCTGCCCTACAAGTGGGCGAAAAACCACGAGGGGGGTGAGCGCAACGGCGTGCTCACCGCGATCGAGGACTTCGTCGCGACACAGGACGGCGTCCGTCTCGCGATCCTGCCGATGTTCTTCGGCTTCGGGCTCGCCTGGCATGAGGACGCGCCCTGGGCCGCAGCGGTCGCCGCGCTCGTCGACCCCTGGGACATGAACCCGATCGTCGCCCGCCTCGAGAGCAACCGCGTCTTCCATCTCGCCAACCATCACCGCACGGTCACCGAGCTCAGTCACGAGATCTGGGATCTGCGCGGCAAGGTCGCCGGCCTCGAAGGCCGAAACGCCGAGCTCGAGGCGCAGGCCGACTCCTACGAGGAGATCCTGCGGTCGATGTCGAGCGCGAAGCTGATCCGCGCCGCCGACGGCGTCCGCAAGGCACGCTCCGGCGGCCGCCAGTCATGGCTCGCGCACATCGACGAGCTCTCCGCTCGCCGGGCCGACTACAAGAGCCGCTGGAAGCTCGAGGACTGAGCTCGCCTCAGCGCTCGAGCGGGGGTCGCTGACCCCGGCCCAGCCAGTCCACTCAGTTCAGCCAGGTTCCAGGTTCAGCTCTCGGCGCGGCGCGGCGCCCCGGTGGGCTCGTGCGGCCGCATCGCCGCCACCTGCTCCTCCGCCGCCTTGCGGGCGCGAGCGCCGTTCGACGGCGTGAGCCGGTTGCGAAGCCGGCGGAGCTTCTCCGTGAAGCGCCAGGCGGCGGTGTTCGTCAGCTCGAAGTAGTGGCGCTCCAGCGCCTGGTAGCGGAGCTGCCCGGAGGCGTGAGCGCCCTTCGCGGCCGCGGCGTCGGCCTCGGCGCGGAGCGCGCGCGCGTGCAGGTCGGTGCCGGGGTCGTTGAGGTGGGGGAGCCTGCCCTCCCACTTCTCGGCGAGACGGATGTAGGCCTCCATCCAGGTCTCGGGATCGCTGATCAGATCGAGCGAGTGGTGATGGATGACGCGCATGTCGGCCGTCACCACCTTCTTGCCCTTCTCGCGGGCCTGACAGCAGATGTCGAAGTCGTAGCCGTGGAGCTTGCCCAGCGCCTCGTCGAAGCGGAGGTTCTCGACCGCCCAGGGGGACATCGCCATGACGAAGCCGTCGATGACGTCGACCTCCCCGGTGTGGGAGATCGACGGGGTGCGGGCGTCGTCCCACGACATCGAGTCGAACTGGCCGCCGCCGAGCTCGGTGTAGCGGTGCGTGAATGACGCCCAGGTGACCGCTCCCTCCCACCAGGCGATGCTGCGAACGCCGACGGCGCCGGCGCAGCCGACGATCGCGACGTCGGGGTCGGAGAAGGCCTCACGAAGCGCCGGGATGAAGTTCGGGTCGCAGATCTCCGCGTCCTGGTGCAGGAGGACGAGCGCCTCCATCCCCTCGTGCTCCTTGGCGAGGTCGAGGACG
>JAGQUO010000166.1 GCA_020438445.1 Solirubrobacterales bacterium
TCGGCACCGGCGCCCACGCGACGACGCGCTGCTGCCTCGAGCTCCTTCTCGCCCTGGCGGACGGCGGCCGGGCCAGCGGAGCGTTCGCGGACTGGGGGACCGGCTCGGGCGTGCTCGCCGTCGCGGCGTCGCGCCTCGGATGGGCGCCGGTCGCCGGTTGCGATCACGAGCCCGCGGCGGTCGAGGCCGCGGCGGGCAATGCCGCGGCGAACGCGGCAGCGGTCTCCGTTGCACGCGTGAACCTGCGCGAGGAGGTGCCGCCGTCTGCCCCCACGGTCGTGGCGAATCTCACCTCACCGCTGTTGGTCCCCCTCGCGGGGCGGATGGCCCGCGGCGAGATCGCGGTGCCGGACCGGATGATCGTCAGCGGGCTGCTGATGTCCGAGCGCGACCGGGTTCGATCGGCTTATGCGGCGGCCGGGCTCGTCGTCGAGGATCAGATCGAGAGCGGCGACTGGGCGGCGTTCTCGATGCGGCGCTGAGCGCCCGGATTCGCTCCGGAGGGCGCGCTACGGTCTCGTTCCATGATCGCCACAGCATCGGTCCAGTTCTACGACGTCGTCCTGTTCTTCCACATCGCCGCGGTCGTGATCGGCCTCGGTCCGACGTTCGCCTACGCCGCCTACCTGACCGCCGCGCAGCGCGAGGGCCAGGGGCTCGCGATGGTCGCCCGCACGAACGTGTTCTGGAACCGCACCGTCAACACCGGGGCGATGACGCTGATCCTGCTCACCGGCATCTACCTCGCCGCCGACGGGCCCTACGGAATGGGCAGCTTCTTCATCAGCTGGGGCTTCGTCGCGATCATCTTCCTGCTCGGCGTCACCCACGCCTACTTCATCCCGAAGACGAACGAGGCGATCGCGATCGCCGAGCGCGACCAGGCCGGCGGCGGCGAGGTCTCGGCCGACTACAGGGCGCTCGACTCGCAGATCGCCAAGGTCGGGATCTTCACCGGGCTGGTGATCATCGTGACGATTTACATCATGACCGCCAAACCCTTCCTCTGAGGGCGCGCTGGGCGCTTCGCATACCTGCGTCCTCGTCGGCTTACGGCCGCAGGCCGCCGCGCTTCGACGATCACCGGGCGGCAAGCTTCTCGTGAGGCCTGATCGTGACCCCTGACCGCTCGCTGCCCATCGCCATGTTCGACTCCGGCGTCGGCGGGCTGACGGTGCTGCACGAGTGCCTGGTGTCGCTTCCCCATGAGGATTTCCTGTATCTCGGCGACAGCGCCCACTTCCCGTACGGCACCAAGTCCGCCGCCGAGTTGCGGGAGCTGGTCGTCACGAACACCGAGTTCCTGCTCGGGCGGGGCGCGAAGCTCCTCGTCGTCGCCTGCAACTCGGCGACCGCCGCGGGGGCCGAGGCGGCCCGCGAGACCGCCGCCGCCCACGGCGTGGAGGTGGTGACGGTGATCGGTCCCGAAGCCGAGATCGCCGCCGCGATCTCCGGCACCGGCAAGGTCGGCGTCCTGGCGACTCCGGCGACGGTCGAGGGGGGCGCCTACAGGCGGGCGCTGCAGGAGCAGGGGCGGGGCCTCGAGGTGATCGAGGTATCGGCCCCCGACCTCGCTCCGATCATCCAGAACGGGTTCCCGTTCGACCAGTCGGTCGTCGACACCGTCCGCTTCTACTGCGAGCCGCTGCGGGCCGCGTCCATCGACACCCTGATCCTCGGCTGCACCCACTACCCGCTCGTCGCCCCGATGCTGCAGCGGATCCTCGGCCGCGACGTCCGCCTGGTGACGGCCGGGCATGCGATCGCCGCCAAGGCGCAGCGGATCCTCGAGGCACGGGGTCTGGAGAGCCCCTCCGGCGGCGAGGGCGACTACCGATTCCTTTGTACCGGTGACGCCGAGAGCTTCCGCGAGCTCGGCACCCGCTTCCTGCAGATGCCGCTCGGCGACGTGGAGCGGGTTTGATCGGCGCCGCACTACTCTTCGGTGGATGAGCGACCAGATCCTCGAACGCGTCCAGGACGACACGCGCATCGCCATGAAGGCGGGCGAGCGCGACCGCGTCGGGACCCTGCGGATGCTCGCGAGCTCGCTCCAGCAGGACGAGAAGGAGGGTGAGGGGGACGCCGTCGCCGTGCTCCAGCGCGAGCGCAAGAAGCGGATCGAGGCCGCGGAGGCCTTCGAGTCCGGCGGGCGCGCCGAGCAGGCGGCCGCCGAGCGAGCGGAGGCGGAGCTGATCGAGTCCTACCTGCCGGAGCAGATCTCCGACGCCGAGCTCGAGGAGATCGTCGTCGCAGCGATCGGGTCGGCCGGTGCGGAGAGCGCGAAGGACATGGGCAAGGTGATCGGCGCGGTCATGCCCCAGGTGAAGGGCCGGGCGGACGGCAAGCGGGTTTCGACGATGGTCCGGGAGCGGCTTGGCTCGTAGGCAGCTGACGATCGACAACGACGTCGCCGCGGCGCTCGCCGGTTCCGGCGACTCGGTCCTGCGCGAGCTCGAGGACCGCCTCGACTGCGACGTCTTCCTGCGGGGGAACGTGATCACGCTGGACGGCCCCGAGGATTCCGTCGCCTCCGGGCAGGGGATAGTGGAGGAGCTTCTCGGCCTGATCGAGCGCGGGCACGACGTCGAGCCGTCCACGATCGCGGCGGTGGAGGGCGCCCGGGACTCGGGAGTCGAGCCGGCGGCGATGCTCGGCGACTCGGTCTGGCGGCACCGGGGGACGAACATCGCGCCGCGGACGGCGAATCAGAAGCGCTACGTCGACTCGATCCGCGATCACACCGTCACCTTCGGGATCGGCCCGGCCGGCACCGGGAAGACGTTCCTCGCCGTGGCGATGGCGGTCGCCGCACTCGAGTCGCGTGACGTCAGCCGGCTGATCCTGACCCGCCCCGCGGTCGAGGCGGGGGAGCGGCTCGGGTTTCTGCCCGGCGACATCCAGGCGAAGGTCGATCCGTACCTGCGGCCGCTGTTCGATGCCCTCTACGACATGCTCGATCCCGACCGCGTCAACGACTACTTCGAGCGCGGCATCATCGAGGTCGCCCCGCTGGCTTTCATGCGGGGACGGACCCTGAACGACTCGTTCGTGATCCTCGACGAGGCGCAGAACACCAGCCCCGAGCAGATGAAGATGTTCCTCACCCGTCTCGGGTTCGGGTCGAAGATGGTCGTCACGGGCGACATCACCCAGATCGACCTGCCGACGAATCAGCGCTCCGGGCTGGTCGTCGTCGGCGAGATCCTGTCCGCCGTCGAGGACATCACGTTCGTCCGCTTCGGCGGCTCCGACGTCGTTCGCCATCAGCTCGTACAGCGGATCGTCGCCGCCTACGGCGAGTACGGCGACCGGAAGCGGGCCCGGGTTGCGGAAGGCGGCGATTGAGCACCGATCTCGGCGATGTGCCGCCGCAGCTGCGCGGCGCCGTCGCGGCGGCGCTCGGAGCCGCCGGCGTCGCCGATGGACACCTCTCGGTCCAGCTCGTCGGCGAGGAGCGGATCAACGAGCTGAATCGCGAGCACCGCGG
>JAGQUO010000167.1 GCA_020438445.1 Solirubrobacterales bacterium
GTCGTCCTGGGAGGCCGCGGCCGTGTCGGCGAGCTCCCCGTCCACCTCGGCGGCATCCCGGCTCCGGCGGAGGATCGAGATCGACTCGTTGTGGGCGACCCGGAACAGCCACGGCCGCAGATCGATCTCGCGCTCCTCGCCGGGGAGCGATCGCAGCGCCGCCGCCATGGTCGCCTGCAGCGCGTCCTCGGCATCGTCGCGATCGCGGAGGATCGCCAGGCAGTAGCGGTAGAGCTCCTGGTGGTGACGGCGGAAGATCTCCTCGAACGCCGCGTCCTCGCCGCGCACGGCGCGCCGGCTCAGCCGCATGGTCCGGTGGCGTTCGCCGGGCACGCCGAGAACGGTCGCGATCGAAGTCCGGCCCAGCCGGCCGCTTCCCTGCATGGCCTCCGATTATCCGATAGATCACGTCGTTAATCCACCTGGCCGCTTCCGAGCCGTCGACTCGACAACGCCGGCCGACGGCGTCCGTTAGGACCTATCGCTAGGCTGCCCGCCCGTTCCACGACCCAGGGAGAAACCATGAAGCACGATCCGAAGCGGATCGCGGTGCTGGTCCTCGCGCTCGCCGCGGCGCTCGTCGTCGGCTGCGGGGGCGGCGACGACGGCGATTCCGGCAGCCCCGAGGACGCCGTCCAGGCGTTCTTCGACGCATCCAAGTCCGAGGACGCCGAGGCCGCCTGCGCGTCGCTCACCACCGACTCGCAGGACCTCGCGGCCGCCGGCGAGGACAGCTGCGAGGCGTCGTTCGAGAAGTCCGTCAGCTCCGGCCAGTCGAACGTCCCCGACTCGATCGAGATCGGCGACGTCACCACCGAAGGCGACACGGCGACGGTCCCGGTGACCGCCGACGGCGAGGAGACGACGTTCGACGTCGTCCAGGAGGACGGCAGCTGGAAGATCGACCTGACCGGCGGGGCGGCGAGCTCCGGCGACAGCACCTCCGGCTGATCGCGCCCGCCGCCTAGACTCCGGTCCGATGGCCTTCCCCGCGACAAGGATGCGGAGGTTGCGTCGGACCGGAGTCCTTCGCGGCCTCATGCGCGAGACGGAGCTGACCGCCTCGCACCTGATCCAGCCGCTGTTCGTCACCGCCGGCGCGGGGGTCCGCGAGGACATCCCGTCGATGCCCGGCGTCCAGCGGCTCTCGATCGCCGAGCTGGTCGAGGAGGCCGCCGGCGTCCGCGCCGCCGGGATCGGGTCCGTGCTCCTGTTCGGGATCCCGGCCGAGAAGGACGAGCTCGGCTCCGGCGCCTACGACGAGGAGGGCATCGTGCAGATGGCGATCCGGGCGCTGAAGGAGTCCGATCCCGGACTGACCGTGATCGCGGACACCTGCATGTGCGAGTACACGTCCCACGGCCACTGCGGCCGGCTGCGCGACGACGGGACCGTCGACAACGACAGCTCGCTCGAGCTGCTGGCGCGGACCGCGCTCTCGCAGGCGGAGGCCGGAGCCGACGCGGTCGCGCCCTCGGACATGATGGACGGGCGGATCGCCGCGATCCGCGGCCGCCTCGACGAGGAGGGGCTGACCGAGACGCCGGGCATCAGCTACTCAGCGAAGTACGCCTCGGCCTTCTACGGGCCGTTCCGCGACGCCGCCGACTCGACGCCCGCCGCGGGCGACCGCCGCGGGTACCAGATGGATCCGGCGAACGTGCTCGAGGCGATCCGCGAGTCGAAGCTCGACCTCGACGAGGGCGCCGACATGTTGATGGTCAAGCCCGCCCTTCCCTACCTCGACGTCGTCCATCGCGTCAAGGAGGCAACCGGCGCGCCGCTGGCCGCCTACCATGTCTCGGGCGAGTACTCGATGCTGAAGGCCGCAGCCGGGGCCGGATGGATCGACGAGCGCGCCGCGGCGCTCGAGGCGCTGACCTCGATCCGCCGGGCCGGCGCGGACGCGATCATCACCTACTACGCGAAAGACGCAGCGAACTGGCTCGATGAGTGAGTTGACCGAGACCGATACGGCCGAGGAGAACGGAGCCGCGGGGGAGGGCGAGCGCCGCCGCGCCGCCCGCCCGAAGCTGCGCACCCGCAAGGGCGGCGCCGCGATCCCGCTCGACGACACCGACCGCCGGCTGATGAACCTGATGCAGTCGGAGTTCCCGCTCGACCCCGAGCCCTACGAGCGCCTCGCCGCCGCCGCCGAGCTGCCGGTCGGGGAGCTCATGGAGCGGACCCAGCGGCTGCTCGACGGCCGGATCATCCGCGAGATCACGCCGATCTTCGACACCCGCGCGCTCGGCTACTCGTCGATGCTCGTCGCGGCCAAGGTCGACCCGGAGTTCCCGCACCGCCCGGCGAAGATCATCAACGCCCATCCCGGCGTCTCCCACAACTACCTCCGCGACCACGAGTTCAACCTCTGGTTCACGATCGCGACGCCGCCCGATTCCAGGCTCGGCCTCGACGGCACCCTCGAGGTGCTCCAGCGGCTGACCGGCGCCGAGTCGATCCGCCAGCTCCCGACCCTGACGATGTTCAAGATCAACATGAACCTCGAGATGGAGGGCGGCACCGACGCCCTCGCCGCCAAGGTCGAGGCGGTGCCGCCGCGCGAGCTCGAGCCGCAGCCCTACGACGACTTCGACATCGCGGTGATCCGCGCGATCCAGGGCCCGATGGAGGTGACGCAGCGGCCCTACGACGCCGCCGCCGCCGAGGTCGGGCTCGACACCGAGGCCCTCCTCGCCCATCTCGAGGGGATGACCGAGCGCAAGATCCTCCGCCGCGTCGCCGCGATCCTCTTCCATCGCCGGGCCGGGTTCTCCGCGAACGGGATGGGCGTCTGGAAGGTCGCGCCCGACGACGTCGAGGAGATCGGCGGCCGGATGGCCGCGGTCCGCGGCATCTCGCACTGCTACCAGCGTCCGACCTACGAGGACTGGCCCTACTCGGTCTTCACGATGGCCCACGGCCGCTCGAAGGAGGAGTGCGACGCGGTCCTGCAGTCGATCGCCGACGAGCACGGCCTCCACGGCGAGGACCGCGCCGTCCTCTACAGCTCGACCGAGTTCAAGAAGATCCGCCTCCGCTACTTCACGCCCGACTACGAGGCATGGGAGCGCGAGCACGCCCCGGAGGCATTCGCCGGCGCGCCCGCCGCCGGCGCCGGCGGAAGTTGAACACCGGGAAGTCGGCCGAGCTCTTCGCCCTGGCAGCCGGGCTGATGCCCGGCGGGGTGAACTCGCCGGTCCGGGCGATGGGCTCGATCGGCCGCGATCCGATCTTCGTCGACCGTGCCGCGGGGAGCCGGATCTGGGACGTCGACGGCAACGAGTACGTCGACTGGGTCTGCTCCTGGGGGCCGCTGATCCTCGGGCACGCCGACCCGGGCGTCGTCGAGGCGGTCGCGGAGGCCGCCGCCCGCGGGACCTCCTACGGGGCCGCGACCCCGGGCGAGGTCGAGCTGGCGGCCGAGGGCGCCGACCGGT
>JAGQUO010000015.1 GCA_020438445.1 Solirubrobacterales bacterium
GTGAACAGCGCGAAGCTGGCGCCACCGAGGGGCACGCCCGAGCCGAAGCGGCCGATCCCCGACAGCGTGTACTCCTTCGCCCCGCGCACCCCGCTGATCGTGATCTTCTGCCCGACCTCGTAGTCCTCCTCGTCGGCCGTGATCGAGTCGATCCCGACCTCGTCCGGGCCCGACGGCGCGGCGCCCTCGACCCAGGTGAAGGGATTGAAGGGCTCGGGCTCGACGCTCGCCGCGATCTGCGGCGGTCCCCCACCGGCGGGGCCGATGCGGTCGCCGTTCTCGTCGAGGATCGCGATCGAGGTCGAATCGGAGATGCCGCCGGCCGCCTTCTCGACGCCGTCGACGGAGGCGACCTTGCGGACGAGCGACTCCGGCAGCGCCGCACCCGACTCGGGCAGGTCGAAACCGGTGTCGAACGCCGTCTTCGGCTGCACCGTCACGTCGATGCCCGCATTGGCCTCGGCGAAGATGTCGTCGAACGCCTTGTCGACGGAGCCCTTCAGCATGAAGGTGCCGGCGACCATCGCCACCCCCAGCATGATCGCCAGGGCGGTGAGCGCCGCCCGGAGCTTCCGTGACGCCAGCCCGCGGAGTGCGAGGCCGAACATCGGCTAGAGGTCCCGCATCAGGGCGATGACGTCATCCTCGCCCTCGACCTTCCGGTCCGCCGCGACCCGGCCGTCGGCGAGGACGATGACCCGATCCGCGTAGGCGGCGACCTTCGGGTCGTGGGTGACGATCACGACCGTCTGCTCGAACTCGTCGACCGAGGCCCGGAGCAGCTCGAGGATGCCGTTGCCGGACTTCGAGTCGAGGTTGCCCGTCGGCTCGTCGGCGAAGATGACCGCGGGACGGGCGATCAGCGCCCGGGCGATCGCCACGCGCTGCTGCTGGCCGCCCGAGAGCTCCGAGGGCCGGTGGTCCGCGCGGTCGGCGAGACCGACCGTGTCGAGGAGGCGGTCGCGCCAGGCGGAATCGACGTCGCGGCCCGCGATCTTCAAGGGCAGCTCGACGTTCTCGGCGGCGTCGAGGACGGGGACCAGGTTGAAGAACTGGAAGATGAAACCGAGCTTCTCCCGGCGCAGCTCGGTCAGGCCCTTGTCGTTGAGGGCGGTCACCTCGACGCCGTCGATCCAGGCGCCGCCGCCGGTCGGCTTGTCGAGCCCGGCGAGCAGGTGCATCAGGGTCGACTTGCCGGAGCCGGAGGGGCCGACGATCGCGGTCATCTGCCCGCGCGGGAAGTCGAGGGTCACCCCCCGGAGCGCGTCGACCGCGGCTTCCCCCTCCCCGAAGCGCCGGCTGAGATCGCGGCACGCGACGATGGCCCCGTCCGCGTCCGCCTGACCTTGAACCCCTGAGTCAGTCATCGCGGGCGAGGTTAGTGGCTTCGACGTGAGAGGATCAGCCCGACCCCCGGAAAGGAGAGGGACGATGGCGAGATCAGAAATGGCGGAGCGGGTCCGCAAGCGGGTCCCGGTCAAGGTGATGGGCTTCGAGGTGAGGGCCGGCACCGCGCGCGGGCCCGCCGTGCTGGGGCCCACCGCGTCCGCGCCGGTCGCGATCGGGGCGCTTGCGATCGGCGCCGTCGCCATCGGTGCCCTGGCGATCGGCCGCCTCTCGGTCGGGCGCGCTTCTTTCCAGCGCCTCGAGATCGAGGAGCTGGAGGTCGGGACGCTCCGCGTCCGCGAGCTCGAGGTCGCCGAGGACGAGGGGGAGGCGGCATGAAGGTGCTCGCGTTCAGCGACCTCCACCGCGACCTGGCCGCCGCCGCGGATCTCGTCGAGCGGAGCACGGAGGCCGACGTCGTCATCGGCGCCGGCGACTTCGGCTCGGTGCACGAAGGAGTCGCCGAGACGATCGCGGCGCTCGCGCCGATCGCGGCGCCGGCGCTGCTCGTCCCGGGCAACAACGAGACCGAGGAGGAGCTTCGCGCCGCCGTCGCCGACGCCGGCTGGGAGGCGGCGACCGTGCTGCACGGAGAGGGAGCCGAGATCGACGGTGTCTCCTTCTTCGGCCTCGGAGCCGGCATCCCGGTCACGCCGTGGGACTGGAGCTTCGATCTCACCGACGAAGCCGCGCAGGCGCGGCTCGAAGCGTGCCCGGAGGGCGCGGTCCTGATCGTGCACTCGCCTCCCGAGGGGCACTGCGATCGCTCGTCCGCAGGCGATCATCTCGGCAGCACCGCAATTCGCGATGCGATCACGGCCAAGTGCCCCCCGCTCGTCGTCTGCGGACACATCCACGAGGCCTGGGGGGAGCGGTCGCAGATCGGGGAATCGCGGATCGCCAACCTCGGTCCCGGCGGTGCCGAGTTCGAGGTCTGAGGAGAGGCGATGAGCACGACCGAGAAGCTGCCCCGCGACCTCTACGAGGCGAAGCTCTACGAGCTCCAGGTCCAGCTCGTGCAGATGGTCGACTGGGTCAAGCGCACCGGCGCGAGGGTCGCGATCGTCTTCGAGGGCCGCGACGCCGCCGGCAAGGGCGGCGTCATCAAGCGCATCAACGAGTTCGTCTCACCGCGCGTCGTCAGGACCGTCGCCCTCCCGGTGCCCTCGGATCGCGAGCAGACGGAGTGGTACTTCCAGCGCTACATCGCCCACCTGCCGGCCGGGGGCGAAGTCGTCCTCTTCGACCGCTCCTGGTACAACCGCGCCGGGGTCGAGAAGGTCCTCGGCTTCTGCACCGAAGACGAGCACCGGCGCTTCCTCCGGCAGTGCCCGACCTTCGAGCGGATGCTCGTCGACGATGGGATCGTCCTTCTCAAGTACTGGTTCTCGGTCTCGGAGAAGGAGCAGGCGAAGCGCTTCGAGTCGCGGATCGACGACCCGCTCAAGCAGTGGAAGCTCTCTTCCACCGACCTCTACTCGCGCAGCCGCTGGGTCGACTACTCCCGCGCGAAGGACGAGATGTTCAAGCACACCGACATCCCCGAGGCGCGCTGGCACGTCGTCGAGTCCGACATCAAGCGGAACGCACGCATCAACTGCATCGCCCACCTGCTCAAGAGCATTCCCTTCGAGCACGAGGAGCAACCCCGCGTGAAGCTGCCGAAGGTCCAGAAGGACGGCGGCTACGAGCGCCCACCCGAGGACCTCTACGCCTACGTGCCGGACGTCGCCGGCCGGCTGATCGAACAGGCGAAGGCGAGCTCGTGATCCTCGATCCCAACGCTCCCGGCTTCGACCATCTCGAACCGCGCGACCGCGAGGCGATCGAGGCGACGATCGCGTGGTTCGAGGACCGCGGGAAGGTCGCCCTCAAGGACGCCGACCGCGAGCACCGGTGGTACTCCGACTACCTCGCCTTCCAGGCGAGCGAGGGGATCTTCGCCCGCTTCCTCACCCCCGCCCGCGACGGCGGCGGCGACCCGGAGCGACGCTGGGACACACAGCGGATCTGCGCGTTCAGCGAGGTCTCGGCGTTCTACGGGCTCGCCTACTGGTACACGTGGCAGGTCACGATCCTCGGGCTCGGGCCGATCTTCATGTCGGAGAACGAGGCGGCGCGGGAGCGCGCGGCGCGCCTGCTCGCCGGCGGGGAGATCTTCGCGTTCGGCCTCTCCGAGCGCGCTCACGGCGCCGACATCTACTCGACCGACATGGTGCTGACGCCGGACTCCGGCGACGGCTGGCGGGCGAACGGCGGCAAGTACTACATCGGCAACGGCAACGAGGCGGCGATGGTCTCGGTCTTCGGGCGGATCGAGGGGGTCGAGGGCGCCGACGGCTACGCGTTCTTCGCCGCTGACTCGCGGCACCCGGACTACGAGCTGGTCCGCAACGTCGTCAACTCGCAGAACTACGTGAGCCAGTTCGAGCTCCACGACTACCCGGTCGAGCCCGGCGACATCCTCCACCGGGGTCCCGCCGCCTTCGACGCCGCTCTGAACACGGTCAACATCGGCAAGTTCAACCTCGGCTTCGCCTCGATCGGGATCTGCGAGCACGCCCTGCACGAGTCGATCACCCACGCCGACTCGCGGATCCTCTACGGGATGCGGGTGACCGATTTCCCGCATGTCCGTCAGGCGTTCGCCGACAGCTACGCCCGGCTGGCCGCGATGAAGCTGTTCGCGAACCGGGCGATCGACTACATGCGGACGGCGTCACCCGACGACCGCCGCTACCTGCTCTTCAACCCGCTGACGAAGATGAAGGTGACGACCGAGGGCGAGCGGGTGATCGACGAGCTCTGGGACGTGATGGCCGCCAAGGGATTCGAGCGCGACATGTTCTTCGAGATGGCGGCCAAGGACATCCGCGGGCTGCCGAAGCTCGAGGGCACCGTGCACGTGAACATGGCGCTGGTCCTCAAGTTCATGCCTGCCTATTTGTTCGACCCCGACCCGGGGCTGGCCCCGCCGGAGCGCGCGCTCGCCCCCGGCGACGACGAGTTCCTGTTCCGACAGGGTCCCGCCCGCGGCCTCTCGCGGATCCGCTTCGGCGACTGGCGCGCCGCGTTCGAGCCGTTCGCCACGGTCCCCAACGTGGCCCGGTTCGCGGAGCTCGCCGAGTCGTTCAAGCGGCTGCTGATCGACGCCGCCCCCGATGCCGAGCAGCAGAAGGACCTCGATTACCTGCTCACGCTCGGCGAGCTGTTCACGCTGATCCCGTACGCACAGCTGATCCTCGAGCAGGCGAAGCTCGTCGATTTTCCGGCCGACACGCTCGATCAGATCTTCGACGTCCTGGTCCGCGACTTCTCCGCCTACGCGGTCGAGCTGCACGGCAAGACCTCGGCCACCGCGGCGCAGGCCGACTGGGCGCGGGGCGCGATCACGCGGCCGGTGGTCGGCGGCGAGCGCTTCGACTCGGTCTTCGCGACGGTGCGAGGGCTGGCGGGGCAGTACGAGATGCGTAGGTAGCCCGGGGGATGCAGCGCACCGGGTGCGTTCGAGCAACCTCTGGTTGCCGAGATGCACCCAGCAACGGGACCTCCCCCTCACTGCCGGGCCTCCGCGCAACCCCGGGTGTGAGATCGGCGCGAGCCGAATGCCCCGGCCCTAGAGGAAGCGGTCCTCGGCGGGCACCTTCGGCATCTCGCTCGTGATCCTCTGCATCGTGCCGAGGAACCGGTGAACCTCGGGGTAGAGCACCGGCTTGCCGTTGTTGAGGACCGCGACCGAGATCGCGCGCTCGGGATCGGCCCACGCGAGCATGTTCGTGAAGCCGAGATGCCCGAAAGCGTGCTGGGTGTCGAGGCCGTAGAGGCTCAGCACCCGCGCCCCGAGCATCAGCCCGTATGAGAACCGGGTCGGGAAACCCAGCGAGAGATCGACCTCGAGGTGCGCGCGCTGGAGGAGGGCGCGCCGGATCGTGTCGGTCCCGATGACCCTGACGCCGTCGAGCTCACCGCCGCAGCGCATGATCTCGAAGAAGCGCGAGAGCTCGTTCGCCGTGGTGATCGTGTTCGCGGCCGGGACGATGCCGGTCAGATAGCGCGGGTCGTTGGTGGTCTCGACGAGGTCGTCGAGACCGGTACCGAGCGCGCGGCTGAGGAGCGTCGACAGCGGCGGGGCCGTTCTCGGCCCGGTGATGTAGTTGACCGCCACCTCGCCGAGATCGCCGGGATCGACCCCGTAGTTGGTCCAGCGGAACCCGAGCGGGTCGAGGAACTCCTCGGCGAGCACCGTTCGGATGTCCTCACCGGTGACGCTGTGGACGACCTCGCCGAGGATGAAGCCGCCGGAGACCGCGTGGTAGGCGAGCTGGGTCCCAGGCAGCGTCGCCGGCCGGGCGTCGCAGAGGACCTCACGCAGGTAGTCGCGATCGGAGATGTACCGGAGGTCGAGGGCCTCGCGCGGCAGGTTCGGAACGCCCGCCTTGTGAGCGAGGACGTGACCGACGGTGATCGAGCGCTTCCCGTGCCGTTCGTAGCCGGGGATGTGCTCGGCGATCGGGTCCTCGAGGTGCAGGAGCCCGCGCTCGCAGAGCTTGTGGACCACGAACGCCGTGATCGCCTTCGAGGTCGAGTAGACGCAGAACGGAGTGGCGGTCGTGGCGAGCACCTTCTCGCCGTCGGCCGGGTCGCGGGGTCCGTTGCCGCGGGCGTGGCCGATCGCCCGGTCGAGGACGACCGCGCCGTGGCGGCGGACGCAGACCTGCAGCGCCGGGTGGACGCCGCTGCGGTACCAGTCGGTCGCCGCCTTCCAGATCGCCTCGACGTTGCGGCGCTCGACCCCGCCCGCGTCCGGCTCCGCCTCCTCGCCGATCGTGGTGACCGCATCGAGGTCCTTCGGGATCCGGGCCCGGCGCAGCGGGTCCGGCCCGATCGGGAGCCGGGGGACCGTCGGCAGCCGGTCGAGCGCCGTGAGCCCCGGGGGGAGCGTCGGTAGCAAGCCGGTCCGGCCCGTGGTCGCCCGGCCCCTCAGCCGTTGGTCGTGGTCCGCTCCGCCTCCGAGGACTCGGACGTGCTCTTCGACGCCCGGTCCTCGTATGCGGCGCGCTCCTGCTCGTCGACCTCGGCCAGGACCTTGTCGGCCTTCATGAACCGCGCGATCGCCTCACGGCCGCTGCGCGGGACGAGGCTGAGGATCACGGAGATGCCGGCGCTCGACTTCGGCACCCAGACGTCGAAGCGGTTCGTCTCGATCGCCTCGACGATCGCCTCCGCGACCTCCTCCGGCTCGAGCTTCTTGACGCCGCGGGTGTCGGTCAGGCCGCCGCCGAGCTCGGTGTTGACGACGGCCGGCATCACGCAGGACACCTCGATCCCCCTGCCGACGTTCTCCAGCCGAACCGCCTCGCTGAGGCCGACGACGGCGTGCTTGGTGGCACAGTAGGTCGCGCCGCCCGGCAGCCCGGCCTTGCCGGCCTGGCTGGCGATGTTGACGATGTGCCCACTCCCGCGGGGAAGCATCCGCTCGAGCGCCAGCTTGGTCCCGAAGATGACGCCGTGGAGGTTGATGTCGACCATCGTCCTCGCGGTCTCGTCGGTCTCATCCACGAACGGGCCGACCGGCATGATCCCGGCGTTGTTGACGACGACGTCGATCGGGCCGAGCTCCTTCTCCGCATCGTCGAGGAAGCGCTTGAACGACTCGCGGTCGGTGACGTCGAGCTCGAAGGCGACGCAGTTGCCGCCGAGCTCGGCCGCCGTCTTCTCGGCGAGCCCGGCGTCGAGATCGCCGATCGCCACGCGCGCCCCGCGCCGGATCAGCGCCTGCGCAGTGCACTTGCCGATCCCACGGGCGCCACCCGTGATCGCAACGACCTTCCCAGCTACCGACTTGACCTGCTTACGCGCCACGACCCCGGCTCCTCTCCGTTGGAAGTTGTTGGACCAATCATCCCGCAACCGCGTCCCCGGCGCGGTCAGGGGGCGAGGATGGCCAGCGCGAGCGCGAGCGCGACGGCGGCGCGATCCTCCAGCGAGTCGACGAGGAGGTGCTCGGCCGGCGAGTGCGCGGCTCCACCGAGCGGGCCGAGGCCGTCGATCGCGAGTGGAAGATGGGGCGCCAGGTTGCTCGCATCGCTTGCCCCGCCGCGCGAGACGGCGGCGATCGGGCGGCCGAGGAGCCGGGAGGCCCGTTCGAGCGGGCCGGCGGCGGCGGCGCCCATGTCCATCCCGGGCCAGAGGCGGAGTCGCTCGGTCGTCAGCGACACGCCGTCGATGTCGCCGGGGATGGAGCCGATCACCGCCCCGAAGCTCGCCTCGTCGTCCGCCCGCATGTCGACCGAGAGCTCGCCGGAGCCGGGCACGACGTTGATTCCCTCACCGGCGCTGATCATCGTCGGCACGACGCTGAGCGCCTCGTCCCCGTGCGGGTCGTGGAGCCCCGCCAGGGACGTGGCGACCGCGGCCAGGGCGAGGAGGGCGCTGCGGCCGGAGTCGGGCTGAGCTCCCGCGTGGGCGGCGACACCCGCCGCCTCGACGCGGATCGCGGCAGCCGCCTTCCGGCGCACGACGACCGCCTCCTCCCCGGCCGCGGTCCGCTCACCTCCCTCGAAGCACAGGCAGGCATCGAAGCCGGAGAAGCGGGGACCGTGGGCGAAGGGCTCGGTCCGGAACTCCTCGTCGTTGACGAGGAGCAGCACCACCTCCGCGTACCGTTCCGGAACCTCGGCGAGCGCGCGGAGGACGCCGAGGGACAGCGCAACCCCTCCCTTCATGTCGATCGTGCCGGAGCCGAACAGGGTGTCGCCGTCGCGCGTCGTCGCCCGGTGGGCGTCGTGGGCGACGACGGTGTCGAGATGCCCGACCAGGAGCAGCCGCCCTTCGCCGGCCCCGGCCAGCCGCGCGACGAGGTCCGGCGCATGGGCCGGCGATGAACACGGCACCCGCTCCGTGCCCGCGTCCGCGGGGAGCATGCTCACGACGAGGTCGACGATCTCCTCCGCCGCGCGGGCGTCCCCGGACGGAGTCGAGACGGCGACGAGCCGCTCGACCTCGGGGAGGGCGCGGGCGGCGATCGCCGCCGCCCAGCGGTTGCGCCACTCGGTCTCGTCCCCTGCGGCCATGACGGTCGCTGAACCTACAGGCGCTGATAGCTTGGACGCGCCCCGCGGCGGCGGGGCGCAACGAGAGGAGCGCGCGAGATGGGCACGCGGATCGGGGAGAGGACCACGCTCGGCGACGTCGCCGAGTTCGACGGCGGGCTCGTCGCGGTGGCGGACCGGACCTGGGCATGGATCCAGCCCAACGGCGGTCTCGGCGAGTCGAACGCCGGGCTGGTCGTCGGCGAGGGGGCGGCACTGCTGATCGACACCCTGTGGGACGAACGGCTGACCGCGGCGATGCTCGAGGCGGTCGTGCCGGTCTGCGAACGCGCCCGCGCCCCGCTGACCGACCTGTTCAACACCCACGGCGACGGCGACCACTGGTACGGCAACGGCCTTCTCGGCGCCGGGGTCGAGATCGTCGCTTCCGCGCCCGCGGTCGCGCAGATGCGCACCGAGCCGCCGTCGATGCTGACCCGCCTCGCGCCGGTCGGCACGCTGCTCGGCATCGCCGGCCGGATCCCGGGGCTGCCCGGCGCCGACCACTTCCGGGGCCTCGGCGGATTCAGCTCGATGCTCGGTGCCTACGAGTTCGGTGGCATCGAGCCGCGGGTTCCGGAGCACTCGTTCGACCGGGAGAGGACGCTCGAGATCGGCGGTCGCACCGTCGAGCTGCTCTTCGTCGGTCCCGCGCACACGACCGGCGACGCGATCGCATGGGTGCCCGACGCCCGGGTCGTCTTCGCCGGCGACATCCTCTTCAACGACGTCATGCCGATCATGTGGGCCGGGCCGGTCGGCACCTGGATCGCCGCGCTCGAGCGGATCGAGGCGCTCGACCCGGTCGCCGTGGTCGGCGGCCACGGCCCGGTCGGAGGTGTCGCCGACTGCGTCGCCCTCCGCGAGCACTGGACCTGGCTGCGGGAGCAGGTCCTAACGGCCGGGCCCGATGCCGACAGGCTCGCGCTCGCAGAGCGGCTGATCCGTTCCTCCGAGTTCGAGCCGTGGCGCGGGTGGAGGGGCCCCGAGCGGACCCTCGTCAACATCGCCCGGATCGAGGCGACGGAGCACGGCGGCTCGAGCGAGATCGGAACCGCCGAGCGGCTCAAGCTGATCGCCGCGATGGGAGCGCTGGCGGAACGGCTGCGGCGCTAGTCGGAGCGACGGCCGTCGCCGATCTCGGTGAGGTGAGCTAGGCGGGGGCCGGTGCGGGCTTCTTCGACCGTGCCGTCAGGATCGCCTTCGCCCCCTTGCCGGGAACGACCGTGATGCTGCGGCGCCGGTGCGCCTCGAGGGCACCGTCGCCGCCCGGGCGAACCTCCATCCTCGCGAGGACGGCGCGGAGGACGATGCCCATCTCGAGCAGGGCGAAGCTGGCGCCGACGCAGCGGCGGCGACCGCCGCCGAACGGGATCCAGGTGTAGGTGCCCGGCTCGTTCTCCAGGAAGCGCTCGGGCCGGAACGCGTAGGGCTCCGGGTAGATGTCGGGGTCGTGATGGACGAGGTAGATGTTCGCGACGACGTGGCATCCCGGCGGGTAGGTGCGCCCGCCGATCGCCGTCTCGGCGACGACGCGCCGTGGTGCGGCGATCGCCAGGACCGGCCGGCGGCGCAGCGTCTCGCGGATCGTCGCCGTCAGGTACTCGTCGCCGCCGGCGTCGACCTCGGACACGAGCGTGCCGAGCGAGGCGGGATTGCGGACGAGACGCTCGAACGCCCACGACAGCTCGGTGGCCGTCGTCTCGTGTCCGGCCACGAGCAGCGTCATCAGCTCGTCGCGGAGCTCGAGGTCGGACATCGGCGAGCCGTCCTCGTGGCGCGCCAGGAGCAGCATCGAGAGGACGTCGTCGCGATCGCGGTCGTCGCGCCGGCGCTCGTCGATCAGGGCCCGGATCTCCTCGTCGGTCTGCTCGCGCACCCGCTGGAAGTCGGCCAACGTCGGATGCAGCCGCCCGAGCCGCTGCGCCTGCGGGATCAGGCTCAGCGGGCTCATCCCGAACCTGAGCATCCTCGCCAGCAGGCCGCGGAGACGGTCGAGGCGCTCCCCCTTCTCGAGGCCGAAGACGGCGCGGAGGATGACCTCCATCGTCAGGCTCTGCATGTACGGGTGCAGCGGGACCGGCGCCCCGGTCGTCCAACCGTCGACCTCGGACTCGGCGGTCTCGGTGACGAGGCCGCGCAGGGCCTCCATCTTCTCTCCGTGGAACGCGGGGAGCAGGAGCTTGCGCTGCGTCATGTGGCGTTCCTCGTCCAGGAGCAGGATCGAGTTCGGGCCGACGACCGGCAGCAGGATCGATGCGCCCTCACCCGGGTGGAGGACCTCGGGAGGCGCCGTGAAGACCTCCTTGACGTCCTCGGGGCGGGACATCATCACGAACGGATCGACGCCGAGCAGCCTCAGCGTGAACGTCTTGCCGTACCTGGCCCGGCAGCGCTCGAGATACGGGATTGGCCGGGTCTGCCACGCGAGCGACTGCCAGACGCGCGGTGCGCCGGGCCCCTTCGGCAGTTCGCTTGCCGCTCCCATGCCCGTCCAGGGTACCCGCACTGGCTGACCAGCCAGTGCGACCTCGTCACACTTGCCACGCGGTTAGGCTCGGTCGATGCGCCTCAACCACTTCACCCTGCCGTCGCGCGACGTCGAGCGTGCCGCGAAGTTCTACCGACGCCTGGGCCTGACCCAGATCGTCGCGAGCTATCCCGACTACGCGCGGTTCGTCGCCGAGGGGGACGTGACGCTCTCGCTCCACCGCGACGAGGTGGCGGTTCCGGGAGCGAGCGTCCATTTCGAGGTGAGTGACGTCGACGCGACCGTCGCCGGCCTGCGCGACGCGGGTCTCGAGATCGAGTCCGAGCCGGTCGACCAGCCCTACCTCTGGCGCGAGGCGACCCTGCTCGACCCGGACGGGAACCGGGTCTTCGTCTACCACGCGGGTGAGATGCGGCTCAACCCGCCGTGGCGGATCGCCTGAGGACCGCTGATCAGCCGGACGCGGGCACGACCTCCGCGAACTTCGCCGTATCGATGAACTGACGGAAGCGGGCGATCTTGTCGCCTTCGAGGTCCATGACGTGGACGGCCGTCAGATCCAGGGGCTTTCCGGTGGCCTTGCCGGTGCCGGTGTAGCGGACGACGATGGCGACGCTGTCTCCGGATGCCATGAACTCCTCCGGCGTGACGGCGAAGCCCTCGACGTCCTCGGTGATCGGGCCGAAGACGTTCTGCGCCACCGCCTCGCCCCCGCGGTGCAGGCCCCCGTAGGGCATTCCCTCGGCCTCGTACCACTCGATCTCGTCGGTGAACGCTCCCAGCACGCCGGGCACGTCGCCTCGCGCGAACGCCGCGTAGACGCCCTTGACCACTTCGACGCTGTTGTCGCCCATGACTCCCCTTCGGCTCGACGTTTCCGGAAGGAACCTACCGGATCCGCAAAGCGGGGATTCAGTCTCCTGAGGTCGCGCGCTCGTCGGCGTCGTTCAGCTCGATCAGCTCGATCCGGTAGTCGTCGGGATCGCGGACGAAGCAGAGGCGCGAACCGCCCTCGCGAACCGTGTACGGCGGCTTCTCCGGCTCGATGCCGAGCTCGGCGAGTCGCGCCAGGGTGCCGTCCATGTCACCGACGGTGATCGCGATGTGGCCGTATCCGGTGCCGATCTCGTACGGATCGGTGACGTCGTGGTTGTGGGTCAGCTCGAGCCTGGCACCGTCGCCGGGCAGCCCCATGAATATGTTGGTGGCGTCGTCGCCGATCGGCATCCGGTGGAGCACCTCGAAGCCGAGCTTCTCGTAGAAGTCGACCGACGCCTCCGGGTCGAGGATCCGATAGCAGGTGTGGATCAGCTCGCTCATGCGACGGAGCCTAGCGCCGACCCGCAGCGCACCGAAGGCCGAACGGGGTCGGGGCGGCCTCTCGCCCCCGAGGCGAGCGGCCTAGAAGCCGGCGGGATGGACCGCGGTGAAGCTCTGGGACTGCTCCCAGGAGCTCGAATAGTCCGCCCAGCTCGGTCCGTCACCGCCGGAGTCGGAGGTGTCCCAACGGAGCCCGGCGATGACCGCGTAGGCGTGGCCGGAGTTGGCGTAGACGGTGATCCAGTTGCCGACGCCCGGCTCGCCCCAGCTCATGAAGCCGGTCGAGTCGAGTGGGCTCGACAGGAACCCGCCGCCGTGGAGGGCGTAGCTCACCGCACCCGAGCAGTCGTAGCCCGACGACTCGAAGCTGCCGTGGCCGCCGCCCCAGACGTATGGCCTGTCGCGGATCGCGTTGGCGGCCGCGATCACGTCCTTCACCTGCTGCGGGGCGTCGGCGGGCGCGGTCGCGCTGCCGTCGGGATTGAGGGTGGCGGTGCTGCCGTTGGGCGCCGGGACGCTGGGGGCCGGGGCGGCGACGTTCGGGTCGGCCGGCTCGGCCGCCGCTGCGGCCGCGGCCTGACGGGCCTGGGCGCTCGCGATCCCGTCCTCGAGGCTCCCCTCGCGGGCGGCGAGCTGCCGCAGCGTCTCGCGTCGCGCGGCCCGGGCGGCATAGAGCTGCTGCTCCTGCGCCTCGAGCGACGCGCGCTGGTCGGCGAGCGCCTGGTGCTTCGCGGCGAGATCGTCGCGGGCGGCGGCGATCCGCTCCTTCGTGCCCGCGAGGCGGGCGACGGTGGCCTCGACCTCGGAGCGCAGGTCCTTGACCCTTGCGACCGTGTCCTCCTGGTACTCGTGGACCCGGTCGAGGTAGGTGGCGTCGACCGACGCGTCCTCCCAGTTCGAGGACTCGATCAGAAGCTCGACCATGTCGGGGTCGTCCGACTTGTAGACGCCGACGAGGATCTTCGAGAGCTCCTTGACGGCGGCGCGGAGATGCTCGCGGACGCGGGCCAGGTGCTCGCGTCCGGCCTCGAGCTCGTCCTCCGCGGCGGCGAGCTCCTGCTCCTTCGCGCGGAGCTCCTCGGCGGCGGCCTCCTCGGCCTGCCGCGCCTCCGAGACCTGGCCGATCAGGGCATTGATCTGCTGGTTGCTCTGGTCGAGCTCGTCGGAGATCGCGGTCTGGCGGTCGCGAACGTCGGCGAGGGCCGCCTGCCGCTCGGCGATCGTCGCGTCGGCCGGCGCCGCGCGCATGACGACGGCCGCGCAGACGGCGATCAGAAGCAGCGCGGCAGCCGCGAGCAGACGGGAGGAAGGAGTCCCGGACCGGTTGTCGAAGAGGTTCGGTCGCATCGGTGTCGGACGTGAGGTTCGGAACCCCAGTCGGGACGCGGCAGGCTAGAGCGCGATCCTCCTTTTGCTAGCGGCCGCTAACAGATCTGCAAGGGATCTTGCGGCGCCTCCCCGCAATGCCGCTTGCAGAGCGACGTCCGGCGCGGCGGCGTGGTCCCTTCCGGATCGGAATCCGGCGCTTGCGGCCCGTCCGTGATCGTCCATCTCTCCTCCTCGGCGCTCCGGGGACGACCTGCTCGCCGCCTCCCGGATTGTTAGGGATCTATAAGGACGCTAATGGATTCCTCGCAGGAATGTCGCAGCCGGATCCGGGTCAGGCGGGCGGAGAGAGCTCGCCCGCCAGATGCAGCGGACGTTCTCGACCGCTGCCGCGGACCGCGAACGCGAGATCGCGGCCGCGGGCGGAGGCCGCGAAGCGCACCGTTCCCGGTAGGAGGACGGGCCGGCGAAAGCTGACCGCGACCCGGAACGCGGAGGGGATCCGGCCCTCGAGTTGAGCGAGCGCGCGGGCCTTCGTCCACATGCCGTGGGCGATCGGCCGGGGAAAGCCGAGGGCGCGCGCGGCGAGCGGGTGGAGGTGGATCGGGTTGCGGTCGCCCGAGACCGCCGCGTAGCGGCGGCCGAGATCGCCCGGCAGGCGCCATTCGGCGGAGTCCGGGACATCGTCGCCTGGTGGGTCGGGGCCGGCTTCCGGCTCGGCGCCGGGATCGCCGGCGCCGCGATGGAGGATCGTGCCGCGCTCCTCCCAGACGTCCTCACCGCCCACCCTCGCGCGGACGAGCAGCGAGAACGCCCTCCCCTTCGGATGGGGCCGGAGGCCGGTGGCCCGCACCTCGAGGTCGAGACGCTCGCCGAGGCCGACGGGGCGGCGCTGGACGATCTCGTTGTCGAGATGGACGAGGCCGATCAGCGGGAAGGGAAAAGAACCCGCGGACATCAGCGCCATCTGCAGCGGGAACGAGAGGACGTGCGGCCAGGTCGCCGGGATCTCGTTCCTCAGCGTCAATCCGCAGGCCCGGCAGTAGGCGGCGAGCGCGGAAGCGTCGGTGGCGACGCCGGCCACGCTCAGGCCCTCGGGCGGAAGCTCGCGGCCCCGCGGCCCCGGGACCAGCGGCAGCCGGCCGAGCAGCCCCGTCCCGGGAACGGCGGCGAGGCCGGCCCGCCCGTAGAGGGGCAGAAGCGACGGCATCCGATCGAGGGTCCGGACTCCGCCGGGCACCTTCAGGCTCCGATCAGGCTCTGGCCGCAGACCCGGATCACGTTGCCGTTCAGGCCGGTCGAGTCCGGCGCGGCGAGCCAGGCGATCGTCTCGGCGACGTCGACCGGCAGCCCACCCTGCGACAACGAGTTCATCCGCCGCCCGGCCTCGCGCGGCCCGATCGGCATCGCCGCCGTCATCGCGGTCTCGATGAACCCGGGAGCGACCGCGTTGATCGTGGCATCGCGAGCGGCGAGCACCGGCGCCATCGATTCGACCATGCCGATCACACCCGCCTTCGAGGTCGCATAGTTCGTCTGACCGGCGTTGCCGGCGATCCCGCTCATCGACGAGACGCAGACGATCCGTCCGCCGGCACCGAGCAGCCCATCGCGCGCGAGGAGCTCGTCGTTGATCCGCTCCTCGGCCGTCAGGTTGATCGCGATCGGGAGCTCCCAGCGCTCCTCGTCCAT
Source organism: Solirubrobacterales bacterium (assembly GCA_020438445.1). Taxonomy (GTDB): domain Bacteria; phylum Actinomycetota; class Thermoleophilia; order Solirubrobacterales; family 70-9; genus RHKX01. The sequence continues at coordinate 15,307 of JAGQUO010000015.1, forward strand.
GCCACCGAGGGTCTTGTCCCGCGTGACGCCGGCGTTGTGGACGACGACGTCGACTCGGCCGTGCTCGTCGGCGAGGTGCTCGCAGATCGCCCTCGGTGCGCCGGCGTCGGTGATGTCGGCAGCGACCGCCGAGCCGCCGATCCGGGCGACCACGGCCTCCAGGTCCGCCCGCAGCGCCGGAACGTCGAGACCGACGACGTGTGCGCCGTCACGGGCGAGCACCTCCGCGATCGCCTCGCCGATGCCGCGGGAGGCGCCGGTCACCAGCGCGACCCGGCCGCGAAGGGGATGGTCGCGGTCGACCTCTGTCACCGCGACGCCGGCACCGACCCGTGCCACCTGTCCGGACACGTAGGCGGAGCGCGGCGAGAGGAAGAAGCGCAGGCTGGATCCGAGCCGGCTCTCGTGCCCGTCGGCGACCCGGATCAGCTGGGCCGTGGCACCGCGGCGGAGCTCCTTGCCGGCCGAGCGCACGAAGCCCTCGAGCGCCCGCTGCGCGGTCGCTGCGGCCGGCTCGGAGCACTCCGCCGGCTCGCCTCCGAGGACGATCAGCCTTCCGCTCGGCCCCAGCCGCCGGATCGTCGGATGGAAGAACCGCCAGAGCTCCCGGAGATCGGAGCTGGACGCGATGCCGGTGGCGTCGAACACGAGGCCCTGCCAATGCTGTGCCGCGGGTGCCTCGTCGTTCCAGATCCCGGCGTCGATCGACGCGTCGCCGAGCGCCTCGCGGATCTCGTCCCCGAGCCGGCTGTCGACTTCGGCTCCCGCCTCGGCGAGCACGACGGCCGCGGCCGTCCCGCAGCGGCCACCGGGGGCGGCTCCGATGAGGACGCGCCCGTCGATCAGCGGCGCGCCCCGGCGCCACCGCTCGAGCTCGACGGGCTGCGGAAGGCCGAGGTTCCTGGCCACGAAGCCACCGACCGGGTTGTTGACGAGCTGCGTGTAGGCGTCGGTCACGGCTCAGGCCTCGAGGATTGCGACGACTCCCTGCCCGCCGGCGGCACAGACGGAGATCAGCCCGCGACCGCCGCCGCGCTCGTGCAGGAGCTTGGCGAGGTTGCCGACGATCCTGCCGCCCGTGGCGGCGAACGGGTGCCCGGCTGCCAGCGAGCCGCCGCGGACGTTCAGCTTCTCGCGGTCGATCGATCCCAGCGGCTCATCGAGGCCGAGGCGCTCGCGGCAGAAGACCGGGTCCTCCCAGGCCGCCAGGGTGCAGAGGACCTGGGCGGCGAACGCCTCGTGGATCTCGTAGAGGTCGAAGTCCCGGAGGCCGATCCCGTGTCGCGCCAGCAGCCTCGGGACCGCGTAGGCGGGCGCCATCAGCAATCCCTCACGGGCGGTCACGTGGTCGACCGCGGCGGTCTCGGCGTCGACGAAGCGGGCGAGCGGCGTCAGCCCGTGCCCCTCCGCCCAGCCGGCCGTGCCGAGCAGGACCGAGGCGGCGCCGTCGCTCAGCGGGGTCGAGTTGCCGGCCGTCATCGTCCCGTCCTCGCCGCCGAACGCCGGCTTCAGCTTCCCGAGCGAATCCACCGTCGAGTCCGGGCGGAGGTTCTGGTCCCGCTCGAGGCCGAGATAGGGAGTCACCAGGTCGTCCTCGAACCCGGAGTCGTAAGCGGCGGCGAGGTGGCGGTGGCTCGCGGTTGCGAGCTCGTCCTGCGAGCGCCTCGGAATGCCCCACTCACGAGCCATGATCGCCGTGTGCTCTCCCATCGAGAGACCCGTGCGCGGCTCGGAGTTGCGCGGGATCTCGGGAGCCAGCTGCCCCGGACGGAACCTCGCAAGCGCGCGAACCCGATCGAGGGTCGAGCGCGCGGAGTTCGCCTCGAGGAGGATCTCGCGCAGGTCGTCGTTGACCGCGATCGGCGCGTCGGAGGTGGTGTCGGTCCCGCAGGCGATCCCGGACTCGATCTGGCCGAGCGCGATCTTGTTCGCGACCAGGATCGCCGTCTCGAGGCCGGTGCCGCAGGCCTGTCCGACGTCGTAGGCCGGCGTCTCCGCGGCGATCCGGGTGCCGAGCAGCGACTCGCGCGTCAGGTTGAAGTCGCGGCTGTGCTTGAGCACCGCCCCGCCGGCGACCTCGCCGAGCCGCTCCCCGGCGATCCCGGTGCGGTCGATCAGCCCGTCGAGCGCCGCGGTCAGCAGGTCCTGGTTGGACGCCTTCGCGTACGGGCCGTTCGAGCGCGCGAAGGGGATCCGATTGGAGCCGAGGACGTAGGCGGGCTCGGGAACGGCCACGGCGCTACTTCAGCTCGGCGGAGGTCAGGCCGAGGAGCTGGCGAGCGATCACGAGCAGCTGGATCTGCTGGGTGCCCTCGAAGATGTCGAGGATCTTCGCGTCGCGGGCCCACTTCTCGAGCAGCTCGTCCTCGCCGAGCCCGGCGGACCCGCAGAGGGCGACGCAGCGCAGCGAGATGTCGACGCAGGTCCGGCCGGCCTTCGCCTTCGCGTAGGAGGCGTGAAGCGAGTTCGGCTTGCCGTTGTCGGCCATCCAGGCGGCCTCCAGGGTCAGCAGCCGTGCCGCCTCGTACTCGGCCTCCATCGCGAGCAGATCGGCGGCGGCGGCGCTCTGCCGCCCGCCCGGCCGATCGTGATCGACTTCGACGCCGGCCTCGGAGAGCAGCTCGGTGGTCCGCTCGAGGCAGGCGCGGGCGAGGCCGACGGCCATCGCGGCGACCAGCGGCCGGGTGTTGTCGAACGTTCGCATCGCGCCCGCGAAGCTCTTCTCGGTGTCGATCTCGGGACTGCCCAGCAGGTTCTCCCTGGGAACCCGGCAGTCGTCGAGGATGAACGCCGCCGTGTCGGAGGCACGGATCCCGAGCTTGTGCTCCAGCCGATCGAGCTTCAGACCGGGATTCGAGCGCTCGACGACGAAGGACTTGATGGCGGCCCGCCCCTGCGCGGGGTCGAGGCTGGCCCAGACGACGACCAGGTCCGCGCGCTCGCCCGAGGTGACGTAGATCTTCTCGCCGTTCAGCACGTACTCGTCGCCGTCGAGCACCGCCGTGGTTCGGATCGCGGCCGAGTCCGAGCCGGCCTCGGGCTCGGTGATCGCCATCGCAGCCCACTTCCCCTGGAAGCGCTCCTTCTGCTCGTCGTCGGCGACCGCGGCGATCGCGGAGTTGCCGAGCCCCTGGCGCGGCATCGAGAGCAGGAGACCGACGTCCCCCCAGCACATCTCCATGATCCCGAGCACGGACGCGAGGTTGGAGCCGTTGCGATTGCCGCCGTCGCCGTCGCCGCCCGCTCGGCTCACTCCCGCCGCCCCGGCGCCCCCGGATGCACCTCCCTCGTCGAGCCCGTCGATCATCGCCGCGAGCATGTCGAGCTCCTTCGGATACTCGTGCTCGGCGAGGTCGTACTTGCGCGAGATCGGCCGCAGGACCTCCGTGGCCACCATGTGGGCCTGCTGGACCAGCGGCTGCATCTTCTTGGGGATCTCCAGGTCGATCAAACCAGCAGCCCTCCCTCGACGACGCCCGCCGCGCGCAGATCGCGGTACCAGCGCTCGACCGGATACTCCTTCACGTAGCCGTGGCCGCCGAGGAGGCCGACGGCGTCCGAGCCGACCTTCATGCCCTTCGCGGCGGCCAGCTGCCGGGCAACCGCCGCAGCCCGGGCGACGTCCTCGCCGCGGTCGGCGAGGGAGGCGGCGCGGTAGGTGGCCAGTCGCATCCCCTCGATCTCGAGCGCGAGGTCGGACATGTTGAACGCGACCGCCTGGCGGTGGCTGATCGGCTCGCCGAACGCCTTGCGCTCGTTCACGTACGGGATCAGGAAGTCGAGGGCGCCCTGGGCGGTTCCGACCGTCATCGCCGCCCAGGCGATCCGGGCGAGCCGGACGCATTCGGCGAAGGCGTCGGCGTCGCCGAGCCGTGCACCGGCCGGGAGGCGAAGACCGTCCAGCCGGAGCCTGCCGGTCGCGGCGGCGCGGAGGCCGATCGCGGGCTCGGGCCTGACCTCGAGTCCGGCCCCGGCGGGCTCGACGACGAAGAGGCCGGGGCCGTCCTCGGTCGCGGCGGCCACGACGAAGAGCTCGGCCGCAGCCGCTCCCGGCACCAGCGACTTCTCGCCGTCGAGGACCCAGCCGTCGCCCGACCGCCGTGCCGTGGCCGCGAGGTCGAAGGGATCGAAGAGGGGTCCCGGCTCCTGCACGGCGAGGGCCGCCGTGGGCAGGTCGTCACCGGTGAATGCCGGCAGGTAGGTCGCCTGCTGCTCGGCGTCGCCCCAGAGGCCGATGGCTGTGCTGACCGCCGCCGGGGCGAGGACGGCGAAGGCGATGCCCATGTCGCCGCCGGCGAGTGCCTCGGTGATCAGGGCGGACGTGACCGCCGATCGCTCCTCCACCGCCCCACCGAGCTCCTCGGGCACGCCGAGGGATCCGACGCCGAGCTCGGCGCTCTGCGCGAGAACCTCGGCAGGCGCCGCGCAGTCGGCATCCGCCTGCTGGGCGGCCGGGCGCAGCCGCTCGCGCGCGAAGCCGCCGAAGGCCTCGATCATCATCTGCTGCTCATCGGTCGGCTCGAGGTCGAAGAGGACCGGCGTCTCACGCCGGCGCTGGCGCGCCGGGGCCGCGAGCCTCTGGGCCGCCGCGAAGCGCCTGCCCGCGGCGTTGGCCGCACGGAAGCCGTTCCTGGTCCCGCCGTGGACCAGCCGCTCGGTCAGGTCCCGCAGGCCGATCCGGTCCAGCAGCTCGGAGCCGGCGAGCCGGTTCAGTGCCCGAAGGCCGGCGCTTGTTCCTTGTTCGGCGAGGTTCATCGCGTGGGGACGATCCCGCGTCAGGGGATCCCCAAGATAACACAGCTTCGTGGCACATCAACCTGTGCAAGCTCCTGTGGCCCGTTGCGATTCTGATCCGATCACGCCGGCGCTTCGAAGGTGGTGGTGACGGGACGAAACCAACCAAGCAAGGAGCAATCAACCATGACTCGCAGGGGACCAATCGCCAGGATCGGCGCCGTCTTCGTGATGATCGCCGCGCTGGCATTCGCGGTCGCCGCTTGCGGCGACGACGACAGCACGAGCGATCAGACCGGGCCCGAAGACGTCAAGCCGGTCGCGCAGATCGACAACCTGACCGGCGTCGACACCCAGGTGACTCTCGACTCCGGATTCGTCGACGCGCTCACCAAGCTGAAGGTGACGCCCGGCCCGGTGGGCGACGCCACGATCAGCAATGACGGCGTCGCCACCTTCCCGATCACCGGCGGCAACGTCACCTACTACGACCCGGCCTCGCCGGTCCGGCCCTACGTGCAGGGCGTGATCGACCACGAGGGCAGCGGGCTCAGCCTGACGGCCGGCAAGACCGAGGTCGAGCTGACCGACTTCGTGATCGATCCGGGCACCTCGGAGCTGACCGGCACGGTGTCGGCCAACGGCAAGGAGGCGGCCACCGACGCGGTCCTGTTCGACCTCGACGGTTCGACGCTGAAGCCGCTCGAGACGAATCCGGACGGCACCGCCACGCTCGAGGGCACGACGGTGAAGCTCTCCGACGACGCGGCGGGCCTCCTGAACGACACGTTCGGGATCAACGACCTCGAGGGCGGACTGGTGGTCGGAATCTCGGCCATCACCGTCAAGGGCTAGCCAGGGAAAGGCGACCGACGCCGGAGGCCGGGGGGCCGTTTCGCCCCGGTCTCCGGCGGTTCGCGTCTTCAGCCGCGCGGCTTCCGGAGCAGTGCGAGCTGGCGCGACTGGGCGAGGAGCCGGCCGTTGCGGTCCCAGACCTGGCCCTGCTCCTCGAACAGGCCGTCGATCGCGGCGTCCGTCCAGAAGCGGACGAGTGCGAGCGTGTCGGACGGATCCGGCTTCGCACGGAAGTGGATGGTCAGCTCGAGCGTCGGTGCGGGAGCGAAGGTCGTCATTGCACCGAAGGGAGCGGGCCACCACGCGTCCGTGTAGAGGGCGACGAGCTCGGAGGTCATCGCGTCGTCACCCGGGGACCGCAGCCAGCCGCCGGTGACCGGGTCCGACTCACCCGTGAACGGCATCGCTCCCCAGACCGGCCGGGTCTCGAGCTGCTCGAACAGCGGCGGTGCACCCGGTCCGGAGCCGAGCACGTCGATCTCATCGGCCGCGGGAGCGGGCGGTGCCTCCGGCGACAGGCTCCACGCGGGCTCGAAGTCGGTGCTGAGGACACAGAGGGCGAGGGTCACGGTCCTGCCCTCCTCGATCAGGCGTGCCGAGCAGGTGCTCGCGGATCCGCCCGTCCGCTCGACGGTGACATGGATCTCGGCCTCGCCGGCGGACGGCGGCGAGAGGTAGTGGAGGGTCAGCGAGCGGGGCAGCCGGGAGGGGTCGCCGACCTCGGCCCGGATCGCCCTCAGGATCAGTGCGGCGATGAAGCCGCCGTTGGGCCCGGGCGGCCCGAACCACTCGGGCACGATCCGGCCGCGATACAGCCCTGCCCCGAGGCGGGTCACGGCCGTGTCGCCGGCGAAGCTCCTGTGCGCGGCCGCTGACACGGGCGGCAGTCTCGCATCCGCGGCCGCTCCGATGTGTGCGCCCGGCACCGGATCGGAGGCGGCGAGCCGATTCCGCTGCATCCGCGTAGGATTCCGGCGTTCGCGTTTCCCCAAACGGACGTTCCCGCCCGGAGGTCGTCGTGTCCAATTCCCGAATCCTCAAGCCACTGCTGCTGACGCTGATGCTCGGCGCGGCCCTCGCGGTCGCCGCCTGCGGCAGCTCCGACTCGACCGATTCGAGCGCGGGCGATGCGACGGTCGCGTCGCTGGACGACTGCACCCCCGACACGCTCGACACGCTGACGGCGGGAACGCTGACGATCGGAACCGACAAGCCCGCCTATCCGCCGTACTTCGAGGACAACGACCCGACCAACGGCAAGGGCTTCGAGAGCGCCACCGCCTACGCGATCGCCGACAAGCTCGGCTTCAGCGAGGACCAGGTCGAGTGGACGGTCGTGCCGTTCAACTCGTCCTACGCGCCCGGCCCGAAGGACTTCGACTTCGACATCAACCAGATCTCGATCACCCCGAAGCGGGCCCAGCAGGTCGACTTCTCCTCCCCCTACTACACGGCCGACCAGGCGGTCGTCGCCCTCAAGGGCTCCGATTACGCCGACGCGACCTCGCTCGAGGAGCTCAAGGGCGCGAAGTTCGGCGTCCAGATCGGCACGACCAGCCTCGACGCCGTCAACGAGGTGATCCAGCCGGACGAGGACCCGAGCGTCTTCCAGAACTCCAACGACGTCGTCAGCGCCCTCAAGCAGGGCCAGGTCGACGCGGTCGTCGTCGACACGCCGACCGCCCTCTACCTGACCGCGGTCCAGGTGCCGGACGGGACGATCGTCGGCGAGTTCCCCGCACCGGGCGGCGACGAGTGGGGCGCCCTGCTCGCCAAGGACTCCTCGCTGACGGCCTGCGTCTCGGCCGCCGTCGACGAGCTCAAGAGCTCGGGCGAGCTCGACGAGATCCAGCAGGAATGGATCAACAGCGCCGGCGGCGTCAACGAGCTGCAATAGCCGCGCTGTGAAAACCTGAGGCAGTGGAGGCGAACGCGGCCAAGGCCGACCGCCGCGCCGAGCGGGCTGCGGTCCGGCGCCGCCGCGACCGCCGCGGGGTGGCGATCGCCGCCCTCTCGACGGTAGTCGTCATCGGCGGCCTGACCGCGCTGGTGCTGACCAGCAGCGGCTGGCCTGCGGTCCGCGAGACCTTCTTCAACGCGACCGTCTTCAAGGAGTCCTTCCCGGACGTCGCCAAGGCGTTCTGGCTCGACATCCGGGTGTTCATGATCGTCGAGGTCGCCGTCCTGGCGCTCGGCCTGATCGTCGCGCTCATCCGCACGTCGGTCTCGCCGGCGATGTTCCCGGTGCGGCTGCTCGCCGTCGTCTACGCCGACATCTTCCGTGGGATCCCGACGATCCTGCTCGTCTACCTCGTCGGCTTCGGGGTCCCGGCGCTCGCGAACTCGACGGCCGAGGGCAGCTCGTCGCTGTCGTGGCTGCCGACCGAGCCGGTCGTGCTCGGTGCGATCGCGCTGACGCTCTCCTACGGCGCCTACGTCTCCGAGGTCTACCGCGCCGGCCTGCGATCGGTCCACCCCGGTCAGCGCGACGCAGCGCTGGCCGTCGGCCTGACCGAACGGCAGGCGATGCGGCACGTCGTCATCCCCCAGGCCGTCCGCAACGTCGGGCCGCCCCTGCTGAACGACTTCATCTCACTGCAGAAGGACGTCGCCCTGATCTCGATCATCGGCGTCACCGGTGAGGCCTTCCAGGTGGCGCAGATCCAGGCGTCGAGCGACTTCAACTACACGCCGCTGCTGTGCGCCGCGCTGCTCTACATGGCGGTGACGATCCCGCTGGCGCGGATGCTCGATCGCTGGGACCGGGGGCGGGTGCGATGAGCGCGCCGGTCATCGAGTTCGAGGGGGTAACCAAGGCCTTCGGCGACCGGGAGGTGCTGAACGGGATCGACCTCGTCGTCGAGGAGCACCAGGCGGTGGCCCTGATCGGAGCATCCGGATCGGGCAAGTCGACGCTGCTGCGCTGCGCCGACCTCCTGCTCGACATCGACGACGGCGACATCTACCTCGATGGCGAGGTGATCACCGATCCCGCGGTCAGCGCGGTCGACGTCCGCCGCCGGCTCGGGTTCGTCTTCCAGGCCTACAACCTGTTCCCGCACCTGAACGTGATCGACAACGTCACCCTCGGGATGCGGCGCGCCGGCGGGATGTCCCGGGCCGAGGCCGAGGACTCGGCCCGGAGGATGCTCGCCCGCTTCGGGCTCGAGGGTCGTGAGAACGAGAGCTCGTCGAACCTCTCCGGCGGCCAGCAGCAGCGGGTGGCGATCGCTCGCGCCTTCGCCGCCCGCCCGCGGGCGATGCTGCTCGACGAGGTCACCAGCGCCCTCGACCCCGAGCTCGTCGGCGAGGTCCTCCGCGCGGTCCGCGACCTCAAGGAGGAGGGTGTGACGATGCTGATCGCCACCCACGAGATGGGCTTCGCCCGCGAGGTCGCCGACAAGGTCGGGTTCCTCCACGGCGGCCGCCTGGCCGAGGTCGGCCCACCCGAGCAGGTGCTCGAGGACCCGCAGGACCCGAACACGCAGAAGTTCCTCCGCCGCCTCCTCGAGGCCGGCCGCGCCTAGCCGCGCCGCGCGCGGGGCGGGGTCAGAGCGGGAGCTTCGCCTCGAAGCGGGCGCCGCCGCCGGGGGCGTTCCCGGCCCGGGCCGACCCGCCGTGAGCCGCAGCGACCTCGGCGACGATCGCGAGTCCGAGGCCCGCGCCCCCGGTCGCGCGGCTGCGCGCCTCACCGCCGCGCCAGAACCGGCCGAAGATCTCAGCGCCGGCGCCGTCGGGAAGCCCGGGGCCGTGATCGCGGACGCCGAGGACCGCATCGCCGCCGGCAGCGCGGACGCTCACGTCGATCGCACCGTCGCCATGGGCGATGGCATTGGCGAGCAGGTTTGCGACCAGCCGGCGCAGCTGGTCCGGGTCGCCGGAGACGACGACGCCGGCGGCGGCCTCGAGCCCGACCTTCCGGTCCGGGGCGGCGATCGCCGCGTCGGCCACTGCATCCGCCGCGAGCGCGGTCAGGTCGACGCGCTCGCGGCGCGGCTCGCGGAGCTCGTCGAGGCGCGCGAGGGTGAGGAGATCATCGACCAGGACGCTCATCCGCTCCGACTCCTCCTCGATCCGGCGCATCGAGCGCTCGAGATCGCCGGGCTCGGCCCCGGCCCCGAGGCGGAAGACCTCGGCATAGCCGCGGATGGAGCTGAGTGGCGTCCGCAGCTCGTGGGAGGCGTCGGCGAGGAACTGCCGCAGCCGCTCCTCGCTCGCCCGCTGCTCGTCGAAGGCCTGCTCGAGCCGCCCGAGCATCGAGTTGAAGGCGATCCCGAGCCGTCCGGCCTCGGTCCGCTCGTCGACGTCCTCGACCCGGTGCGACATGTCGCCTGCGGCGATCTCCCCCGCGGTCTCCTCGATCCGCGCCAGCGGCCGGAGGCCGACGCGGACGGCCCACCAGCTGAGGGCGGCGAGCGCCGCCAGCGTTGCGAAGCCGACCACGAGCTCGATCGCCCGGACCCGGGCGAGGGTGTCGTCGAGATCGGTGAGCGGGATCGCGGCGGCCACGGTCTCTCCCCCGGGGCCCGAGAGGGTCGCGACCCGGAACCCGCTGCCGCCCGACGACGACGGGACGTCGACCAGCGGCTCGCCCTCGAAGCCGGCGTTCCCGGGCAGGTCGCCGGGCAACTCGGGAATCGGCGTCTCGCCGGTCTCCCCGTCGCCGCGTCCGGGATCGTCGCTGACCGTCCGGGCCGCCAGGACCGTTCCGTCGGGCCCGCTGATCTGCCCGTACGTGCCGGCGGGCAGCTGCGGCCCGATCGGCCCGCCGTCGCTCGGGCCGCCGCCGGGGTCGCCCGCCTCATCCGGCGGGAGCGGCAAGCCGGCTCCCTGGGGCCCGAGGAAACGAACCACGAGCGGCACCGCGTCGCGCGCCTGCTGATCGACCCGGTCCGACAGATACGAGCGCAGGGCCAGGTAGGAGACCACGCCGAGCGTCAGCAGCCCGAGCGCGGAGATCGCGACGAGGATCAGCACCAGCCGGCGGCTGAGCGGCATCTCAGGGCCTCGGGAGCCGCAGCGAGTAGCCGACGCCCCGGACCGTGTGGATCAACGGCCGCTGGGGCCGGTCGACCTTGCGGCGCAGGTAGCTGACGTAGGTCTCGAGGATCCTCCCGTCGCCCCCGAAGTCGTAGTTCCAGACGTGGTCGAGGATCTGAGCGCGCGTCAGCGCCCGCCGCGGGTTGAGCATGAGGTAGCGCAGGAGGCGGAACTCCGTGTCGGTCAGATCGACGGGCTCGCCGTCGCGAAAAACCTCCCGGGTGTCCTCGTCGAGCTCGAGCCCGTCGAAGACGAGCCTGCCGCCCTCGGCGGAGACGCCGGTCCGGCGCAGGATCGAGCGGATCCGCGCGACCAGCTCCTCGACGCTGAAGGGCTTCGTCACGTAGTCGTCGCCGCCGAGCGTCAGGCCGCGCACCTTGTCCTCGGTCGTGTCGCGGGCGGTCAGGAACACGACGGGCACCGCGGACCGCTGTTCGGCGAGTCGCTTGGCGACCTCGAACCCGTCGAGCCCCGGCATCATCACGTCGAGGACGACGAGGTCGGGGCGGAACCGGGGGAAGCGATCCAGGCATTCGGCTCCGTCCGCGGCAGTCTCGACCTCGAAGCCCTCGTAGCGGAGGGCCATCGCCAACAGCTCGACGATGCTCCGCTCGTCGTCGACGACGAGAATCCGCGCCGGATCGTCGGCTTGCCGGGTGGGTGCCACGCCGAGATCATCGCGCGCGAGCCTGGGAGTTTCCTGAGAAACGTCCCGGCCGGACGCTAGCCGACGCCGGCCAGCGGCTCCCGGTCCTCGCCGGCGATCCGCCCGTCGGCGAGGCGGATCACCCGCGGCGAGTCGGCGGCGATCGCCGGATCGTGGGTGACGAGCACGATCGTCATCCCGCTCTCCCGCCAGAGTTCGCGGAGCAACCCGAGGATCTGCTCGCCGGTCGCCGAGTCGAGGTTCCCGGTCGGCTCGTCCGCCAGCAGGACCTCGGGCTCGTTGACGAGCGCCCGCGCGATCGCGACCCGCTGCTGCTCACCTCCCGACAGCTCCGAGGGCAGATGGCCGGCCCGGCCCGCAAGCCCGACCCGGTCGAGCATCGCGGCGGCGCGGTCGCGGAGGGTGGCGCCGTCGAAGCCGAGCGGTGCCGCTGCCACCTCCACGTTCTCCCCGGCCGTCAGGGTCGGGATCAGGTTGAACTGCTGGAAGACGAAGCCGATCGTCCGCAGCCGGATCGCGGCCAGATCGGCGTCGCCGGCGCGTCCGAGCTCGAGGCCGCCGAGAGCGAGCCTCCCGGCCGATGGCCGGTCGAGGCCGCCCAGGAGCTGCAGCAGGGTCGACTTGCCGGAGCCCGAGGAGCCGACGATCGCGACCAGCTCGCCGGACGCGATCCCGAGGTCGACGCCCTCGAGTGCCGTGACCGCGGTCGCGCCCGACCCGTAGACCTTCGTCACCGAGTCGAGCCGGTAGATCGAGTCGTTTTCGTTACCACTCATCGTGTCTCGCTTTCCGTTCGTGTCCGTGCCTGAGGTCACTGAGGTCATCCGAGGCTCCGCAGTGCCTCGGCGGGCCGTAGCCGCGCCGCCCGCATGCCGCCGAACACCCCGGCGATCAGCCCACCGGCCACGGCCAGGCAGATCGCGGTCAGCGCCACCCCCGGGCTGACGGGGGCACCGAGGGTCACGGTGCTCGCGACCGACGCCGCCGCGTCGGCGCCGGGAGGCCCGCCGATCCCCGGAGGCGCGCCGCCGCCGGGCGGCGAGGGCATGCCGGAGGCCGGGGCGAGCGACGCATCGAGGCTGATCCCGGCCGCTCCGATCGCGGCGGCCGCCGCCAGGCCCACGGCGACGCCGAGGAGACCTCCGATCAGGCCCTGGAGGACCGACTCGCCGGCGACCTGGCGGACGACGAGCCACTGACGCCAGCCGATCGCCTTCAGCGTCCCGAGCTCGCGGGTGCGTTTCGCCACCGACGAGAGGGTCACCAGAGTCGTGATCCCGAAGGCACCGATCAGGGCGACGACGGCGAGCGCCGTGCCGAGCTTGCCCGAGAGGTTCTTCGCGTCGACGAGCGAGCCGCTGACCTGGTCGGCGAGGTCGGAGGACGTCGTCACCTCGGAGCCCGGGAACGCGCTCTCGATCCGCCCGGAGACGGCGCCGACCTCGCCGGCGCTCGAAGCCCGGACCTCGACCGAGTTGACGCGGCCCTCGAGGTCGGCCAGCTTCTGGAGCCGGCCGAGCTCGACGTAGACATCGGAGGGCTGGCCGCCGACGGCCCCGGAGGAGATGCCGACGACGTCGAAGTCCTTGCCGCCGACCTCGACGGTGTCGCCGACCGCGAGGTCCTCCTGGGTCGCGTAGGACTGCGAGACGACCGCATCGCCGGTACCCGCGATGTAGGAGCCGTCGGTGATCTGCGAGGCCGTCAGCAGTCCCAGGTCCGGGTTCGACGTGTCGACGCCGGAAACGATCGTCGTGTCGAAGTTGATCGAGTCCGGCGGGCCGCCGGAAGCCGAGGACCCGGTCGGCGGAGCTCCCGCCGCCGGCGACGATGCGGATGCGCTCTGCTCCGGGACCACGCCCGAGACGTGGGCGACGCTCAAAGTCAGCCCGACGGCCGTGGCGTCCACCCCGTCGACCGCCGCGACCCGCTTCCGCTTGGCTGCGGGGAAGCTCGTGTCGGTGGAGACGTACCGGTAGGTGTCGAACTTCTCACCGGCCCGGCCGAGGTCGTCGAGGCCGATCGGCCCGCCGCCGGCGTCCGGCGGCGCGCCACCCTGCTCGATCTCCATCGGCCGGGACACCGACATCTCGGTCCCGACGCCGGTCAGCGGCTCGAGCACCTCCGATTGCGCCTCGTCGAGCCCGGCCGAGAGCGCCGTCACGGCGACGACGAGGCCGACGCCGAGCGCGAGGCAGGTCGCGGTCAGGACGGTGCGGCCCTTGCGGCGGCGCAGCTCGGCGCCGAGGTAGCGGAAGTAGAACACGGGGTGGCCTTTCGGTCGCTTGCGGGGCGCATCGAATCGGCCGCGGATGGGAGCTCAGCGGGAATCGGCTGAGAATGGGCTGAGAACCGTCGCCCACGGGTGCCGGGCGCATTCCGCCGACCACTGGTTGCCCTGACGCACCCATCGGCGGTGAGCCCGCGGAACCGGGCGGCGACGCCGGAGGATTCCGCCGGAGGTGCCGGGCTACTCGCCGAAGCGGTCGGCGAGGCGCTCGACCAGCCGGCCGAGCGAGGGGGCGTTCCGCGCCGTCTCCAGCTGACGTTTCGCCGGCGGATCGGCGAGGAGGTCGACGACGCCGGAGAGCTCGGCGTCGCAACCGATCTCCTCGGCGTGCCCGCGGCAGGCGTCGAGGAGGTCCGGAACGAGCCGGGCGACCGGTACGCGGACCTCGCGATCGGGATCGATCAGCTCGGCGTCGACGCCGTCGCGGGCGGCGAGGAACCGGTTCTCGGCGATCACCTCCTGGGAGGCGATCGCGGTCTCCGTCGCGTAGCCCTCCTCGGCCTCGAGCTTGACGATCGCGGCGGCGAACGCGACGAGCGCGGCGGTGTCGCCGCAGCGGGTCTGGGCGTCCATGATCCTGATCTCCACCGTCCCGAGAGCCGGCTGCGGCCGCACGTCCCACCACAGGAAGGTGGACTCGGGGACGGCCTCGGTCCGGATCAGCAGGTCGACGGTCTCCACGTAGCTCGAGTAATCGCCGAACGCACGCGGGATCCCGACCCGCGGAAAGGCCTGGAAGAGCGGCGTGCGGGCCGATGCCAGGCCGGAGTCCCGGCCCTGCCAGAAGGGGGAGTTCGCCGACAGGGCGAGGAGGACCGGGAGGTGGGTCCGGATCCTGTCGCTGACCCTGATCGCGGTCTCGGGATCGGGAATGCCGACGTGCACGTGCAGGGCGAAGGTCGGCTCGCGCCGCGCGAGCTCGCGCATCGACCCGTAGACGAACTGGTAGCGCTCCCCCCCGGAGACGGCTATCTCCTGCCAGATCGCGAATGGATGGGTCCCGGACACCGCAGCCCGGAGGCCGAGGGTTCCGAGGGTCCGCTCGAGCTGCCGCCGGAGCGCCCGCAGCTCCGAGACCGCGTCGGCCACCGTGGCCGCGACCCCGGTCTGGACCTCGAACGCCGACCCGTGGGTCTCCGCCGACACCTTCTCCTGCGTCTCGGCGGGGAGCCGCGGGAGCAGCTCGTCGATCCGGTGAGCGAGCGCCCATGTCCGGGGGTCGAGGAGCATCGCCTCCTCCTCCACCCCGAGGGTGTAGGGGCCGAGCGCGTGCCCGCCGGCCCATTCCGACCAGGCCGGACCGGTGCGCTCGGCGACCTCGCTCATCCCAGGGTCCTACCCGGTGAACGCGCCGCTGACTCCGCCGCTGCGGCCGCGACGAAAGCGCCGAACAGCGCCTGCTCCTCCGGCCGGTCGATCAGCAGCTCGGCGTGCCACTGGACGCCGATCAGAAAGCTGCGACCGCGGTCCTCGACGGCTTCGATCGTTCCGTCCGCCGCTCTCGCCGTCGGCACGAGGTCACGACCGAGGCGGTCGATCGCCTGATGGTGGAAGGAGTTGACGCCGACCGAGTCCGTGCCGATCGTCGCGGCGAGCAGGCTGTCGGGCTCGATCGCGACGGAGTGCGAGGGCTCGCTCCCCTTCGCGGTCTGCCGGTGCGGCACGCCGTCGCCTTCCGCCCGATCCCGCAGGGCCGGAAGGTGCTGCACCAGGGTGCCGCCGCGAACGACGTTGAGCGCCTGGGTACCGCGGCAGATCGCCAGCATCGGCATGTCGCGCTGATCGGCGGCGCTGGCGATCGCCAGCTCGAACCGGTCGAGGTCGGGCTCGGTGGGTCCGAGGTGCTCGTCGGGCTCCTGTCCATACGCCTCGGGGTGGAGATCCGGGCCGCCCGAAAGGCAGATTCCGGCCAGGCGATCGAGCAGGGGCCCGATCAGCTCGAGGCGCAGCGGCGGGATCACCACGGGCATCCCGCCGGTGGCCTCGATCGCCCGCAGGTAGGTGAGGCCGAGCGCCATCTCGTGCATCGGCGGCTCGCCCTCGGGGATCGACGAGATCGTCTCGGCCCTCCTCACCTCGGAGGTGGTGACGCCGATCAGCGGTGCCCCGGCGAGCTCGCCGCTCAGAGAATCCATGTGTCCTTCGCTCCTCCGCCCAGGCGGCTGTTGACGACCATCTCTCCCGCGCCGGGGGCGAACCTGCTGAGGCCGCCGGCGGCCACGCTCACCCGGTCTCCCGCGGTGACCACGAACGGTCGCAGGTCGACGTGACGGGGTGCCAGCCCGGTGCCGGCGACGGTCGGATGGACGGAGAGCTCGACCGGCTCCTGTGCGACCCAGCTCCCCGGGTCCGCGCGAACGGCGGCGGCCGCCTCCGCGAGCTCCGCGGCGCCGGCGAGCGGCCCGATCGTCACCCCCCTTCCCCCGAACTCCGAGCGCGGCTTGATCACGAGCTCGCTCAGCCGCGGCAGCGCCGCCTCGAGCTGAGCCGGATCGCCGAGGTCCCAGCCCGGGACCGAGGGGATCAGCGGCTCCTCTCCCAGGTAGAAGCGGATCATCGCCTCGGTGTAGACGTGCACCCCTTTGTCGTCGGCGATGCCGGTGCCCGGTGGGTTCACGCAGGCGAGCCCGCCCGCCCGCAGCGGACGCGCGATCAGCTCGCCGAGCTCCGTCGGCCTCCCATCACCGGTCTCGAGGCGCTCGTCGTCGACCCGCCGGTAGAGGACGTCGACCGGCTCGTCGCCGAGCAGCAGGCGATCGCCGCGCCGGCGCAGATCCGCGGTCGCCGCCACCTCCATCCCGATCAGGCGCGCGAGGAGGCGGTGCTCGAAGGCGGCGCCGGCACCGGGCCCGTCGTTGACCAGGACGATCCGGGGCCGGCCCGAGCCGCTGGGGTCGGCGCCCCTGAGCGCGGCCCCGAGAGCCGCGACCGCGGGCTCGAGCGGACGCGGCTCGAGGCCGCACGACTCCGCGAGCGGCGCCAGGGCCGAACGCGCCGCGAGGAGATAGGCGAGGCCGGAGGGCGCGCGCATGTTGTCCTCGAGCACACGGAACCCTCCCCCGGGGCCGCGGACGAGGTCCGGCCCCGCGACCGCGGCGACCACCGGCCGGTCCACCGAGCCGGCCAGGGACCGCTCGTACCAGTCGGCGGTCTCGAGCAGCCTGCCCGGAACGACTCCGGCGCCGACCGCGCGCCGTTCGCCGTAGGCGTCGGCGACGAAGGCGTTCAGCGCCCGGATCCGCTGCTCGAGCCCGGCGACGAGCGGATCCCACTCGGTGGCCGGGATGATTCGCGGAACCGGGTCGACCACGAACGGCGCCGCGCCGAAGCTGACCCCGTCCGCGGCGATCCGGCGATCGAGCCGTTCGCGCTCGGCGACGAGCTCGGCGGGCCCGAGCCGTGCGAACAGCGCTTCGTACGCCTCCGGTGCGGCTCGCCGCTCGTCGTAGGCGCCGGATCCGAACCGGTTCCCGATGCCGTCCAGCTGCCGTGCCATCGCGACATCCATGCTCACACGGTAGGCACGCACCCGCAAAGGGTCTTTGTCCCCGTGGCCAAACAGCGGCGTCCGGAACGCTCCCTCGATTGCCGACGGGGCGGACCCGGTTGCCGTACCCTTTGCAGGCCGCCGTGCGGTCCCGAACCGGGCTGCCAAGGGGCCCACGCGTCGGCGGGCAAGGATCCGCGAGAGCGACGCGGTGCACTTCGATGACTCCCGAGAACCACAACGCCGCACCCATCCCGGCCACCTCCGCGGAGGACGGCTTCGACGGGATCCACGATCCGTCGTTCTTCCGCGACGGATGCGGCGTCGCATGCGTCGCCCGCCTCGACGGCCTCGCCATCCACGAGACCATCGACAGGGCGCTCGTCGCGCTCGACCGGCTCGAGCACCGGGGAGCCGCCGGCGCCGACGAGTCGACCGGCGACGGTGCCGGAATCATGTTCGGCCTCCCCCACGAGTTCTTCCGTTCCCGAACGGCCGAGATCGACACCAAGCCGGTCGTGCTGCCGCCGCCGGGCCGCCTCGCCGTCGCGATGTGCTTCATGCGCCGCGA
>JAGQUO010000168.1 GCA_020438445.1 Solirubrobacterales bacterium
AACGACGGCGCGCGCGACGCCTTCCTGCTCTCGCTCAAGGTGGGGGCGCTGGCGACGATCGTCGCGCTCGTCCTCGGCACGCTCGCCTCGATGGCGGTCGCTCGCTACTCGTTCTTCGGGCGCGAGACGATCTCGTTCCTGGTGATCCTGCCGATCGCGCTGCCGGGGATCGTCACCGGTGTCGCGCTCAACGCGACCTTCACCGAGTTCCTCGGCATCGGCCTGAGCTTGTTCACGGTGGTCGTCGCGCACGCCACCTTCTGCATCGTCGTCGTCTACAACAACGTCGTCGCCAGATTCCGGCGGCTCTCCGGGAACCTGGAGGAGGCCTCGGCCGACCTCGGGGCGACGCCGTGGCTGACTTTCCGGCGCGTCACCCTGCCCAACATCCGCACGGCGCTCGTCGCCGGCGGCCTGCTCGCCTTCGGCCTCTCCTTCGACGAGATCATCGTCACCACGTTCACCGCCGGAACCGGTGAGCAGACGCTGCCGCTGTGGATCTTCCAGAACTTCTCGCGACCCAACCAGCTGCCGGTGGTGAACGTGGTCGCGGTCCTGGTGATCCTGATCTCGATTATCCCCGTCTACCTCGCGCACCGGCTCACGCGCGATGAGGGCGGAGCCGCCCCGACGGGCGGCCGCCGCGAGGGCGCCGCCGCGCGGGCCGAGGGTCTGACGGCGCCGTAGCGCGGGCCGGGGGCCGGGATCTCGGCCGTGTCGTGGCTCCGCCTCCCCGACTCACGGCGTCCCTCTAGGTACACCGCGCCGCCTCGCCCCACGGCTCTCCGGACGGTGCACCGCGCGCCGCCTCGCCCCACGGCGTCTCCGGACGGTGCTCGCTCCCGGTTTCCTCATCGAGTGGTCTGACATGGCGGTATTTCCGCCAGGTTGGACCACTCGTCGTGAAACGAGTGCGTGACGCGCCTTCCGCGCGCGCGAGCCTCGGCGCCTAGCCGTGCAGCTTCAGGAACGCGCGGATCCGCTTCGCGCCCGGGTTGTTGCGGCCGTACAGCGAGGCCACGTGCCCGCCGCCCCGGAATAGGTACGTCTCCGCGTTCGGGAAGAGCGCCGCGGTGGCGCGCCCTTCGGCCGGTGAGGTGACGTTGTCGAGCTCGCCGATGACGACGAGGGTCGGCGCGTCTGGCGCGGGCATCGTGGCGGTGACCGGCGGCTGATACAGCGCGTTCGGGACCGGCGCGCCGAGGCACTCGCGGTAGAGGACGTCGTTGCTGAGTGCGATCTCGGCCGGGGTAAACGGCGCGAAGGCGTCCTGCGGGTAGGAGTTGACGCTCGCAAGCAGCTGCGCCTGGCGCTCTGGGTAGCTCGCGGCCTTGTCCCAGATCATCGGGTAGTCGTTGCAGCTCACCGCGAGCTCCTCCCCGTGGGAGTAGGCGCCGGGCTTGCCGTAGCCGACCCGGCCGGGAGCGATCATGCGCTCGTAGGGAGCGGTGTTGCCGCGGAGGTAGGCGCTGATCGCGGCGTCGAGTTTGAGGTAGGAGTCGGGAGGGGAGTAGCCCACCGCTCCGATCCGGTTCAGCAGCGGGCCGACGCCGAGCTTCGTCTTCCGCAGCAGCTTCACGAATCGGGCGAGGCGGGCGCCGGCGTCACCGTGGCATTCGGTCGAGCGGCGGCAGGCGATCGAGAGGCCGCGGATGCCGGTGCGCCAGACGCTCGGGTACCAGCCGCTCTCCCCGCGCACCGGGTAGGCGCTGTCGAGGACCAGGGCGCTGAGGCCGTCGGGGTGGCGGAAGGCGTAGGACTGGGCGAGATAGGTGCCGTAGGAGTCGCCGTAGACCTGCACGTCCTCGTAGCCGAGCGCCTTGCGGATCGTGTCGATGTTGTCCGCGGCGACCTGGGTGCGGTAGGAGTGCCAGCGCTCGCCGAGCGAGCGGGCGCAGGCGGCGACCCCGGTGTCGTCATCGGCGCGCCCGGACTGCAGCAGGCGGCAGTCGAGCGCCCGCGAAGCGCCGGTGCCGGGCGCGTCGACGACGAGCAGATCGCGGTGATCGAGCCGCTCGCCGAGCAGATTCACGTAGGTGCGGGCGCTCCCGATCGACCCGTAGCCCGGCCCGCCCTCGACCGCGATCACCGCGCCGCGACTCGGCTTCGATCGGTCGAGCCGCGGCCGCACCGCGAAGGCGATCGGCAGCGAGCCGAGCGACGGATCGGCAGCTTCGTAGGGAAGCCGCATCTTCCCGCAGCGCAGCCGCGGCGGCACGTGCTTGCGGGCGCACGGGGAGAGGTCGCCCGGGTCGATCGCGTCCGCCGGCACGAAGGTCGGGGCTCCCATCGCAGCGGCGCTGCTCGGCTGGAGGATCCCGCCCGCGAAGGCTGCGGCGGTCAGCGTTGTGGCGAGGGCGGCGAGGCCGATGGCGATCCGGCGCATCGGCGCAGAGATTAGGCGCGAGGCTGCGATCGCGGGCCGATCGCGGGCCGAGGCGCAGAGCGGTGAGCGGGGCTCCCACCCGGCAACTGCGATTACCGCGACCAGCCGCTTGCGTCCCCGCGAAGCCGCGGCTACATTGACCGGAATGAGGAGACGCGCGATCGGATCGGTTCTGCTCGCCTTCATGTTGGGGCTTTCGCTTGCGGCGGCGGCTACCGCTTCCGCCTTTGGCTTTATGCCCAGGACCGACGGGGGCGGTCAATGCGATGTCACGACCACCTCGCACCCGACCGTCTACGGCTTCGTCGTCGAGGACTGCACGATGAAGATCACCGACGTGCGTGGCGTCGGCGAGCTTTACTGCGGCGGCACGCTGATCGACGAGCACCACTTCGGCGCCCCGTCGGCGCCCTTCGCGGTGATGATGCGCTACACGCCGGTGGACGAGAGCGCGCCGCAGGAGGGTGATCGCACCCGGATCAGGTTCCAGCTACGGCTCTCGCGGGGAGGCAAGCGGGAGAAGTGGATGAAGCCCGGCAGAGCCGCCGGATACACCTGCGCCGTCCTCCGCGGCACCCGCCCTCGTCAGGTGCTGCGCTGCACGGTGCGCGAAGCGACGAGCTGATCGGCCCTTAGCCGGCCCGCTCAGGTCAGCAGCTCGTCGATGTAGGGGCCGAGGATCGCCACGATGTCCGCTGCGGTCTCCTCGGGCGGGCCGGTGGGAAGGACCGCGTGGGAGATCGCGAGCCGAACGAGCGTCGCGGCGAGGAGTCGTGCGCCCTCGGGATCGACGTCGGGCCAGTTGGCGGTGATCAGCTCGCTGAGGCGGTCGGTCATCCCGATCAGGAGCTCGCCGCCGCGGACGGTCGCCAGCGCGACGAGCCCCTCGCCCTCCGGGGTCGAGAGGGCGCGAACCATCGGGTGGGTGGAGGCGAGAGACAGGAAGAGCTCCGCCGCCGAGCCGAGG
>JAGQUO010000169.1 GCA_020438445.1 Solirubrobacterales bacterium
ATCTTGAACGGGACGCCTCGCTCATGGGCGACGTCGCGCAGACGCGCTGCGATGTCATCGTCAAGCGTCACTGTGGTTCGCATGCAGGCATCATCGCATCACGCCTGGCCGGACTCAAGCGGCCTCCTGCTCGGCTGCGAGCTCGAACATCGACTCGATCTGCGCCTCCGACTCGACGATCACGCAGACCTTCTGGCGGACCCAGAAGACCTCGATCGTGCCGGACTTGCCCGGGCGGGGCTGGATGATGTCGGGCTCGTCGATCCCGTAGC
Organism: Solirubrobacterales bacterium; assembly: GCA_020438445.1. Classification (GTDB taxonomy): domain Bacteria; phylum Actinomycetota; class Thermoleophilia; order Solirubrobacterales; family 70-9; genus RHKX01. The sequence goes on from JAGQUO010000169.1 coordinate 273, forward strand.
GCTCGACCAGGTCACGGAAGCTGCGGATCAGGCGGGCCTGTGCCGGTGTCGGCTCGAGGTCCAGCCCGTCGAATGGAAATGGGGTTTCGGCCATGCATCGATCGTGGCCGACCTCATGTCACACGTGGGAAACGCCCCGTGTCAATTCTGGGTCAGATGAGGATCAATTCCGCGCCGGATCAGCGCCGGCGATCGGACGCAGGGCGAGCGTGGCGAGGACGAACGCGTGCAGCATGAAGATCCCGTCGATCGTGATCCGCACGCCCTCGGGCCAGCCGCGCGCATCACCGGTGTAGCCGAGCACCGCGAACACGCCGAGCGAGACGAGGACGATCAGCATCGAGCGCGACGCCGACCGCCGCGCGACCACGAGAGCCCCCAGCGAGATGCCGAGCAGAAGCACGGCGAGCGTTCCGGGGATCTCGGTCGGGGTGAAGTGTGCGAGGACGCTCATGGGTCGTCACGCTACCCAGTACCCCGAGCGCTCGCCCGAGACATCGCCCATGACACACCCTCCCCACCACCACCCCGCCTCGCTCGCGGACCTCGCCGCCGAAGCCGAATCTCTCGCGACCGACATCGCCCTCGCTTCCCACCTGCACGGTCCCAAGCACTGGCGCGCTGTCGCCCGCACCGGCGCGGTGATCCTCAACCACGCACCCCGCGCCCACGCCCGATCGGTCTTCGTCTTCGCCGCCCTCCACGACACCCAGCGGCACAACGACCGCTACGACCCCGACCACGGCAACCGCGCGGCCGCGATCCTCGAGGCCCGGATCGACCACGGCCTGAACGACGTGCAACTCGACCGCGTCATCTACGCGCTGCGCAACCACTCCGGCGGCGACGGTCCGCCGCAGCACAGCGACCCGACCATCGGCGCCTGCTGGGACTCCGACAGGCTCACCCTCGATCGCGTCAGGATCGTCCCTAGCGAGGACTACATCTCGACCCCGGCCGTGCGCGGGGACCTACAGCGCTTCCGCGCGATCGCCCGGCAGATCAGCGAGGGCGAAGACGTGCCCTGGATCGAGGTGGCCGAGGAGTACTGAGCGGCGGCCAGCGCGGCGCCGCGTCTCAGGGAGCCACGGCCCAGCCGGCGAACAACGCCGTGCTCACCGCGAGCAGAGTCAGCGAGACAGCGAGCGCACGGCGCCAGCGCTCCCCGTCCAGCAGCAGCGCGGCGGTGATCCACAGCGGGAACGCGACCATCGCGAAGCGGGCGATCGACATCAGCGGCTGCTCGAGCGCCGGTGAGGTCAGCGGCAGCGCCAGGCTGGCGAATGCGTAGGCGGTGTAGGCGGGCGGGAGCAGCCTGATCGAGCGCACCGCAAGCCACGCGCTGAGCGCGAACGCGCCCAGCAGGAAGAGGTTCACCGCGCCCATCCCGCGCGGATTGGGCGAGTGGGCGAACAGGTGCGTCCCCGCGACGAGATCCACGAGCCCGGTTCCGGCCGCCACAAGCGCCGGCGGGATGGCGGTGAGCGGTTCGAAGGACCGCTCCCAGAGCTGCTGCGCGTCGAGCATCGCGAGCGGTTCGCCGCGAGAGATCACCATGAAGGCAACGAAACCGAGGACGCCGAGCAACGGCGCCGCGGCCGCGAGGACCCCGGGCCGGAGCCGGTAACTGGGAACCAGCCCGCCCGGGATCCGGTCGGGAGGGCGGTCGGCCCGCGGGCCCCAGAGATAGAGGATCAGCAGCGGGAGGGCGAGGAGCACGCCGGCGCTGCGCGTGGTCGCGGCCAGCGCTCCGGCAACCGCCGCCAGTTGCCAGCGGCCGAGCCGCACCGCGTAGATCGCCCCGACGCTCAGGAGCAGGAAGAGCGCCTCCGTATATAGGGCGGTCAGGGTGAAGGAGGTTGGGAGGCAGGCGACGATCCAGACGGTGCGGCGGGCGATGTCGGTCCCGAAGTCGAGCGCGACGAGGCGGTGGAGCAGGTAGATGGCGCCGACGCTCGCAAGGGCGGAGAGCAGCAGACCGGCGAGGACATCGGAGCCGAACAGCCAGCCGCCCGCCGCCGTCAGCGCCGGGTAGAGCGGGAAGAAGGCGGGGGTGCCGGGAGCCTCGTATCCGTGGTTGGCGACCTCGAGCAGCCAGGCCGAGTCGAAGCGGGCGCCGGGAGCGACGAGCGCGTTGAGCGCCGCGGAGTCGAAGGGGGAGGTCCAACCGGCGGGGTCGACGTGGGCGAGCCGGACCGCGTCGGGAGTGAAGGCGAGCGCGACCGCGACGCCGACGACCCAGATCAGAAGGCGCGAAACGAGCAGCGCTGTGAGGACGTCGCGGAGCGCGGCTCGCTGCCCCGCGTCCAGCTCCATCCCCCAGGTGAAGCGCCGCGCGGGCGCCGGCGCGGCAACGGTCTCGACCTGCATCGGCCGAAGCTACGAACGACAGGGGTGTCGGGCTTCACCGAGTCGTTAACGAGATGTGGAAAGGCTGTGACCGCGCGCCGCATCATCCGCTGCGCTTCCCACTCTCCGCCGCGATCCGCCGGTCCTTGTAGATGCGGATGGCTTCGAGATCGTCGCTGTGGCGGTCGAGCGCCTCCTTGAGGGCGGCGGAGGCCGAGCCCAGCTCGAGCATGCAGATGTGGCCGAAGGACCAGAGGCGCACGAGTGGCCCGTCGGTGCTGCCTGGGACCGCCTCGTCGGAGCACCACCGGTCCCAGAGCTCACGCTCTTCGGGGCTGATCCGGTCGACGAAGGCGTCGATGTCGAAGTGGTCGCTCACGGTGAAGTGAGTCCCCGCTCAGCCGGCGACGACGATCTCCCGCATCCCTTCCACCGTCCGCCGGAGCTCGTCGAGCGCGGCGATCGCGCCGGGCCCGAGATCGTTGCGACGGGCGCCGAACGCGTCGATCAGCGCCTCGTAGTACCAGAGGGTCTGCGGGCCGTCAGCGGTGAAGCGGTCCCAGAGCTCGTCGCCCACGACCCGGTGGTCGGCGACGATCATCCGCGCGTTATGGAGCTTGTCGGCGATGGAGACGCGGACGGCCTCGACCGGCTTGCCGGCGATGCCCTCGACGTAGCGTTCCTTCCGCACGCTCCATTCCTCCTTCTCGGAGGAGCCGGTGCG
>JAGQUO010000170.1 GCA_020438445.1 Solirubrobacterales bacterium
GATCGAGATCGGCATGCTGCCGCTCACGTTCAACGCCCCAGCGGTGATGTTGCACGCCCGGAACTTGATCGTCGTGTCGCCATCCTGCGTACCCGCGACCCAGATGATGCCCGGGGGGAAGCCCGCATCGTCGATCATCGGGTAGATCTCGATCACGTCGTCGGCGGTGACATCGCCGGAGGTGCCGGCGAACTCGGCGCAGCTGTGAGCGCCGATGGAAATCGGGCTGCTGATCGAGACCGAAGAGTTGAGCGCGGCGATGTCGTTCATCGTCAGGCTGCCGTCGGCGACCTCGTCGGAGCCGATGGCGCCGTTCGCGATACCAGGGTTGGGGTAGGTGCCGTTGAGGCTTCCGCCCGCGGCGCCGGTCGGCGTCCGCGAGTTGCTCAACCGCGGGTCGTTGCCCGCGGCGGCCTGCTGGGCGCCCGTGCCGAGCGAGCGCAGCGTCGTCGTGCCGGCGGCGCCGTCCTGCAGGGATGCGGTGAACAGGCCGACGGAGTCGATCGAGCCGGTGCCGAGCGTCGGGTTCGGGTAGGTGCCCGTCAGGTCACCGCCCGCTGCGCCGGTCGGCGTCCGCGAGTCGCTGAAGCGGGGGTCGTTACCCGCGGCGGCCTGCCCGGCGCCGGTGCCGAGGGTGCGCAGCGAGGGCGTTCCGGCGGCGCCGTCGATGTTCGCTGCGGCTACGTCGGCGTCGGTGATCGAGCAGTTCGCGATCTCGTCGGAGCCGACAGCGCCGTTGGCGATCTCGCCGCCGCCGACGGCGTCTGTCGCGATCTGATCGGGGGTCACGGCGTCGTCGGCGATCTGGTCCTGCGTCACGGCGTCGTCGGCGATCTCGTCGCTGCCGACCGCGTTCGCGGCGATCTGGGGGTCCGGGTAGGTGCCGGTCAGGTCGCCGCCGGCGGGACCGGACGGGGTGCGCGAGCCGGCGCCGAGCTCAATCGCGTCCTCGACGATGTCCGACGCGGTGCGGCCGTCGAGGCGATCGGCATTCAACCCGTCGACCCGGACCCTGGAGCCGACCTCGAATGGCGGCGCCTTCTTGCCGCCTACGAAGCGCGCGGCGGGACCGCCGTCGCGGTTGTTGACGAGAAGGCAGGCGTCGCCCTCACCCCGTCGGCAGCTCAGCCGCGCCGCGCCGCCGCCGCCCGTGTTGCGGGCGCGCAGGCTGTAGGTGTCACCGGTCGCGCTGACGCGAATCGGGCCCGCGAAGCTCTGCGGAGCATCGTCGTCTCCGCCCTTGGCCGCGGATGCCGCAAGCGGGGCGACGAGCGCGGTCAGCGCTGCCGCCGCCACGGCGACTCGCGCGCCCCGGCCGAACCCGCGCCGCCGTCGCGAAGCTGGACGCCTTCCCGGCGACTTGCTCTCCGCTTCGAGCATCACCTGCTCGAAATCGATGAACTGCTGCTCGTCAGGCATCCGTCCCTCCAGCGTCGATTCCCATTCCTCCGCGCGAAAAGATACCCCCGAGGCGCCGGTCCCGCGCTGCATCCCGGCGCGCTATCTCTGGCAGCCCTCGCACCAGAAGGTGACCCGGTTTTCGTCACCCTGGCCGTGGACGCGGATGCGGCCACCGCAACGAGGGCATGGCGCCCGCGAGCGTCCGTAGATCTGCTTCGGCCGAGAGCCCCGCTTCATCGACGTCTCCATGACCCAGCTCGCGGCTTCGACGATCTTGCGCGCCTCCTCCTCGCTCAGGTCGCCGACCCGGCGCCAGGGCGACACGCCCGGCAGGAACAGAGCCTCGATCCGGATCACGTTGCCGATCCCGGCGATCAGCGACTGGTCGTTGAGGGCCTCGCCGATCGTCGCGCTCGGCGCGTAGGTGAGGACGCGCGCCGCGGCCGCCTCGGGATCGAACTCCGGCCGTAGCGGGTCGGGCCCGAGCTGCAGGAGCAAGGGGTCGTTGCGGGCGCGAGAGGCGGACACGAGCCGGAGGATCTTGCCGCCGCTCTGGCTCGCGACCGCGCGACCGGAGGCCAGGACGAGCCACGGCTTGCCGTGGGGCAGGCGGCCGTCGGCGCGCACGAACCAGCGCCCGTTCATCCCCAGATGGCTGTGGATCACGCGGTCGCCGGAGAAGTGCAGGAGCAGGTGCTTCCCGCGCGCCTCGGCGCGCTCGAGGGTGGCACCGGCGAGCTCCCCGGAGCGGTTGTGGATCGGGGAGCGGGGGTTCGGAGCGTCGGCGACCTGCAGCTCGCGGCCGGCGAGGGCGGTGTGGATCTTCCGCGCGGCCCGGTGGATCGTGTCGCCCTCAGGCATACCGCCAGTTTGCCCTTCTGCCCCACTCCCCCACCGCAACCCCCGTAAGTCACCGAGCCCTCGGGTGCCGGTGGGGTTCGCGGCGAAACCGGTGCTGGGAGCCGCGTAACTCACCGAGCCCCAGCCCGTCGAGGGGGTCGGGGAGTTGTGGGGCTGGTGGTCAGGGTCGGCGAGGCGACCCGACGCCGAACGCGCGACCTAAGGCTTGAGCTTGTGACCGGTGCTGAACAGCCGCTGCGACCAGACGACCATCCCCGCTGCGATCACCGCGGTGACTCCGAAGGACAGCCAGATGTTGACGTCGCTCGTTCCCAGGAACCCGTAGCGCACGGCATTGACCATGTAGAAGATCGGGTTCAGGTGGGAGATCTCCTGCCAGGGCGAGGGCAGGATGTCGATCGAGTAGAAGACGCCGCCGAGGAAGGTCAGCGGCAGGATCAGGATGTTGTTGATGAACGAGTGGTGGTCGAAGGTCTGCGCGTAGATCCCGACCACCGTCCCGAGCGCCGAGAAGAGCCCGACCAGCAGGACGACGGCGGCGACGAGCGCCACGGGGTTGTGGATCGGGACGCCGGTGAGCGGCAGTGCGATCACGATCAGCGCCAGCCCGATCGCGAGCGAGCGGAAGAAGCCGCCGACCGCGTAGCCGAGGTTCATCTGCCAGGGGTGCATCGGCGAGGCGAGGACGTCGTTGATGTAGCGGTCGTTGCGAGCCTGCAGGAGCGTCGAGGAGTTGTTTGAGAACGCGGCCTGCGCCATCGCCATCGCGATCAGCCCGGGGACGATGAAGACGTCGTACTCGAACCCCTCGATCGACTTGATCCGGCTGCCGAGCGAGAGCCCGAAGACGAGGATGAAGAGCGCCGAGGAGACGACCGGGGCGAGGATCGTCTGCGTCCACAGGCGGTTGACGCGGCGGATCTCGCGCAGGGCGAGCGAGCGCATCGAGCGCATCGGGTCGGGCGCAGCGAGATCGGTCCGCGGC
>JAGQUO010000171.1 GCA_020438445.1 Solirubrobacterales bacterium
TCGGCAACGCGAACGGCAGATCGATCATCGAGTCGATGAGCTTCTTGCCGGGGAAGTCGTCGCGGACGAGGACCCAGGCGATCGCGGTGCCGACGACGACGTTGATCACCGTCACGCCGAGCGCCGCGAGCACGGTCAGCTTCAGCGCGTCGAGCGCCTGCGGGTTTGTCGCGTAGTCCCAGAACGAGCCGAGACCGTCGTCGAATGACCGGAAGACGACCGCCGCCAGCGGGATCAGCACCATGATGCTGAGCCACGTGACGACGATCCCCCTCGACAGCAGCGCGCTCCCGAGGCGCGGCCTGAAGGCCGGCCTCGGGAGACTGACTGCCGCCGGCTGAGCGCTGCCGCTCATCAGCCGGTGCTCACTCCGAGGTTGCGCTCGATCTCGGCGACCGAGCCGTTCTCGGGATCGAAGAACTCGGTGGTGACCTCATCCCAGCCACCGAGCGATTCGATGTCGAACAGGCCCTTCGGAGTCGGGAACTCGTCCTCGTTCTCCTTCAGGACCCGTGGGTCGACCGGCCGGTAGCCCTCGTCGGCCCACTGCTGCTGGCCCTCCGGGGACCAGAGGTAGTCGAGGAACGCCTGCGCGGCCTCGGGGCTCTGAGCGTCCGAGGTGACCGCGCCGACCGTCTCGATCCGGATCGTGTCGTCCGGGATCACGTAGTCGACTTCCTCGCCGGCGTTCTGGGCCCGGATCGCCTCGTTCTCGTAGCTGATCAGGACGTCGCCCTTGCCCGAGCTGAACGTGGCCAGCGCATCGGACGCACTCGGGTCCTGAACGCCGGTGTTGGCGAGCATGTCGGCGACGTACTGGAGCGCCTCCTCCTCGGACTTGCCCTGGTTCAGCTGAGCGCCGTAGGCGGCCATGATGTTCCAGCGGGCGCCGCCCGAGGTGAACGGATTCGGCGTGATCACCTCGACGTCGTCCCGGACGAGGTCGTCCCAGTCCCGGATGTCCTTCGGGTTGCCCTTGCGAACGGTGAAGGCCACCACTGACTCCTCGACGACGCCGTCGTACTTGTTGTCCTGCCAGCCGGAATCGACCAGCCCGGCGTCGACGAGCCGGCTCATGTCGGGCTCGATCGCGAAGTGGACGAGGTCGGCCGGCTGGCCCGCCTCGACGGCGCGCGATTGATCGCCCGAGGCGCCGAACGAGTTCGAGAACTCGACGCCGGCGCCGTCGCCCGCCTGAAAGCCGGGCTCGAGGACCTTCTCGTAGGCGTCCTGCGGGGTCGAGTAGGCGACCAGGGCGACGTCGCCGGCGACGGTTCCGCTCGATCCCGTGCCAGCCTCGGCGCTCGAGTCCGACCCGCCGCATGCGGTGACTCCGGCTCCCAGAACGACCGCGGCCGAGGCCGTGAGGGACGCCCGGAGGGCTCGCCCGCGCTTCGATGTCTTGGATTCCATCTTGACCTTTTCGATTGGTTTGGTGAACAAGAGCGCGGCACAGTAGCACCTGCCGGGGACGTATGTCGAGTCACCCGATCAACAAGGTGGGAAAGCCCCCGGACCGTGCTCGTGCCCCGGTGATAGAACCCGGGATCAGCGCAGGTCCGTCAGCCAGACGTCGGCGAGCGACTGCGCGGCCGAGGCCGCCTCCATGCCCCGGACGGAGCGCTCGATCCCGACGGTCGCGGCGCGGCCCGGCACCGTCGTCACCAGCGGCGCGGCGCCGATGCGATCGCGGGCCCTGCGGCCGAGATCGTCCGCGATCTGAACCGCGCCGGAAAGCAGGTCCGCAAGCCGGTGCCCGGCGACGCGGTCGATCCGGAAGTCGATCTGGTCGACGCCCGGGCCGAGCCCCAGATCGCTGCCCCACCAGGCGGCGTTCCGCGCGAGCAGGATCGAGCCCGAGCCGCGATCGCGGTACTCGAACGGGCCGGTGCCTGCCGCATCCGTGCCCAGCCCGCCCCTGCCGAGCCCGATCAGCGCGCCCGGCGCGACGATGGCCAGACGAGGGTCGGCGAGCGCATCGCCGAAGTCCTCGGAGGGCCGGGCGAGGATGAACCGGACCCGTCCCGGCCGCGGCGAGTCCGCCGAGAGCCGCGGCAGCGGCGGGGCAGCGCCGCCGCTCGTCCAGCGATCGACGTTGAGCAGGACGGCATCGGCGTCGAGGGGCTCGCCGTCCTGGAACTCGACGCCGTCGCGGAGGACGACCGTCCAGACGGAGGCGTCGGGGCTCGGGCGCACCGTCCGGGCCAGCCCGGGACGCCGCTTGGCCTCGCCGAAGGGGCCGGTCTGCCAGGTACGCAACGGCTCGTAGACCTGGCGGGAAACGAGCCGCTCGGTACGCGTCGAGACGCGCAGCGGGTCGATCGTGGCGACGTCGCCGGCGACGGCGACCGTCAGCGTCCCACCCGGCTCGAGCTCACCGGCTCTGCCCCCGGTCCCGGAAGTGGGGCTGCCGCCGCAGCCGATCAGCCAGACGGCGAGAGCGACGAGAACGAGGACGGCCGTGCGCGCGGCGGGCGTACGGCCGCCGTCGCGGAAGCGCTCAGATCTTGAGCAGGACGATCGTGTTGACGACGAACAACACCGCAAAGAAGATCGTCCAGCGGTCGAGGTTGCGCTCGACGAGCGAGCCGCCTCCGAACGAGCTGCCGCCGCCTCCGATCCCGAAGGCGCCGGAGAGGCCGGCGTCCTTGCCCGAGTGGAGCAGGATCAGGAACACGAGAACGACCGAGACGAGTACCTGGAAGATTCCGAGAAGCGTCTGCATCTGAGCAGGCCAGTCTAGCCGGACCGCTCCGCCTCGGCTGCATCGATCTCCTTCAGGATCTCGATCGCCTCGCGTCGCAGCTCGGCGTCCTGGCGGGCGAACTCCTCGTCCGAGAGCTTGTCCTGGGCGTGATCGAGCTCGGTGTCGCGGATCTCCCGGTACTTCGCCTGCTTGCGGGCCTCGAGCTCCGCCATCACCGGATCCTCGAGACCGGGCTCGACGGGCGCCGTCGAGCGGCGGAGCGGCACCGAGATCCAGGCCGCAACCGCGGCGAGGAGCAGGATCGCGAGCAGGACCTCGAGCACGGGGCCCTCGCTCACTGGGCGCTGTTCAGCTCGCGCGCGAGGCGGGCGCCGTAGACGTCGCCGACCCGGCGGCGCCTGCCCTCGGGGGCCGGCCAGATCGCGAAGAGGGCGCCGCCGACGGCGACGATCACGCCGAGCCAGAACCAGACGACGAAGGGGTTCACGTT
>JAGQUO010000172.1 GCA_020438445.1 Solirubrobacterales bacterium
TCGCCGTCCCAGTCGATGCCCAGCGAGGCGAGGTCGTCGAGCTGGGCGCCGACGTACTCCTCGCGGACGCGGTCGGCGTCGATGTCCTCGATCCGCAGCATGAACGCGGAGCCCGCCGAGCGGGCGAAGAGCCAGGCGAGCAGCGCCGTCCGCAGGTTGCCGAGATGGAGCTCGCCGGTCGGGGAGGGCGCGTACCGCCCGACCACGCGTTACTCCGGTTCCACCAGCTTGTAGCCGATCCCGCGCACCGTGACGACGAGCTCCGGGTCCTGGGGGTCGCGCTCGATCTTCTGCCGCAGGTTCGAGATGTGGACGTCGCAGGCGCGGACGTCGCCGGAGAATTCCGACTGCCAGAGCTCCTCCATGATCTCGAGGCGGCTGAAGACCTGGCCGGGGCGTTCGGCGAGCAGGCGGAGGACCTGGAACTCGGAGCGGGTCAGGTTGACCGGCTCCCCCCGCACGGTGACGAGGTGGCGGGCGAGGTCGATCGAGACGTCGCCCGCGTCGACCGTGCTCGAGCCGCCCTCGACGGTGGAGGCGCGGTCGAGCTCGCGGCGGCGGAGCTGGGCGCGGACGCGGCCGAGCAGCTCGCGGACGCTGAAGGGCTTGGTGACGTAATCGTCGGCGCCGACCTCGAGCCCGACGACCTTGTCGACCTCGGCGTCCTTCGCGGTCAGCAGGATGATCGGAACGGCGCTGCGGCCGCGGATGTCACGGCAGAGGTCGAGGCCGCTGCGCCCCGGCATCATGATGTCGAGGACCAGGAGGTCGAAGGGCACCTCGCCGGTGCCGAGCTTGTCGTCGGCGTCGTCACCGTCGGTCGCGATCGTCACCGCGAAGCCCTCCTGCTCGAGGGCGTAGCCCACCGACTCGCGGACCGACGGCTCGTCGTCGGCGACCAGGATCCGTCCGCTGCTCACATCGACCTCTTCATTCGTTCACTCCCATTGACAGATCTCGAGGGTCAGGATCACGCTCACGCTACCGGCGTCGAGGTCGGCTCAGCGGCCCGGAGCTCGACCCGGAAGGTACTGCCCCTGCCCTCGTCGGAGTCGACGCTGATCTCGCCGCCCATGACGTCCACCATGCGCTTGGCGATCGCGAGGCCGAGCCCGAAGCCCTCGCGCTCGAGCGATCCGCTGCCGCGGTAGAAGCGGTCGAACACGCGGTCCTTCTCGTCGGCGCGGATTCCCGTCCCGGTGTCCTCGACCTCGATCACGACTCTGTCACCGTTCTCCAAGCGCGCCCGAAGCGTAACCGTGCCGGGGGCGGGAGTGTGCTTGAAGGCGTTCGTCAGCAGGCCGATCAGGACCTGGCGCAGCAGTACCGGGTCGGCGCCGGCGACGAGGTCGGGCTCGACGTCGGTCTCGAGCTCGACGCCGTCCTCGGGAACCTCGAGCGCGCCGACCGCTTCGGTGATCGCGATGTCGACGCTGACGACGTCGGCCTCGCCCTCGCCGATCGCCTCCATCCGGGCGAGGGTCAGAAGCGCCTTGGTCAGCCGGCTGACCCGGTCGACGTCGGTCGCGAGGCGGTCGAGGAAGTGATCGCGCGCATCGGGATCGTCCTTCGCGCCCGAGCGCAGCACCTCGATCGCCCCCGACATCCCGGCGATCGGGTTGCGGAGCTCGTGCGCGGCGTTGGAGACGAACTCGCGCTCGGCCTGATCGCGGCGGAGCTCGTCGGTCCGGTCGCGGACGACGAGCAGCGCCGACCGCTCGGCGGGCAGGTAGCGGGCGCCGATCGCGTAGACGCGCTCACCGATCCGGACGTGGTCGCTCTCGGCGCTGCCGCGGTGGGTGGCGCGGCGGATCCACGGCCGCAGGGCGTCGACGACGGTCCCGTCCTCGGCGATCAGCTCCGCCGAGGCCGGGTTGGCGAAGCGGACGTCGCCGTCGGGGTCGACGACGATGACCGCCTCGTCGAGCGAGGTGAAGATCGCCGACAGGCGGTCGCGCTCCGACGAGAGCGCGTCGAAGGTCTCGGCGAGCGCGATCCGCATCGAGTCGAGGGTTCGGCCGAGGTCGCCGATCTCGTCGCGTCCACTCGGGTAGACCGGCGTGTCGAGGTGCCCCTCGGCGAGCTCGCCGGCCGCCGAGGCCAGGCGCTTGACCCGCGAGGTGATCAGGCTCGCGACGAGGAAGCCGATCAGCCCGGCGACGAGGACGGAGACGATCAGCGCCGTCAGCCGCTGGCCGGCGAGCGCCTGCAGCGCCGACTGCACCTCCTCGGGCTGCTCGGAGATCGACAGCAGGACGCCCTTGACGCCGTTGTCGTTGACGAGGACGGCGGCGACCATCGTCCGGTTCTCCGGCAGGTCCGAGTTGACGTAGAGGTCTCCGGCGAGGGCGGTCCGGACCGCCTCGGCCCGACCTCGCACGGTGCCGATGTTGAGGCCGGCGACGGTCGCGGGGCTGACGAGCTTCGGCCGGCTCGCCGGCGGGTTGTTGTAGAGCCACCCCCGGAACTCTCCGATCGGGCGGTTCTCGCGGAGCACCTCGACCGGCGCGTTGGCCTTGGTCATCCGGCCCTCCGGGAGCTGCGGCTCGACCTTCTCGCGCACCCGCAGCGTCCGGCCGACGGCGAGGTCGGCCGTCCGGCTCTCGGCCGCTCCCTCGCTCGAGCCGGCGACGACGATGTAGACGGTGGCGCCGGTGAGGATGCCGATCGCGGAGAACATCAGCCCGAGCCAGAGCCGGACCCCGAAGGGGCGCTGCTTGCGGATCGGCTGGATCGCGGGCCGGTCGGCCGTGACCGGCAACTCCGGCGGTACCGGACCCGTGGGTGGCTGAGCGGAGGCCGCCATGGCTCCTTTCTAGACGACCGCCCCTGGTTCGTGGGACAGCGCCGCGACCCGGTGGAACAGCGCATCCAGCGCCAGGTCCTCGTTGACGTTCACCTGCAGCCGCCGGCGGGTGCCCATGGCGAGCTCCGCTGCACGCCGGGCGGCGAACCTGTCGAGGCGCCGTGCGTCAGCTTCGAGCGGCTCGCGCCGGTCGACGTTCCGGATCGCGTCGCCGGCGCCCTCCCCGACCGCCGCGACGTCGGCGAACCAGGCCGCGACGAGGGCGAGCCCGAGATCGAT
>JAGQUO010000173.1 GCA_020438445.1 Solirubrobacterales bacterium
CCGGTCCAGGCGGGCTCGCCGGTCCGCGGATCGATCAGGTGGTGGGCGCAGCGACCGTCCTCGCGGCGCCAGACCCGGACGTTGATGCCGGATGTCGCGACGGCGCCGTCCTCGAGGAAGATGCGCTGGTCCTGGGCGCCCGTGATCGGGTGCTCGACGAGGACCTCCTGGCGATCCGGGAGCGTGCCGCCGACCCGGAGGTCGCCGCCGCAGCCGATCACGAACCGCGTCTGCCCGGCGAGGCGCTCGGCGAGCAGGTCGGCGGCGAGGCCCTTGCCGATGCCGCCGCTGTCGAAGCGGACCCCGACCGGGCGCCGGATCACGCCGGCGCTCTCGTCGACCTCGATCATCGCCCAGCGCCGGGCCGGATCGGGGCGGGCCGGAGCGCGCCCGGGAGCCATCAACAGCGCCGTCCGCAGGTCGACCGGGACCGCGCCCTCGCGGGAGTCGACGTATCCGGCGTCCTCGATGGCGCCGACGAGCGTCGGGTCGACCAGGCCCCCGGTCCGCTCCGCGCCGGCGATGCCGGCGGCGACCGCGTCGCGCAGGAGCGGCGAGGCGGGGACCACGTCGCCGACGTAGGCGTTGAGGGCGCAGAGCTCGCTGTCGGGCCGGAAGCGCGACAGGCACTGCTCGAAGTCCTCGATGAACCCCTTGGCGGCGGCGACGGCATCGACCGGATCGAGTCCGCCCTCGCCGACGATCAGCCGGATCTCGGAGCCCATCGCCCGGAATGTCGCGTCGGCGCCGCTCATGAGCTCGACGTGACCGGGGCCGGGGCGGGTGCGGGAGCAGCCGCCGGGGCGGGGGCGGGCGCGGAGCTCGTCACCGTGCTCGCCGCCGAGCTCGAGCCCGACGAGCCCGAGCTCGAGACGGGAACCGCCGAGCTCGTCGCCGACTGCTTCGGAGGCAGGTGGACGACGCGGGTCTTGACGATCCGCCGGTTGACGACCGGGCGGGCGACCTTCGCGGCCTTCGGGTCGTTGGCGGCGGGCGCCGACTTGCCGAGCGCGGGGTCGTTGCCGTTGTTGAGCTGGAAGGCGAGGAACTCGAAGATCACCGCGAAGGTGGCGAGGGCGAGGAGCACCGTCGGCATCGCGCCGGGCTTCTTCCTCGCCGCCCCCGCCGGCCGTGCCGGCGGGCGGGTCGGTGTCGCCGGGACGGCCTGCTCAGTCATCGCCACCCTCGCTCTCGTGCTCGGCCTCGTGCTCGCCGCCGTCGTCGCCCTCGTAGGAGCCGCCGCTCGAACCCGAGCTGCCGCTGGTGTGGGTCGAGGGCGGCGCGCCGGTCGAGCCGCCGGAGGAGCTCGATCCGCTCGAACCGGTCGAGGGAGGCGAGTAGGAGGAGGTGCTGCTGACCGGCGTGGCGGCCGGGGCCGGGGCCGGGGCGGCCGCCGGGGCCGGGGCGGAGCTCGAGCCGCCGGAGGAGTCGTCGCCGGAGCCGGCGGAGGCGTTCTCCTTCTTCGGCTTCGGCCGCACGTGGATGGTCCGGTGGACCACCTGCGTGTGGACCTTCGGCTTCGGCGGCTTCTGCGCGGCAGCCGAGCCCGCCTGGGCCTGCTGACCGTCGTTGGAGCCGAGCGCGTAGCCGGCGAGGCCGCCGAGCCCGAGGACGGTAGCCCCCGCCGCGATTCGCATTCTCATGTTGCTGGCCACGATCGTTCTCTCCTTCGGTGGCTTGAAGTGATCGCGGCCACTCTCGCGGGCGGCCCGGAAACGGCCGGAAAGGTCCGGGTAAAGACTTGGACAAGCTTTCGGGCGGCTCTGGATGCCGCCCAGAGCCCGCTCTACAGTCATCCCGGCATGAACGGTCCCGGCGGCACCAGCGGCGGCACGATCCTCTTCGTCGAGGACGAGGAGGCGATCTCGTCGCCGTTCTCGAAGGTGCTCGAGCGCGAGGGATTCGAGCCGGTCGTCGCCGGCACCGCGGCCGAGGCGATGGAGCTGGCAGAGCGGATCGAGCCCGACCTCGTCCTCCTCGATCTGACGCTTCCCGACGGCGACGGCCGCGACGTCTGCCGCGCCCTCCGCCGCGACTCCGACGTGCCGATCGTGATGCTGACCGCGCGCGGGAGCGAGCTCGACCGGGTCGTCGGACTCGAGATGGGCGCCGACGACTACGTCGTCAAGCCGTTCAGCGGCGCCGAGGTCGTCTCCCGGATCCGCGCGGTGCTGAGGCGCACCCGCGCCGCCGAGCCCGGAGCGGGGCGCTTCGAGCCCGCCTTCGCCGTCGGCGAGCTCGAGGTCGACGTCGCCGCCCGGACCGCCGCCCTCGCCGGCGAGCCGCTCGAGCTGACGCGGAAGGAGTTCGACCTGCTCGCGGAGCTGGCGCGAAACGCCGGCCGGGTCGTCACCCGTGAGGACCTGATGTCGCGCGTCTGGGACGTGAACTGGTTCGGCTCGACGAAGACGCTCGACGTCCACATCGGGGCGTTGCGCCGCAAGCTCGGCGACGACCCCTCGGCTCCGCGCCACATCGAGACGGTCCGCGGCGTCGGGTTCAGGTTCGCGGAGCGATGACGACCCGGCGGACCCTGCTGCTCGCGGTCGCCTACGTGCTGCTGCTCGCGGTCGTCGCCTTCGGCGTCCCGCTGGCGATCAGCCTCCGCGACCGGGTCGACGCCGAGGTCAGAAGCCAGGCCTCCAGCCAGGCCGACCTGCTGGCGGCGAGCGCCCCCGAGCTGCTCGCCCCCGGCGAGCGCTCGACTCTCCAGCGCCTCGTCGACACCTCCGCCGAGTCGGTCCGCGGGCGGGTCGTCGTCACCGACTCGAGCGGGGAGCTGATCGCCGACAGCGCCGGCGACGGCGAGCTCGGCACCGACTTCTCGACCCGGCCCGAGGTCGCGACGGCGCTCTCCGGCAGCACCTACCAGGAGGCGCGCCGCAGCGACACGCTCAACGCCGACATCCTC
>JAGQUO010000174.1 GCA_020438445.1 Solirubrobacterales bacterium
GCCCAGCCGGCGCATCCGCTCGCCGGTCCGGCGGCGGGCGTAGGCGAAGTAGATCGCGAGGCCGATCACGAGCCAGACGGCGAGCCGGATCCAGGTCGTCACCGGCAGCGTCGCCATCAGCGCTACCGCGAACAGGATTCCGAGCGGCGCGACCAGCCAGACGCCCTTGACGCGGAACGGACGCTCGAGGTCGGGACGCTTACGGCGTAGCACGAGCACCCCGGAGCAGACGATCGTGAACGAGAGCAGCGTCCCGATCGAGACGAGGTCGCCGAGGACGTCGATCGGCAGCAGCGCCGCGACTGCCGCGCCGGCGATCGCGCAGACGACCGTGGCCGTCGTCGGCGTCTCGAACCGCTTGCTCACCTTGCCGAGCCGGTCGGGAAGCATCCCGTCGGACGACATCCGCATGAAGATCCGGGTCTGCCCGTAGAAGGTCACGAGGACCGTCGCCGCGAGGCCGATGACGGCGGCGGCGGAGACCATCGACTCGAGCCATTCGAGGGCTCCGCCCCCCTCGCGGACCGCCAGCGCGAGCGGGTCGGCGACGTTCAGCGACCTGTACGGGACCATCCCGGTCATCACGATCCCGATCAGGACGTAGAGGCCGGTCGAGATCAACACCGTCGCCAGCAGGCCGAAGGGGATCGTCCGCTGCGGCTTGCGCGCCTCGGCGGCCGCGGTCGAGACGGCGTCGAAGCCGACGTAGGCGAAGAAGACGACGCCGGCGGCCCGGAGGATGCCGGTGATCCCGTAGTCGCCGAAGCCGCCCTCGTTCTTCGGGACGAACGGCTCCCAGTTGGAGCCGGTGACGTAGAAGACCCCGACCCCGACGAAGAGCAGCAGGACACCGAGCTTGAGCGCCACCATCGCGTTGTTCGCGCGCGTCGACTCCCGGGTGCCGAGGTAGAGCAGCGCGCAGGTCGCGAAGACGATCAGAAGCGCCGGCAGGTTGAGCAGGCCCGTGTCGTCCCCGAACGGCGGGTTGACGAGGTCATGGGGGACCGAGACGCCGATGCTCCCGAGGAAGCTGACGAAATAGCCGGACCAGCCGACGGCGACCGTCGAGGCGGCGAACAGGTACTCGAGCAGCAGGTCCCAGCCGATGAACCAGGCCAGGAAGGAGCCGAAGACCGCATAGGCGTAGGAATAGGTGGACCCGGCGGCGGGCACCATCGCCGCCAGCTCGGCGTAGCAGAGCGCGGTGACCCCGGCCGCAACCCCCGCGAGGATGAACGAGAAGATCACCCCCGGCCCGGCGTATTCCGCCGAGGCCTCGCCGATCGTCACGAAGATCCCCGCCCCGACCACGCTGGCGATCCCGATCGCGGTGAGGCTGAACGGGCCGATCGCGGCGGAATCGAGGCGGCCGCGGTCGATCTTGGCCTGCGCGACGACTGCGTCGAGATTGCCGGCGGCCATTTCCGAATCCTGTCAGAGTGCGGCCCCGTAACGGGACGGGAAGCATGAGCACCGACGAGCAGAAGCAGGAGGCGACCGCCGGTGACGGCGAGAGCTCGCGCTTCCTCCAGGAGGAGCGCGCACACCGGCTCGCCAAGCTCGACGCGATGCGCGACCGGGGCATCGACCCCTACCCCGTCCGCTTCGACCGCGATCACACCGCCGCCGAGATCCACGAGCGCTTCGGCGACCTGGGCAAGGGCTCCGACTCCGGTGAGCGGGTCAGCGTCGCGGGCCGTGTGATCGCGCTCCGCCGCCACGGCGGGCTCGACTTCATCGACCTTCGCGACGAGACCGGCAAGATTCAGCTCATCGCCACCCGCGACGAGCTCGGCGAGGATGTGCTCGAGGACCTGAACGCCCTCGACCTCGGCGACTGGATCGGCGTCGGCGGTGTCGTCGTCACGAGCCGCCGCGGCGAGCTCTCGATCCGGATCGAGAGCTTCCTGCTGCTGTCGAAGGCGCTGCGCCCACTACCGGACATGCGCCACGGGCTCACCGACCCCGAGGCCCGCTATCGGCGCCGCTACCTGGATCTGATCGTCGACGACGACTCCCGCGAGATCTTCGCGAAGCGCTCGACGGTCATCGACGCCACCCGCCGCGTGCTCCTCGACCGCGGCTTCCGCGAAGTCGAGACGCCGGTTCTGCTGAGCCAGGCGGGCGGCGCGGCGGCGCGTCCGTTCATCACCCACCACAACGCCCTCGACATCGACATGTTCCTGCGGATCGCGCTCGAGCTGCCGTTGAAGCGCCTGATCGTCGGCGGCATGAACCGCGTCTTCGAGGTCAGCCGGGTGTTCCGCAACGAGGGCCTCGACACCCGCCACAACCCCGAGTTCACCATGCTCGAGGCCTACCAGGCCTTCGGCGACTACCACGACATGATGGAGCTGACCGAGGCGATCATCGAGGCGTCGTGCCTCGCCGCGAACGGCACGACCGTCGTCGACGTCGACGGCCGTTCGGTCGACATGAAGCCGCCCTACAGGCGGGCGACGATGGCCGAGCTGATCGAGGAGAACGCCGGGGTGAAGATGCACCCCTCGATGCCGATCGAGGACGCGCGCGCGATCGCCGATCGCTTCGGGGTCGAGTGGCTGGACGTCTGGGGCGCCGGGAAGATCATGGCCGAGGTCTACGACGAGACCTGCGAGGCGACGCTGATCGAGCCGACGTTCGTGATGGACCACCCGCGCGAAGTTTCTCCGCTCGCCCGTGCCCACCGCGACGACCCGGCACTGACCGAGCGCTTCGAGCTGGTCGTCGCCGCGCGCGAGCTCGCCAACGCCTACTCGGAGCTCAACGACCCGGTCGACCAGGCGCAGCGGTTCCAGTCGGAGGCGAAGCTCCAGGCCGGCGGCGACGAGGAGGCCGAGCCCGTCGACGAGGACTACGTCGAGGCCCT
>JAGQUO010000175.1 GCA_020438445.1 Solirubrobacterales bacterium
ACCGGCGCTGCCGTGACCGGGCTCGTCCTGATCCTGATCTGCATCGCGCTCAGCTTCTGGGTCGCCTTCGTGGCCCTGTTGATCCCGGTGATCCTGATCGTGATGATCGGCGGGTTCGTGGTCAGCCGCCGCGAGACCCCGGACGCGAAGGCCGAGCAGGAGCTGACCGACGTCGGTTATCAGGATCCCGAAGCCGAGTACGACGTCGAGACCGAGCGCTCGACCGGCGACTCCGCCGCCTAGGCGGCGGGCAGAGCGCGGGCGCGGCGCCCGAAGCCGCGCCAGGGATCGGATGCCTCGATCCGCTCCCCGCAGTTCCGGATCGTCCAGCGATCGGGCCTCAGCTTCCGGTCCGACAGCTCGTCCCACTCGATCGGCATGGCGACCGGCGCCCGGGCACGGGCGCGGACCCCGTAGGGGGCGACGGCATGCTGGGCGTAGTTGATGCGGTTGACGTCGACGAAGATCCGCTCGCCGCGGTCCGTCTTCCTCCATTCGAGCGTCAGGTGTCGCGGGTCGTCGGCGACCATCGCCTCGGCCAGCGCCCGTGCCCAGGCATGGACCGTGCCGAAGTCGTTGCCGCGCCGCAGTGGGCAGACCACGTGGATCCCGCGGGAGCCGGTCACCATCGCGAAGGGGACGAGCCCGGCGTCCCGGAGGCGGTCGCCGGCGGCCCTCGCCGCCGCCCGCACCGCCGCGAAGCCGGCCCCCGGCGACGGGTCGAAGTCGACGATGAGGCGGTCCGGCTGCCGCGGCTTGTCGGCGCGCGAGAGCCAGGCATGGGGAGTGACCATGTTCTGCCCCGCCAGGTAGACGAGGGTGGCCGTGTCGTGGGCGACGACCTGCGTCAGCGATCCGCCCCGCTTCTCGACCTCGGCCCGGCCGATCCAGTCGGGAAAGTGCTTCGGCACCGACTTCATGTAGTAGCCGTCGGCGTCGATCCCGCCGGGGAAGACCTGGAAGGTGAGCGGCCGATCCCGCAGCAGCGGCTTCATCAGCCCGCCGACCCGCTCGTAATGTCTCGCCAGGTCGAGCTTCGTCAGCCCGGCCGCGGGGAACATCACCTTGTCCGGGTGGCTGATCGAGATCGATCGCCGGCCGCAGCGGATCATTTCGCTCATCGCTCGCGGATCACCTCCGTCGCACTCTTGTCGTCGCGGAGCCCGAGGAAGCGGGGGTGGCGGAGGCGGCCGTGCCGCGTCCACTCGGTGAAGCCGATCTGGGCGACGAGCTCGGGGTCGACCCAGTGCGGCCGCTTGACGTCGATCGAGCCCGTATCCGCGAACGGGCTGTCGGGCCGGCCGAGCCGCTCGAGCCGCCGCCCGAGCGACTCCAGGGTCGCCTCGTCGAAGCCGGTGCCGACCCGGCCGGCGTAGCGAAGCTCGCCGTCCTCGTAGTAGCCGAGGAGCAGGGCCCCGAAGCGCCGGCGGGATCCCTGCGGCTCCGTGTAACCGCCGATCACGAGCTCCTGGCCCTGCTCGCACTTGAACTTGAGCCAGTCGCGGGACCGCCTCTCCGTGTAGGTGGAGGCTGCGCGCTTCGCGATCAGCCCCTCCCAGCCCTTGCGGCACGCCTCCTCGAAGAGCTCCTCTCCGTCCTCGTTCCTGTAGGGGGTGAGCCGGACCGGGTCCTCGAAGTCGATGGTGTCCCGGAGCACGCGCTTGCGACTGCGCAGCGGCAACCGGCGGACGTCGAAGCCGTCGACCCAGAGGATGTCGAAGACGTAGAGGAAGACGGCCACCTCCCGCTGCTTGCGCTGGGCGAGAAGCGAGAAGCTCGTGCGGCTGCCCTCGAAGGCGACGATCTCGCCGTCGATCGCGAACTGCTCGCAGTGGAGGGCGGCCAGCGCCTCGGCGATCTCCGGGTAACGATCGTCGAGCGGCAGGTCGTTGCGCGAGAGCAACCGGACCTTTGCGCCTTCCCGGATCGCCACGCAGCGGATTCCGTCGAGCTTGCGCTCGAAGATCCAGCTCGGGTCGCTGAACCGGCGGTCG
Source organism: Solirubrobacterales bacterium (assembly GCA_020438445.1). Taxonomy (GTDB): domain Bacteria; phylum Actinomycetota; class Thermoleophilia; order Solirubrobacterales; family 70-9; genus RHKX01. The sequence goes on from JAGQUO010000175.1 coordinate 1,995, forward strand.
GTGAGCACGGCCTTCATCGGAGCCGCGTGTGTCGGCGCCGGCGCCGGTGCGAGCCGGGCCCGGTCCTCCTCCGGGAGGTCCGCCAGCGCCCTGCTCATTCGCCGCCCTCCGTCTCTGCGGCCACCTCTTCGATGGTCCTGCCGCTCTTCACGGACTCGGGCTGGGTGCTCTCGGGATTGCGGCGCGCGTCGGCATCCTCGTCCCGGCGCTTGATCAGAAGCCACTGCGGCTTCTCCCCGCCGCCGGTCCGCTGCAGGGTCCACCCGCCCCTGAGCTTCTCGCCTTCGAGCCGGAACTTCACGTGTCCGGCGTCGATCGACGCCGCCATGTCGCGTTCGTCATCGAGGTTCTCGTAGGTGCCACGGTCCCAGACGATGACCGTCCCGGCACCGTAGTTGCCCCTCCCGATCCTGCCTTCGAAGTCGGCGTAGTCGAGCGGATGGTCCTCGACCTCGATCGCGAGTCGCTTCTCCCGTGGATCCGTGGATGGGCCTTTCGGCACCGCCCACGATCGCAGCGTGCCGTCCACCTCGAGCCGGAAGTCGTAGTGGAGCCGGCGCGCGGCGTGCTTCTGGATCACGAACCGGGGCTTGCCCGAACGGCTTCCGCGCGCCTTCGCTCCGCCGGGCTCGCCGCTGCGGCCCGTGCGCTTGTCGCGGTAGCGCTGCAGCCGATCGTTCATCTGCGACAGTCTCCCAACCGATGTCCCTGCTCGACGAGATCGTCGCGGCGCACGGCGGGCTCGATGCCTGGCGATCGGCGCGGCGGGTCGACCTCCACGCCCGTTCCGGCGGGCTGCTGCTGAAGACGCGCGTCCCTCGCGCCCGGTTCGCGGACGTTCGCCTCGAGGTCGCCATCGGCGATCAGCGG
>JAGQUO010000176.1 GCA_020438445.1 Solirubrobacterales bacterium
GTCGCATCCGCCGGCCTCTACGCTCTTCCCGCGGCGGCTTCCCGGCCCCCGGCGCCTATAGTCGCCGTGATGGCCGAGAGGCATTCCAAGCCGATGGCGGAAGCCGTCGCCGAGGCCACCCGGGCGACCGAGCGCCGGCGCAAGGGCGGGCGGCCATCCGACGTCTTCGGCGGCGAGTTGCGCCGCCGCGACGTCTTCCCGCTCCTCGTCCTCCACCTGGTCGCTCGCGAGCCGACGTTCGGTAACCGGCTGATCGAGGACATCGAGGAGATGACCCAGGGCGTGATCACCGTGAACCCGAACACGATGTATCCGCTGCTTCGGGATCTCGAGAAGCGGGGCCTGATCGAGGGGCGCTGGGAGCACCCGGACCGGCGCACCCGGCGGTTCTACTCGATCACCGGCGCGGGCGGCGAGGAGTACGCGCGGCTGCGGGACGAGCTCTCCCCGTTCCTCGACTCGATGATTCGCACGGTGACGCTGATCAAGCGCGAGATCTATGGCGACGGTTGAGGCCGCGATCGAGGTGCCGGCGGCCCTCGCCGACACCTGGGACCTCTTCTTCGACGCCGACCGCTGGGGTGCGTGGGTGGACCAGTTCGCCGTCGTCGTGTCCGCCGAGGAATACCCGCAGGCCGGCGGTCGCCTCGTTTGGCGCTCGACCCCGGCCGGCCGCGGGCAGGTGATCGAGCGGGTCACCGAGCACGAGCCCCGATCCCTCCACGTGGTCGAGTACGAGGATCCGGAGTCCACGGGATCCCTCGAGACCCGCTTCGGGATCGCTCCCGGCCCCGAGCCGGCGACACAGGTCCGCCAGCGGCTCACCTACCGGCTCACCGGCGGCGGCCCGCTCGCGCCGATCACCGATTTCCTCTTCATCCGGAGCCAGATGCGGGGGTCGCTGGAGCGCTCGCTCGGCGCCCTGCGGCTCGAGGCGAACGGGTAGCCTTGCGGTTCCCGGGGGCGTCCCCGGCCGCGCGAGGGCTGAGATCGCCACGCGCCGGGCACTTCCACGGACCCAGATCAGAACCCACGTTAGGAGCGGAATGTTCGTCTTCAAGGCTGCAGTCGTCGGTGCGGGCACGATGGGAGGCGAGATCGCCCAGGCGATCGCGGTCGCCGACATCGACGTCGTGCTCAAGGACATCGACCAGAAGTTCGTCGACCACGGCCTCGACAAGGCCCGCGAGGTCACCAAGGGCCAGCTCGACAAGCTCGTCTCGAAGGAGAAGCTGACCCAGGAGCAGGCCGACGCCCGCCTCGAAGAGGTCATGGGCCGGATCGAGGGCACGACCGACTACTCCTCGTTCGGCGACGTCGACTTCGTGATCGAGGCCGCGCCGGAGCGGATGGAGATCAAGCAGTCGGTGTTCGCCGAGCTCGACGCCGTCACCCCCGGTCACGCCGTGATCAGCAGCAACACCTCGTCGCTGTCGATCACCGAGATGGGCGAGGCCACGCTGCGACCCGAGAAGGTCGTGGGCTTCCATTTCTTCTACCCGGCATCGATCATGCCCCTGCTCGAGATCGTCCGCGGCGACGACACCTCGGACGAGACGGTCGCGACCGCGTTCAACTTCGCCCAGGCGATCAAGAAGCAGCCGATCGTCTGCGAGGAGGTCCCCGGCTTCGTCGTCAACCGGATCCTCAACTCCTCGGTCGCCGAGGTCTGGCGCGAGCAGAGCGAGAAGGGTCTCTCGATCAAGAAGATCGACGAGGGCATCGCCGGCGCCAACGCCGCGCCGATGGGGCCGTTCATCCTCACCGACTTCCTCGGGCTCGACACCGTCCTCCACGTCGCCGAGCACCTCCGGGAGTCCTACGGTGACCGCTTCTTCGTCCACCCGGGCATGCAGAAGCTCGTCGACGAGGGCAAGCTCGGCGTCAAGACCGGCGGCGAGGGCTCCTACAAGGACGGCGAGCCCAACCTCGAGGGCGACGCCGACCCGAACGTCGAGGAACTCGTCGAGATGTTCTCGCTCAAGGCTCTCGTCGAGGCCTGCCTGCTGCTCGAGGAGGGCGTCTGCAGCGTCCGCGAGATCGACGTCGGGATGATGGCGGGCGCCGGCCTCGACCCGCGCCGCGGCCTGCTGCCGCCGTTCTGGAAGGCGGACGTCGAGGGGCTCGACACCGTCCTCGAGAAGGTCGAGAACCTGGCCGAGAAGCACCCCGACCGGTTCACGGTGCCGGTGATCCTGAGGCGCCTCGTCGCCCAGGGCCGCCTCGGCCTCTCGACCGGACAGGGCTTCTACGCCTACCCGCAGCCGGACGACGGTGATCAGACCGAGACGATCAAGCTCGAGACCCGCGACGGTGGCGTCGCGATCGCCTGGCTCGCCAACCTGCCGATGAACTCGATCAGCCCCCAGGTCATCGTCGACCTGCGGACGGTCTGGGAGAAGCTCAAGGCCGACGACTCGATCCACGCGATGGTCGTCGCCTCCTCGATCCCTCTGGTCTACTCGGCCGGGGCCGACATCAAGGCGTTCACGAAGATGGACGAGGCCGGCGGCAAGGAGCTGATCGAGGACGGCCACGCGCTGCTGCGCGAGTTCGGCACCGAGGGCATCGCCACGATCGCCGCAGTCAACTCGCTCGCGTTCGGCGGGGGTTGCGAGCTCGCGATGGCCTGCGATCTCAGGATCGCCGCCGAGTCGGCGGTCTTCGGCCAGCCCGAGGTCAAGCTCGGGATCATCCCCGGCTTCGGCGGAACGCAGCGCCTGCCGCGGCTGGTCGGCCCCCAGAAGGCTCTGGAGATGAACCTGATCGGCGACGCGATCACCGCCGGCGAGGCCTACGAGGTCGGCCTCGTCAACCACATCGCGCCCGA
>JAGQUO010000177.1 GCA_020438445.1 Solirubrobacterales bacterium
AGCTTCGTACGGCCGGCGTGGAGATGGCGCCAGGTGACTCGGATCACGTGCCAACCGGCGGCCATCAGGTCACGGTCCCGTTCCTTGTCTGCATCGATCTGCTCGAGGCGCGAGTGGACCGCGTGGCCGTCGAGCTCGACGATCAGCCTGCGATCCGGCCATGCACAGTCGGCGATCACGGTCCGGTCGGACAGCGCAATCGCGAAGTTGAAGCGCGGCTCCGCCAGCTCCTGCTCGACCAGGAACTCGGCGAAGCGTCGTTCGAGCTCGTCCTCGGGAGCGCCGGCCCCGAGATTCTGATCGGCCAGGACCGCTCGCAGAGCGGCTGCTCCCCGGCGCCGCGGATGACGGCCGAGTAGATCGAGCAGGGAGAGTGATCCGTGCATGCCCCTAACCTCCGCCTCGCGAATCATCTTTCGCAGGGAATGGCGGCTCAGCTGAGCTGCGCAGTCGAAGATGGTCCGAGCCGCCGTCGTCACCGGGACGCCCTCGACGACGGTCTTCTCGTCGCCGGGAAGGAGCGAGCGGTGGATCTCGATCCCGGCTCGTCCCGCCGGGCGTCCCGGGACCGTCACCGACGGTCTGCCACTCCAGCGCAGCAGGCCGAGATGGGCGCCGCCGGCTCGGTGACTGAGGACCGTCCCGGGACCGCACGCCAGAACCGCCGCAATCCAGCGTCCCTCCCGGCTGAGATGCGGGTGGCCGACTGCGAACACTCCCCGGTGCACGCGGTGCAGTCTTCCAGCGGCGCAGCGGTGCCTCACACCACTCGGTCCGAGGCCGAGGGCTTCGAGCTGCGGCAGCGCAACGACGCCGTGCTGCCGCGCCGCCAGGTCCGCGATCTCGACGTCGAGCGGACGAGATCGAGCTTTCGCTCCGCATCCGAGCGTTCCCTCGACAGTGATCGCTGGATGCGACGGAGGCGTCTGGCCGGACTCGATCCCCATGGCCGCAGCGTGACTCCGGTCGGCGCACGTTTCACCACCCCGAAGTGCCAAGACGGGCGCGAGACGCGAGCGACTCCCGCACTTCCATAGGCTCCAGGCGATGGGGCCCCTGCATGGAGTCAAGGTCGTCGAGATCGCCTCGATCGGTCCCGGGCCGTTCGCGGCGATGATGCTCGCCGACATGGGGGCCGACGTGATCCGGCTCGAGCGGGCTGATGGCGGCGGCGGACTCGGGTCGGGCTCCTGGAACCACATGCACCGCGGCCGGCCGTCGGTCGGGTGCGATCTGAAGACGGATGCCGGCAGGGAACTGGCGCTCCGGCTCTGCGAGCGTGCGGACGCCCTGATCGAGGGCTTCCGCCCCGGCGTCATGGAGCGCCTCGGCCTCGGGCCGGCCGAGGTCGCGGAGCGCAACCGAAAGCTCGTCTACGGGCGGATGACGGGCTACGGGCAGGAGGGGCCGATGGCACCCGTCGCCGGCCACGACATCAACTACATCTCGCTCTCGGGAGCGCTCGGATCGATTGCGCGGCAGGGCGAGCGCCCGCTCTTCCCGCTCAACCTGGTCGGCGACTTCGGAGGGGGCGGGATGCTGCTCGCGCTCGGCGTTCTCGCCGCCGTCATCGAGGCGCGCGAATCGGGCCGCGGGCAGGTCGTGGATGCCTCGATGGTCGAGGGCGCCTCGGTGATGATGACCCTGATGCACGCGATGCGCGAGATCGGGATGTGGAGCGACGAGCCCGGCACGAACCTGCTCGACTCCGGCGCCCACTTCTACGAGGTCTACGAATGCGCGGACGGGGGCTTCATCGCGGTCGGGGCGCTCGAGCCGCAGTTCTACGCGAAGCTCCTCGAACTGATGGGGCTCGACCCCGGGGAGTTCCCGCAGATGGACCGGTCCCGCTGGCCGGAGCTCAAGCAGCGCTTCGCCGAGGTCTTCCGGACGAAGGCGCGCGACGAGTGGGCGGCGATCCTCGAGCCCGAGGAGGCCTGCGCAACGCCGGTGCTCGGGATGGGGGAGGCACCCCGGCACCCGCACAACGCCGCGCGCGGGAGCTTCGTCGAGGTCGGCGGAAAGCTTCAGCCCGCGCCGGCGCCTCGCTTCGGCCGGACGCCGTCGGGCGTTCCGACGCCGCCCCCCGAGCCCGGTGCCGACACGGAGTCGGCGCTTGCCGCCTGGGGCCTCGACGAGGCGGAGATCACCGAGCTCACGGCCTGATCGCGACGTTACGCCCGGCCTCGATCGGGCAATGGTCCCCCATACCCGAGACTGGAGGCACCGTGATTCAGAACCCCTTCTCCCGCAAGCCGAAGACGCCCGTCGACCAGGCGCTCGACGCTTTCGACACCGCCCGCGCCGAAGCGGCGCAGTACGCCGAGACGATCCGCGACGCCGCGGCCGACATCGCCGAGACGCTCAGCGAGCTCGGTCCGCCCGTGCAGCGCCGGAAGCTGCCGCTCCTCGCCGCCGCCGCGGCCGCCGCCCTGGGAAACGCCTATCTCGCGCGCTCGCGCATGTCCGGCAGCGCCCCGGGCCCCGTCCCCGAGGTCCCGGGCCCGCCGTCCGCCGCCGACACGGCCGCCCGTTCGACTCCACCCGAGCCCGCCGAGATGCCGCCGGCGAAGCCCGGTGAGAAGGAGGAGCCGATGGAGGCGAAGGTCGAGACGGCGGAAGCAGCAGCCGCGAAGGAGCACTCCGGCGGCGGCGGGGAGAGCAGCGGAGCCGCCGCGCACGACTGACCCGACGGCTCCGACCGGAGCCGAAAGCGGAAGAAGAGC
>JAGQUO010000016.1 GCA_020438445.1 Solirubrobacterales bacterium
CGAGGCGATCGACCGGACCTGCGCGGCGGCCGCGGACGGGTTCCGCGAGGCGCTGGGGTGACGATGGCGGCCGAGACGACCCGCCCCGAGGACGCGCTCGCCGGCCTCGCCGCCCAGCTCCGCGACGAGGGACCGGTCATCGCCGCGCACGTCGCCGAGACCGCCGAGGCACCCGCGCTCGGCCTGCTCGTCGCCGCGGGGCCGCGCTGCGCCGAGGATCCGGGCGGCTACGCGGCGGTCGTCGAGCTCGTCCGCGAGGGCTACCTCTGCCACTACCGCGAGCCGCGGCTGCTCGGGCGCCTCGACGCCGACCTGCGGCTGCTCGTCGGCGACCATCTCTACGCCCGCGGCATCGAGAAGCTCGCCCTCCTCGGTGATCTCCTGGCCGTCGCCGAGCTCTCCGACCTGATCTCGACCGCCGCCCAGCTCGACGCCGACCCCGGCGCCGACCCCGCCGCGCCGGAGATCGCCTGGCTCGCCGCGACGGTAGCGATCGCGGCCGGGGCCGGCGACCCGCATCGGGAGGCCAAGGCGACCCTGCGCGACAGCGGCGACCCGGTCCCGCTCTGGAGCGCGGCCGCCGAGCGGGCGGAGCGTGCCGGGCTCTCCGAGCAACTGTCCCTCGCTTCCGAAGCAGTAGGATTCGCCGCCCCGAACCGTGGCTGAATCAGGCGAAGACAAGACGACCGCTGCGGCCGGCGAAAGCCGTGCCGATCAACTCCCTCCGATGAAGCCCGTGGGCTACTTCGAGGGCGAGTCGATGACCCGTCGCCGCGTCTTCACGCTTGCCGGCGGAGCCCTCGGCGGGCTCGCCGGCGCCGGCATCATCCTGCCCGCCCTCGGCTTCGCGGTCGCGCCGATCTTCGACCAGCCCGAGGAGGACTGGCAGCCGGTCGGCCCGCTCGACGACTTCGTCCCCGAGACCTACGTCCCGCGGGTGATCACGATCGTCCAGGGCATCGGCGAGGCCGGCAAGACGACCGTCTACGTCCGCCGCGGCAGCACCGATCTCGGCGAGGACCCCGACTCCTACGTCGCGATCTCGACCCGCTGCGCCCACCTCGGCTGCCCGGTCCGGTTCGTGCAGGCCGCCGGCAACTTCATCTGCCCGTGCCACGGCGGCGTCTACGGCTTCCAGGGCGAGGTCATCGGCGGCCCGCCGGTGCGCCCGCTCGACCGCTTCCAGACGCGGGTGACCGACGACCTCGTCGAGATCGGCCCGCGCTACAGCGTCACCTCGCAGCTCGAGCCGGTTCGCGCGCGCGACCCGGGCGAGTTCACGGGTGGCGTCTGGGAGTACCTCTACCCGCCCCGTCCGTCCACCGCCGCTCCTCCGTCCTCGTAGGCCCTGAGCGATGCCAGATCTCCAGAAGCTGCTTCCCCCACCGATGCGCCGGCCCCCGAAGCCGGGGCACTCGAACGGCAACGGCGACGCGCCGGCGGCGCTCGAGAACGGCGACGCGCCCTCGCCGGTCACCGACAACCCCGGCAAGCGCCTGACGACCGGTGCCAAGGACGCCCCGGCCGATCTCGTCGGCTGGGTCGACGAGCGGATGGGAGCGACCAGCTTCCTGACCGCGATGCTGATGCGGAAGGTCCCGAAGGGGACCAACTGGTTCTACACGCTGGGCTCGGCGACGCTGTTCGCCTTCGTCGTCCAGGCGATCACCGGCGTCTTCCTCGCGATGTACTACACGCCCTCGCCGGTCGAGGCCTACGCCTCGATCACCCACCTGACCAACGACGTCTTCCTCGGCGAGTTCGTCCGCGGGATGCACAAGTGGGGCGCGTCGGTCATGGTCATCCTCGTCTTCGTCCACATGGCGCGGACGTTCTTCTTCGGCGCCTACAAGTACCCGCGCGAGCTCAACTGGGTGATCGGGGTCGTGCTGCTGATCCTGACCATGGTCATGGGCTTCACCGGCTACCTGCTGCCGTTCGACCAGCGCTCCTACTGGGCGACGATCGTCGGCGTCAACATCAACGGCACCGGCCCGATCGTCGGCCCGTACCTCTCCGACTTCCTCCGGGCCGGGCCCGAGTTCGGGGCGACGACCCTGTCCCGCTTCTACGCGATCCACATGCTGCTGGTGCCCGGCGCGATCATCGCGATGATCGGCGCCCACCTCTACCTCGTCGTCAAGATGGGGACGACAGCGCCCCCGTGGATGCGCGCCGACCTCAAGCCCAAGGACGCGCGCCGTGAGCCCGTCGAGGCGATCGCCGACGGCTCGGCCAACGGTGCCTCCGAGAACGGGAACGCCTCGTGAACAACCGCGAGAAGGAGCAGTACCTCCGCGAGTACGAGGTGATGAAGAAGAAGGGGAAGCCCTTCTTCCCGTACGCCGTGATGAAGGACTCGGTGATGGCCTGCGTGGTCGTCGGCGTGATCATCTTCATGTCGCTCTACCTCGGCGCCGAGCAGGGCCCGAAGGCGGACCCGACGACGACCACCTACGTGCCCCGGCCCGAGTGGTACTTCTTCTTCCTGTTCGAGTTGCTGCGCGTGATCAAGCCGCCCGAGCTCGTCCCGATCGCGACGATCGGCGTGCCGACGATCGCGATGGTCCTGCTGCTCCTGCTGCCGTTCTACGACCGCAACCCCGAGCGCAACCCGCTGAAGCGGCCGATCGCCTCGATCGCCGGGATCATGACCATCATCGCGATGGCGTTCCTGACCTTCCTCGGCGCCAACGCCGGCTCGCCGACCGACATCGAGATCGACGTCGCCCCCGAATACGAGGCGGGCAAGCTCGTCGCCGCGCAGTCCGGCTGTCTGGCCTGTCACCAGTTCGGCGAGAACGGCAACAACGGACCGGGGCCGAAGCTGACCGAGATCGGCGCCCGCCTGAATCCGGCGGCGATCGCCCGCTCGCTCGAGATCGGCCCCGGGATCATGCCCTCCTACGCGACGATGGCCGAGGACGAGCCCGAGAAGTTCCGCGACCTGGTCGCGTTCCTGGCCTCGCTCAACGGCGAGGAGGAGGCGAGCACGGGCGAGGTGGGCGTCGCCGGGTCCGGCTCGGTCGAGAGCTCCGGCGGCAATCCCGCCGTGGTCGAGCCCGATGCCGGCAGCTCGGCTGACGGAGCGGGGGCGACCACCGACTCCGGCGCGACCCCCTGACCACCGCCGAGAGCAAGCCCTCACGGGACTCGGAGCAGTTCGCCTCCGAGGTCCGCGGCATGTTCGACCGCATCGCGGGCGTCTACGACGTCATGAACTCGGCGATGACGGCGGGCATGCACCACCGCTGGCGCGAGCGTGCCGTCGACCGGGCCGAGCTCAGCCCCGGCGACGCCGCCCTCGACGTCTGCTGCGGCACCGGCGATCTCACCCTCGAGCTGGCCCGCCGGACCGGGCCGGGCGGGCGCGTCGTCGGCTCCGACTTCGCCGAGCGCATGCTCGACCTCGCCCGCGACAAGCAGGTGCCGGCGGGTGCGGCGAAGCCGATCTTCGAGTGGGCCGACGCCCTCGATCTGCCCTACGACGACGAGAGCTTCGACGCCGTAACCGTCGGGTTCGGGGTCCGCAACCTGGCCGAGCTCGACCGCGGCATCGGCGAGATGGCGCGGGTGCTGAAACCGGGCGGCCGGCTCGTCATCCTCGAGATCACGCAACCGACGCGGCCGCCGCTCTCGACCTTCTTCTCGATCTGGTTCGACCGGCTGGTGCCGCTGATCGGTCGCGCGGCGGGCGACAGCGCCGCCTACTCGTACCTGCCCGAGTCCGTCAAGCGCTTTCCCTCGCCGCAGGGACTCGCCGAGATCATGGACGGGGCCGGCCTCGAGGACATCCGCTGGACGATCCTCGCCGGCGGCATCATCGCCATCCATTCGGGACGGCGTTCCTCCTGACGACCATGATGAGCCGCTCGTCCTCGCCCGAGCCGGTGACCGCCGTCACGGACCTCGCCTCCGCCTGGTTGCCGGCGCGGATGACCGAGGTCGAGCGCCGCCTCGGCGAGACCGTCGCCGGGTGGGGATCCGAGCTCGGCTCCGACACGGGCGAGACGCTGGCGGCGGGCGGCAAGCGGATGCGCCCGCTGCTCGTCCTGCTCTGCGCCGGCCGCTCCGCCGGGCCGGAGGCGATCCGCGCCGCCACCGCGATCGAGCTGGTCCACATGGCGACGCTCGTCCACGACGACGTCCTCGACGACGCGCCGCTCCGCCGCGGGGTCCCGACCGTGGTCGCGAGCTCGGGCCGCCGTCGCGCCGTCGCCGCCGGCGACCTCCTCTTCTCGCGCGCCTTCGCGGTGCTCGCCGACGACGGCGGCCCGGAGGGCACGAGCCGACCCGCGACCGATCGCCAGGTCGAGCTCCTCGCCCGCGCCTCGGTCGCCCTCGCCCGCGGCGAGCTCGCCCAGCGCCGCGACGCCTACGACACGGGCGTCTCGATCGACCGCTACCGGCTCCGCTGCGAGCTGAAGACGGCGGCGCTGTTCGAGTGCGCCTGCGTCATCGGCGCCTCCCGGCCACCGGCCGAGGAGGCCTCCCTGCTCGCCTTCGGACGCGCGATCGGCCTCGCCTTCCAGCTCCTCGACGACGTCCTCGACGTCCTCGGCCCTCCCGAGCGCACCGGCAAGGCCCGCGGCACCGACCTGCTCGACGGCACCGTCACCCTTCCCTTCATCCTCGCCCGCGACGCCGACCCGTCCCTCCGCGAGATTGACCTCCGCTCCCTCGACGCCTCCTCGGCCGAGGAGGTCTGCGACCGGATCGCCGCCACCGGCTCACCGGAGACGGTGCGGGCCGAGGCCCGGGACCGGGTCGACCGCGCCAAGCGCGAGCTCCGCGACTCCGGCCTCGGCGGCGAGGAGCTGCAGATGCTCGAGCTCGTAGCCGACGGGGTCGTCGAGCGCTACAGCTAGGCGGAGGTCGTCCGCAAGCGATCCAGGCGCGGAGTTGCTCCGCTCGCTCGGGACCGGTCGCCGGGCGAGGGTCTATGAGGCTGGGGAGGGGGGATGGATCGGTGGGTCCCGTCCCCGCTTCGAGCTCGGATGCAGATTTCGACCACGAGGTGGTCGTTTTCTGCATCCCAGCTCGCCTGGATGGCAAGAAGCGTCCAACTGCTCGTCGCTTCTTGCCATCGACCACCTGATCGGGCCGCTCGCCGCCTCTACGGCCGCAGCCTTCCCCTCCCCAGCCGATACCCCCGTTCGCCTGCCTAGGCGTCCGTGCCCCGGACACCGGCTCAGTCCCCCCGGGCGAGCCTGAGCGCCCGCAGATCAAGGAAGAGGTCGGCGTAGCGGCCTTCGGCCGTGAGCCGGCCGATGACGCCGAGCTGCGCGCGCTCAGGCCGCCCGGCGGTCGCGGAAGTAGGCGGGTCCGCTGATCCCTCGGTCGAACCCCGACCAGGCCTGGCCGTCGGCGAGCGTGCGCTCGATCCGGTCGAAGCTGCCGAGCTTGCCGCCGAGGTTGTCCATCATGTGGACGAGGACGGCCTCGCGGGTGGCGGGCGCGACCGGGGAGCCGTGCTCGAGGGTGCCGTGGTGGGCGAGGATGATGTGCAGGACGGCCCAGCCGAGGTCGGCGTCGAAGCCGTCGATCGACTCGATCTCGCGGCGGACGCGGTAGTAGCCGAGGGGGATCTCGCCGATCAGCCGGCCGAGGTCGGTCATGTCGATCGCGAGCGGGTTGTCGTTGTAGGCCTCGAGCTTGCCGATGTCGTGCAGGAGCGCTCCGGTCACCGCCACGTCGCGATCGATGCCGGGGAAGAACGAGGCGGCGGCGCTCACGCCCTGCGCGACCGAGAGCGTGTGCTCGAGGAGGCCGTGACGGTAGGCCTGGTGGAAGTGCTTGGCGGCCGGGGCGTCCCGGAAGCGCTCCCAGAGCTCGCCGCCGGGGGCGACGAGCCGGCCGAGGAGCGTGCGGAGGTCCTCGTTCTGGATCGTGTCGAGGAGAGCCAGCAGGTCCTCCTCCATCCGCGCGAGCGGGATCGGCGAGCTCTCCAGCAGGTGGGCGGGGTCGTAGTCGCCCTCGGCGGCAGGCTCGATCGACTCGACGATGAGCGCGTCGCCCCACTGAGCGCTGCGCTCGAAGCGCCCGACGATGCGGACGACGGTGCCCGGCTCGGCGGCCGCGAAGCGCGCATCGATGTCGTCCCAGGACTTGCCGTCGACGGTCGCGGAACGGTCGGCGAGCTTCAGCGCCAGCCATTCGCCCCCGCGCTTCGTCGGCCGGCGACTGCGATCGCGGACCGCGTAGCAGCTCTCGACCCGATCGCCGTCGGCGAGGCCGTTCAGGTGCTGGTGGGCGGGCGGCGCCGGCGCCTCACCGGCGAGATCGCCGAGCTGTGACTGCAGCTGATCCATCGCCCGAGGGAAGGTAGGGAAGGGTGCGGACGGCGTTCCCGGCCCGGATCAGCGCCGCAACGGTGCCGCGCCGCCGATCGCCGCCGCCCCCGGGCGGCCCGAATCGGTGCCCGACCGCAGCTCGATCAGGCGCGAGACATCGGTCATCGAGAGCAGGCCCACGAGCCGGTCCCCGTCGAGGACGAGTGCCCTCCCGAGCTCGTCCTGGACGAGCTCGACCGTCGCGTCGCCGAGGTTCGCGTCAGGCGCGAAGGTGAGCACCCGGTCGAGCGGGCGGGCGATGCTCTCGATCCGCGTGTCCTCCCACTCCGCCGTCGGGATCGCGGAGAGGTCGCGGAAGCCGAGCATCCCCGCCACCCGGTCCCCGTCGAGCACCGGGTAGGCGGCGTGGCGGCTGCCGCTGAAGCGGTTCTCGATGAACTCGGCGACGCTCGATCCGGCCGCCGCCGAGATCGGCTCCCTGGCCATCGCGTCCCGGACCCGGAGCGGACCGAGGGCCACGGCGATCGTGGCCATTCGCGTCTCGGCCGTCGCCGCCGCGATCAGGAACCAGCCGATCAGCGCGAGCCAGAGGCCGCCCGGGGCCGCGAGCAGCAACAGCAGCACGATTCCGCCGCCGATCATGACCTGCCCGAAGAGCCGCCCGAGCGAGCCGGCGATCTGCGTCGCCCGGGTGAAGTCGCCGGTCCGCTTCCAGATCAGCGCCCGGAAGACCCGCCCGCCGTCGAGCGGCAGCGCCGGCAGCATGTTGAAGGCGAGCAGGAGCAGGTTGATGCTCCCGAGCCAGGCGACGACCGCGTCGACGGAGTCGGGGAGCGGCGCCGCGGCCAAGGCGAGCATCGAGGTCCCGATCGCGAGGCTGACCAGCGGCCCGGCGATCGCGATCCGCAGCTCGGCCCCCGCCGACGGGAAGAGGCCCTTGAACTTGGCGACGCCGCCGAACAGCCAGAGGACGATCCCGTCGATCTCCATTCCCTCCCGGCGGGCGACCACGGCATGCCCGAGCTCGTGCAGGAGCAGCGACGTGAAGAACAGCACGGCGCCGACCGCCGCCATCGCCGCATAGGCGCCGGTGCCCAGGCCCGGGCTCGCGTCGGGGAAGACGACCGCCGTCAGCGACCAGCAGATCAGCAGGAAGATGACCACCCAGCTCCAGTTGACGCCGATCTCCACCCCGGCCCAGCGGCCGAGGCTGAAGCTGGCGTGCATCGGACCGCCGTCGTTGCGCGACGCCGGCCGCCCGGCCGGCTGCCCCGACGCCTCCATCAGAGCGACGTCGGGTAGGTCTCCGGCGGCTCGCCCCGCTTCCACTCGACCGTGCGCTCGAGCGGCTCGACCGCCCGCGTCTCGTCGAAGTGGATCACGTAGTCGAACTGCTCGGAGACATGCGCTTCGAAGTAGTGGCTGACGAGCTCGTTCTCGGGGCGGTAGATCACGCCGATCGCCCGCTCCAGCCGCGCCGGGAAGAGCTCGCCGGCCGCGCGACCGTCGTCGCGCAGCCGCAGCCAGAAGGCCTCCCGGTCGGCCTCGCCGAAGAGTGCCTCGATGCTGCCGCGGCGCGGCGGGCGCACGCGCTTGCGCTCGACGCCGGCTCCCCAGTCGGAGGCGGCGCTGACCGTGCCGGTGCAGGTCGTGAAGCCGATCAGCACGGCGCCGAGGCCGAACCGCTCGCGGGCGAGCTGACCGATGTTGTGCTCGCCCCGGCGCCCCATCGACGTCCGGCGGGCGTCGCCGATGTGGGAGTTGTGAGCCCAGACGACCGTCCGCGCCTCGCCGCGGCCCTCGAGATGGGAGATCAGCCGCTCCAGCGTCCCGGCCATGTGGCTGTCACGCAGGTTCCAGGACGAGATCGGGCCGGTGAACATCGACCGGTAGTACTCCTCCGCGTCGACGACGAGCCGGGCGTTCTCCTCCGCGTAGAACTGCTCGTCCTCGGCAGCGATCCCGTCCCGGCGCAGGTAGGCGTCGCCGGCGTTGCGGAGGTCGATCAGCTGGCGGACGACACCCTGCCGGCACGACGGCGTCAGCCCGCGCGCGGCCGAGTAGCCGTACGCCTGGCTCTCCTCGAATCGCTCGAGACAGGCGTACCGCTCCCGGGCCCGGGCGGCGGCCGGTGGATCCATCTTGTCCAGGTAGGCGACCACAGCCTCGATCGACCGGTAGAGGCTGTAGAGGTCGAGCCCGTAGAAGCCGGTCGGCCGGTCGGCGCGCTCGTTGTGGCTGCGCAGCCAGCCGACGAAGTCGAGGACGTCGGCGTTGCGCCACATCCAGGTCGGAAACCGCTCGAAGCCGGCCAGCGCCCGTTCGGCATCGGGGTCGTCGTCGGCACCGTGGACCCAGCGGTTGACGCGGTAGGCGTCGGGCCAATCCGCCTCGACCGCCACCGCCGTGAATCCCTTCTCCTCGATCAGCCGCTTGGTGATCACGGCCCGGTGCCGGTAGAACTCGTGCGTCCCGTGGGTCGCCTCGCCGATCATCACGACGCGGGCGTCGCCGACCTGGTCGATCAGCTCGTCGTAGTCCCCGGGCGCTCCCGTCACCGGCCGGGCCTCGGCGTCGACCGCCGCAATCGCGGACGCCTCCGATCCGGCGATCGCCGAGAGGTTCACCGGCCTCCCCCGCCGCCGGCCCACCGATGGGCCCCGAGCTCGCCGATCCTGGTCTCGAGGAAATCGGCTGCCACCCGGGCCGCCCGCCCCAGCGTGCCCGGCTCCTCGAACAGGTGCCCGGCACCGGGAATGACGGCGAGCCGGCACGGCCCGGCGATCTCCGCCGCCGCCGCCCGGTTGAGGGCGAGCACCTCGCGATCGTCGCCGCCGACGATCAGAAGCGTCGGGGCGGTCACCCGTGCGAGGGCGTCGCCCGCGAGGTCGGGGCGGCCGCCGCGCGAGACGACGGCGCCGACGCCGGCCTGAGGATCGGCCGCTGCCCGGAGGGCGGCGGCTGCACCGGTCGAGGCGCCGAAGAGCCCGAGGGGCAGCCCGGCGAGCGGCCCCTGCCGGCGCGCCCACGCGGTCACGTCGACCAGCCGGCGGGTGAGCAGCTCGATGTCGAAGACGTTGCGGCGGTCAGCCGCCTCCTCCGGCGTCAGGAGGTCGAAGAGCAGGGTCGCGAACCCGCGGCCCTCGAGGTAGCGGGCGACGGAGTTGTTGCGGGGGCTGTGGCGGCTCGACCCGCTGCCGTGGACGAAGACGACGAGCCCCCGGGCGTCGGGCGGGATCCGGATCAGCCCCCCGAGCTCGGCTCCGTCGGCGGTCGGGATGCTGACCTCGCCGTCGGCGTCGACGGCATCCCTCTCGGCGGTGTCCCGCTCGCCGCGCGCCGCGTCGAGCAGGGCGATGACCTCGTCGTCGCCGGTCTGGGAGAAGTCGTCGTACCAGGCGCCGACGCTGCTGAAGTTCCGCGGTGAGGAGACGCTGACGACATCGTCGATGTCCCCATCGATCCGATCCTCGGTGCCTTCCGGGCAGACCGGGACGGCGAGGACCACCCTGCTCGCGCCGCGCGCCTTGAGGACGTGGGACGCCGCCGATGCGGTGACCCCGGTGGCGATGCCGTCGTCGACGACGATCACGGTCCGCCCGGCCACCGCGACCGGCGCAACGTCGCCGCGATAGAGCCGGCGGCGGCGGTCGAGCTCCTCGCCTTCGCGGACCGCGATCGGCTCGATCTGCTCGCGGGTGATCCCGAAGGCCTGCATCGCCCGTTGGTCCAGCACGACGGTGCCGTCCTCGCCCATGGCGCCGAGCCCGAGCTCGGGCTGGGAGGGATGCCCGAGCTTGCGGACCAGGCCGATGTCCAGCGGCGCGTCGAGTGCCTTCGCCACCTCGTAGGCGACCGGAACTCCGCCGCGCGGAAGCGCGATCACCACCGGATCGACGAGATCGAGCTCGCGCAGCCGGGCCGCCAGCGCCCGTCCGGCCTCGCGCCGATCGCTGAAGGTGCTGCGGCGGGTCAACGGCACCGGCGGCCGCCGGTCCGGGAGTGGTCTCGGCAGGGCTTCATCGCATCCTCCTCGGATAGCCATACCCAGGCTACGAGGGCCCGAACGCGAGGTCATGGGCAACCCGCACCAGTCGCCGTCGGTGGTCGCTACGGATCGCCGCTCGCACGCATAACATACGGGCGTTCGCTATTGTCGCGCCATGGAGATCCGCGCGAAGTCACTCGGATGGGCCGGAGTCGAGCTGACCGCCGGCGGAGCGTCGATCGTGATCGACCCGCTCGCCGATCCCGCGGCCGTCTTCGCGCCGCTCGGCGACGCTGCGGACGCGATCTCACAGCCGGAGGTGACCGCTGCCGGGGCCGGGGCGGTCGCGGGGCTGCTGACCCACCTGCACCGCGATCACGCCGACGCCGGCGCCCTCACCGCGAGTCTCGCCCCGGGCGCTCCCGTGCTCGAGCCGGGCACCGGGGGCGGCGAAGGCCTCGAGGAGCTCGGCCTCGCCCAGGCCGACCAGGAGCTCGACGCGGCGGGAATCGACCGTCGGCGGGTCACGGTCTGGGAGCGGACCGAGATCGGCCCGTTCGCCGTCACGGCGCTGCCGGCGGCGGACGGCACCGGCGACCCGCAGGTCTCCTGGCTGGTCGAGTCCGGCGAGACCCGGATCGTCCATCTCGGCGACACGATGTTCCACGGCTGGTGGTGGCGGATCGCGCTCCGGGCCGGAGGAATCGACGCCGCGTTCGTTCCGATCAACGGGGCGATCCTCGACTTCCCCCACCGTCGGCCCGCCAGCCCCATTCCGGGAGTCATGGACCCGGCTCAGGCCGCCGAGGCGGTGCGGCTGCTCGGTGCCCGGGTCGCCGTGCCGATGCACTACGGCGGCTACGAGGGCGGTCCGTGGTACCGGCCCGCCGACCGGCCGCTCGAACGCTTCGTCGATGGGGTGGGCGGCGACGCGCAGGTGCGGCCGCTCGGCGCGGGCGAGGAGACCGTCATCGGTCGCTGAGCCCGGTCGCGCGGCGCATGGCCCTCCGCCCGCGCTCCACCGCGTCGCGGTCGCGATGGAGCTGGATCGCCTGGTTGACCCCCTGCGCGATGGCGTTGACCTCGAACGCCGCCTGCTCGGGATCGACGCCGGCGATCTCGCCGCTCTCGATTGCGGCCCGGACCTCGCCCGCGAGCGTCCGCTCCCAGAGCCGGCCGATCCGCTGCACGGCGTCGCGGACCTCCCCCGGCCGCGCGTCGAAGTCCGCCGCAGCCTGGGTGAGGAAGCACCCGCCCGGGAACGCCGGGCGCGCGAGATGGCTGAGCCAGGCCTCGATCAGCGCCGCGAGCCGTGCCCGCCCCGCGGGCTCGCGGGCGGCCGGCTCCCAGACGTCGGCGCGGAAGATCGCAGCCGCCCGCCCGAGGGCCTCGAGCTGGAGGCTCTCCTTGCTGCCGAACGGGCCGATCACGCCCGCCTTGCTCATCCCGAGATGCTCGGCGAGGGTGCCGATCGTGATCCCGTCGAGGCCGCTGACGGACGCCTCGTCCACCACCTCGCCGAGGATCGACTCCCGGGTCCTGGCTGCCTGTTCTCGCGAGCTGCGGGGCATCAACCAAATCTAGCGGACGGCCGTTCGCTGTCCGTGTGGACGACCCGCGCCGGGCCGAGCGCGTACCGTGGCCGTGCGAACCAACCGGAAGGACGACGTGAAGCTCAAGAGCCTCCTCGCCGGCGCCGCTCTCGCGCTCGCCGCCCGTGCCCTGTTCCCGCGACTGCTCCTGGCGAAGTTCTCCAGCGACGTCGAGAAGCTCAACGCCGGCGACCACAGGAGCCTGCTCGATGCCTACGGGGACGACTTCGTCCTCCATTTCGCGGAGGGAGACCACCGCTGGTCGGGCGACTGGGTCGGGAAGGCCGGGATGGACCGGTTCCTGCAGAACTTCACGGCCGCAGGGATCAAGGGGGAGATCCGCGGGATCGCGACCAGCGGCCCGCTGTGGGCGCTGACGATGTGGGTCCGCTTCGACGACCACGCGGACGCGCCCGACGGCACCAGGATCTACGAGAACTCCACCGTGCTCGTCCTCCGCACGCGCTGGGGGAAGGTCGTCGAGCAGCACGACTTCTACGCCGACACCGAGCGGATCGCGGCTTTCGACCGCAAGCTCACGGAGCTCGGGGTAGAGGGCGTCGCACGGACCGCCTGACGGCGGCCGTCCCGTCACGCCGCGCCCGTTAACATTGCCCGTCGCAGGGTCCGGATTCCCGCTTCTCCATGCGGTTTCCAGCGCCTGGCGAGGTAGCTCAGTTGGTAGAGCACACGACTGAAAATCGTGGTGTCGCGGGTTCGATTCCCGCCCTCGCCACTCCTCTCGCGGCTCGCGGCTGAGCCGCCTCGAGCCCGTTCCGCCGACCGGTGGCGCCGCCCGCCGGATCGGCGGGCTGCCCTTGCGCAGCGGCGAGATAGTGATATAGTCATAACTGTTATGACTGTGAAACTAACTCGCGCACGGTCCGGGCGGGCGCTCCCGGCCATCGACCGCCTCGACCGCGGGCGCCGGCTCGGGCTGCTGGCGATCTGCTCCGCCAGCCTGTTCATCGTCGGCGTCGACATCACCGCTGTGAACGTCGCCCTGCCCGCGCTCGAGCGCGATCTCGGGGCCGGCGTCTCGGGCCTGCAGTGGACCGTCGACGCGTACACGGTCGTGATGGCGAGCCTGCTGATGCTCGGCGGCTCGATCGCTGACCGGTTCGGCCGGAGGCGCATCTTCGTCACCGGCCTGACCGTCTTCACCCTCGCCTCGCTGCTCTGCAGCGTGGCGCCGAGCCTCGACGCGCTGATCGCCGCCCGGGTGCTGCAGGCGGTCGGGGCGTCGATGATGAACCCGGTCGCGATGTCGATCATCACCAACGCGTTCACCGACCCGCGTGAGCGCGCGCAGGCGGTGGGGGTGTGGGGCGCCGTGTTCGGCCTCTCGATGGCGCTCGGCCCGATCATCGGCGGCGTGCTGCTCGCAGCGGCCGACTGGCGTGCGATCTTCCTCATCAACCTGCCGATGGGCATCGCCGCGATCGTGCTGACCATGCGCTTCATCCCCGAGTCGCGGGCCCCGCACCCGCGGCGGTTCGACCCCGTCGGGCAGCTCGCGGTCGTCGCCCTCCTGGCCGCGCTCACCTTCGCGATCATCGAGGGGCCGCACCTGGGCTGGGCCTCGGCGCCGATCGCCGCAGCGTTCGCGGTCGCGGGTGCGGCCGGCGTGACGCTGGTCGCCTACGAGGCCGGGCGCCGCGAGCCGCTGATCGACCCGCGGTTCTTCCGCTCGGTCCCGTTCGCCTCGGCCACCGTGATCTCGGTCGCCGCCTTCGCGGCCTTCGGCGGCTTCCTGTTCCTGAACACGCTGTTCCTGCAGGGCGCGCGCGGCTTCTCGCCGCTGGAGGCGGGCCTGGCGACCGTGCCGATGGCGCTGATGATGGTCGTCGCGGCGCCGATCTCGGGGCGGATCGTCGGCCGCCGCGGCCCGCGGGTACCGCTGGTCGTCGCCGGCCTGCTGCTGGCAGCCGGCAGCGGCATGATGATCGGCGTCGCGACCGACGTCCCGCTGGGGTGGCTGCTCGGCGCCTACGCGATCTTCGGAACCGGCTTCGGCCTCGTCAACGCGCCGATCACCAACACCGCCGTCTCCGGGATGCCTCGCGCACAGGCGGGCACCGCTTCGGCGATCGCGACGACCTCCCGCCAGGTCGGGCAGGCGCTCGGCGTTGCGGTCGCGGGCGCGGTCATCGCCTCGAGCGCCGGCGGTGGCGCCGCCGCGCTCCATCCGCCGGCCTGGTGGCTGCTGGCCGGCGGCGGCGTGCTCGTCACGGTCCTGGGCGTCCTCGCCACGACCGACCGCGCGTCGGCCTCCGCCCGGGCGACCGCCCGGATGCTCAACCCGGAGGCCCTGACCGCATGAGCCGGCGACGGAGCGAGAGCGGCGATCCCGCGCGTGACGCATGGCTCTTGATGTCCGACATGGTCCTCGACGAGAGCCGGCGACATCGGGTCGAGGACGAGCTCGGCATGAGCTTCGGCCGCACCCGCGCGATCCGGAGGATCGCCGGCCAGCCGATGTCGATGGGCGAGCTCGCCGCGAAGTTGCGGATCGAGCGCCCGAACGCAACCGTCCTCGTCGACGATCTCGAGTCCCGCGGCCTCGTCCGCAGGCGCCCGCACCCCACCGACCGCAGGGCGAAGATCGTCGAGGCGACGGCGAAGGGCGCTCGGCTGGCTCGCCGTGCCGAGGAGATCCTCGCCACACCGCCGCCGGGCATCACCGGCCTGCCCGCCGCCGACCTCGAAGCGCTTCACCGAATCCTCTCCGGCGCCGCCGGAGACAGCGAGTCAGACGACGACCGAGGGGAGAGACCATGACCGACGCAATCGCAGCCGGGCCGGGGGTGCCCACAGGACCGGACCAGTGGAGGAGGACGTCGCTGATCGCGGGGCTGCTCTTCATCGGCACCTTCGTGACATCGATCGCCGGGCTGCTGCTGTACGACCCGATCCTCAACGACACCGATTACGTCCTCGGCGGCGGCCTCGATTCGCAGATCTCGCTCGGGGCCCTGTTCGAGGTCTTCCTCGTGATCACCAACATCGGGACGGCGGTCGTGCTGTTCCCACTGCTCAAGCGCCAGAGCGAGGCCATGTCGCTCGGCTACGTCGCCAGCCGCGTGGTCGAGTCGACGATCATCGCGGTCGGCCTGATCAGCTTGATGGCGCTCGTCACCCTGCGCGACGAGGCGGGCGGCGCGGATCCGGCCTCGTTGACCCTCGCCGGGCAGTCGCTGGTCGCGCTCCACGACTGGACCTTCCTGCTCGGGCCCGGTTTCTGCGTCGGCATCGGCAACGGGCTCATCCTCGGCTGGCTGATGTACCGCTCGGGGTTGATGCCGCCGAAGCTGGCCATGTTCGGGCTCGTCGGCGGGCCGCTGATCTTCCTCTCGTCGATCGCCATCCTCTTCGGCGCGTACGAGCAGACCGACGGGATTGCATTCCTGTTCTCGATCCCCGAGATCGTCTGGGAGCTCTCGCTCGCGATCTACCTGACCTTCAGGGGGTTCAGGAGCGAGTCGCCGCTGCTCGCCGCAAGCTAGCCCGGCAGCTGCGCGCCGAGAAGCGCGGCGGCCGCACCGCCGGCACCCGCGGCAAGGAGCGTCCAGAGGACGCCGAGCCGAAGGACGAACAGGGCGCCGGCGGCGATGGCCAGGAATGCCCACTGCCACGGCTCGCCGAGCGCCAGCGCGAGCGGCACCGCCGAACCGAGGATGGCGCCGATCGCCGCCGGCCCGGCGCCGTCGAGGAAGGCCCGCGGGCGGGGGTTGGTGCGGAGGCGGTCGAAGCGCTCGGCCCCGAGGGCGATGAACCAGAAGGACGGGGCGAAGGCGATGACCGAGGCGAGGATCGCGCCACCGAGGCCGGCCGCGGCGTAACCGACGACGGCGACGGTCTGGACGACCGGTCCCGGCGTCGCCTGCCCGAGCGCGACCGCGTTGAGGAAGTCACCGTCGGTCATCCATCCGTAGCGGTCGACGGCGTCGGCCTGCATCAGCGGGATGATCACGAACCCGCCGCCGTAGGAGAGGGCGCCGACCTTGAAGGCGGTCCAGCAGAGCGCGGCCAGCCCGCCGGTGCCGGCGACCGCTACGAGGACCAGCGGAAGGGCGTCGAGTCGCGCGACCCGGGCGATGGCCGGGCGGCGGATCAGCAGCTCGACGATCCCGCAGCCGAGCAGGACGACGACGAGCCACGGGCCGATGAGGATCGTGGCGAGCAGGCCGGCCAGCAGGTAGGCGAGCCACCGGCGCGCGGCCGCCCGGTCTCCCACCCGGGCCCGGCTCGCCGGCACCAGCGCGAGACCGGCCTGCACGGCGACCGCCGCGACGACCGCGCCCGCCCCCGCTCCGACGCCGAGCACCCAATCCGGCGCCGACGTCGAGAGGAAGGCGGCGGCCAGGGCGATGATCAGGATCAGCCCGGGGACGATGAATGCGACTCCCCCGACGAGGGCGCCGGGGATCCCGCGCAGCCGCCAGGCGCAGTAGATCGCGAGCTGGGTCGAGGCCGGGCCGGGCAGGAGGTTGGTCGCGGCGATCCCGTGCTCGAACTCCTCCTCGCTGATCCACCCCCTGCGATCGATGCAGAGCTCCCGCAGCAGGGCGATGTGGGCGGGCGGTCCTCCGAACCCGATGCACCCGAGCCGGCCCCACTCGCGAAGGATCTCCAGCAGTGGCGGATCGGCCGTCTCCCGGTGCGGGCTCATCGGCGGCCGATCCTAGTGCCGCATCACCGTCCCGGTGAATCCATTCTCCGGTGGATCAGTCGCCGAGCACGTGGCGCTTCGCCGCGGCGAACTCGCCGTCGGTGAGAGCGCCGGCAGCGTGCAGGGCGGCGAGGCGCTCGAGGGTGTCGGCCAGGCCCTCCGCAGCGGCCGTCTCCTCGCTCGCCTCCTCGGTCGCCGGACCGTCGCTCGCCGGGGCGAAGGCGGCCGCGATGTCGGTGACCGATGCGAGGGAGTCGGCGGCCACCGGCTCGGGAACCGGCGCGACCCGGGCGGGGCGACGGCGCGCGAAATGGTCCGGGTCGAGCTCCTCGACGGCGGCACGGACCTTCGTGACCGGGACCGGGACGCCGGGCTCGGTCACCTGGCGGATCACCTGCCGGTGCGAGTTCAGCTCCTCACGGGTCCGGCTCCAGTCGATCGCGATCCGGTAGCGGTTTCGCGGATCGATCGCGACGTGGAGCTGGTCGCCCACCGCCAGGCCCTCGTCGCCGTTGACGAGCCAGCGGTCGCTGACCTCGTAGGGCGCCGAGTCGCAGGGATCGATCCGGAGGACCATCGCCGCGTGGACGGGGCCGGTGCGCCCCTCGAGCGAGGGCATGTCGACGACCGTCGCGATCGCTCGCTCGCCGCGCTTGAGGACCTTCCGGTTGGAGAACGGGTTGAGCATCTGCTGCACCCTTCGGCCGGCGTCCGGCGGCGCTTTACCGGCGTCCAGCGATCGCGGCAGGATTCGTGCCCTCGCGCGCCCGGCGGCGTCTGCTACAGGTGTGCCATGGAGATCAGACGGACGATGCCGGTGGTCCGCACCGAGGAGCCGGAACGGGCGCGGGACTTCTACGTCGGCTTCCTCGGCTTCCGCGTGGCGATGGAGGAGGACGGGCTGCTGATGCTGGCCTCGCCGACGACGCCGACGACGCAGCTGATCGTCGCCTGGCCGAGCCCGACCGCCATGGACCCCGAGGTGCTGGGAAACGACGTGTCGATCGAGGTCGCCGACGTGGACCGGGCATATGCCGAAGCCGAGTCGGAGGGCCTCGAGATCGTCCGCGAGCTGCGCGACGAGGCCTGGGGGATCCGCCGGTTCTTCGTCCGCGATCCGAGCGGCCGGACGATCAACGTCGCCATGCACCTCTAGCCGAGCATCCGCCGCATCAGCTCGATCGCCCCGCCCTTGTGGAGGTGGTCGTTGAGGTTGCCGCACTTCGGGCTCTGCACGCACGAGGGACAGCCCTCAGCGCACGGGCACTCGCCGACCAGCCGGGCGGCGTCGCCGACGAGCCGCTCGAACTCGTCGTAGCCGCGGCGGGAGATCCCGACCCCGCCGGGGTGGCCGTCGTAGATGAAGATCGTCGGCCGCCCGGTCTGCATGTGCACGTTCGTCGACAGGCCGCCGATGTCCCAGCGATCGCACATCGCGAGCAGCGGCAGCACCGCGATCTGGGTGTGCTCGGAGGCGTGGAGCGCGCCGAGCTGGACTTCCGAGGGGAACACGGCGGGACCGGCCAGCTCGTCGGGAAGGACGTACCAGAGGGCCTGGGTCGGATAGCTCTGCTCGGGAAGGTCGAGGGCGACGAAGTCGAAGGCCTCGTCGCCGTGCCCGTCGCCGATCCGCTTGCGCTGGAAGGCGATCACCTGCTCGCTGACCGAGACGGTCCCGAAGTGGAGCTCGACGCCGAGCGTCTCGCGCTTCGCCTCGATCCGCTCGATGTAGATCTCGGTCTCCTCCCGCGGCTGCGTGTACCAGTCGCCCCGGAACGGCTCGACGATCGCGCGCCGCTGGTCGAGGTCGAGCTCGCGGACCTCGTAGGAGCGGCCGAGGTGCAGGTAGACGGCGCCGGGATGGACGGTCGAGAACGCGCGCTCGGCCTCGACGGTTCCGAGGAGCTCGCCGCTTTCGGCGTCGACGACGGTCACCGCGTCGGCCGACGCCGATCGCAGGCTGACGCCGCCGGCCGGGTACTCGGAGCCGCGCGCCGCGAGCAACCCCGCCCTGCCGGCTCGCAGGTAGCCGTGGCGGACGAGCGTGTCGGCCCGCTCCCGCCAGCCCTCGCCGAGGATCTCGTCGTCGCCGGCCGCGCCGAGCGGCGCCTCGAACGCAGCCGCGAGCAGGTGCGCCGACTGGATCCGCTCGTTCCGGTGATCGAGGATCGCGGCTTCCACCGGCCGGGTCAGGAACTCGGTCGGATGCCGGCAGAAGAACTGGTCGAGCCCGTCGATCCCGGCGAGGTAGACCGCGAGACCGTCCCGGCGCCGACCCGCCCTCCCCCACATCTGCCGGAGACTCGCCACGGTGCCGGGGAAGCCGACGCAGATCGCGGCGTCGAGCTCGCCGATGTCGATGCCGAGCTCGAGTGCGTTGGTGGCGACGACGGCGCGGAGCTCGCCCGCCGCCAGGCGGGCCTCGATCTCGCGCCGCTGCTGCGGCGTGTAGCCGGCCCGGTAGGGGGCGATCGCATCGGCGAGGTCGCGGCGGCCGCGCTCGACCAGCTGGTCCCGGGTGAACTTGTGGATCAGCTCGGCACCACGGCGGCTGCCGACGAAGCAGATCGTCCGGGTGCCCGCGAGCGTCAGGTCGCAGAGCATGTCGGCGGCCTCCGCGAGCGCCGAGCGGCGGGCGCCGGCCTCGCGGTCGGTCAATGGCGGGTTCCAGATCGCGATCCGGCGGCCGGCCCGCGGCGCCGCATCGGTGTCGACCGCATGGAAGGGGGTGCCCACGAGGCGCTCCGCGAGCTCGAGCGGGTTGGCGATCGTCGCCGAGGTGAGGATGAAGCGGGGATCGGAGCCGTAGCGCCCGGCGATCCGGCGCAGACGGCGCAGGACGTTGGCGACGTGGGAGCCGAAGACGCCCCGGTAGACGTGGGCCTCGTCGACGACGACGAAGCGGAGGTTCGCGAAGACGTCACCCCAGTTGCGGTGGTGGGGGATGACGCCGACGTGGAGCATGTCCGGGTTGGTGAGGATCAGGTTCGACGACCGGCGGATCGCGGGCCGCTCCTCGCGCGGCGTGTCCCCGTCGTAGATCGCGGGCCGGAGCGCGCCGGGGGCGATCTCGGCGAGCTTGCGCGCCTGATCCTGGGCGAGGGCCTTCGTCGGATAGAGGTAGAGCGCCCTCGCCTTCGGGTCGCGGGCGATCGCGTCGAGGACCGGCATGTTGAAGGCGAGTGACTTCCCGGAGGCGGTGCCGCTCGTCACGATCACGTTCGCGGTCTCACTCGCCCGCAGCGCCTCGAGCTGGTGGGCGTAGAGGGTCGTGATGCCGGCGCGCTCGAGCGCCTCCCGCAGATCGGGGTGGAGCTGCACGGGCAGGGGCACCTCGCTCGCCTCCTGCTCGCGCTCGGCGCTCTCGGCGACCAGCCGCCCGTCGGCGCGCCCGGGATCGATCGCCGCCCGCCAGGCCTCATCGACGACCGACCCCCAGGGCAGGTCCGCGGTCTCCGCCGCGCCGCTCAAGTCCCGCCCGCCGCGGCGATCCGCGCCGCCATCCGGACCGCATCGAGCGACTCGGCGTCGTGGAGACGGTGGACCTGCGCTCCCGCCGCGGCGGCCAGCGCCGCGGCGGCCATCGTTCCCGGGCCGCGGCGCTCGGCGGGCAGCCGCCGCTCCCACGACCCGGCCAGGAGGGCCCCGATGAAGTCCTTCCGTGAGAGCGACACGTAGACCGGGCGGCCGAGCTGGTGGAGCTCATCGAGGCGGCGGAGAACCTCGACGTCGTCGGCGACCGTGAGGTCGAAGTCGAGGCCGGGATCGATCGCGATCGACTCCTCGCTGACGCCGAGGCCGACCGCGCGCTCGATCCGCTCCGAGAAGAACCCCTTGAGCCGGTCGACGACGTCCGCGTATCGCGGCGCGGGCCGGTCGACCCGCGGCGGCCCCTCGATGTGCATCAGCACGTAGCCGCAACCCGCCTCCGCGACCGCCTCCAGCATCGCGTCGGTGCCGCCGCCGATGTCGTTCACCGCCTCCGCACCGGCCGCGACGGCCGCGCCCGCCACCGCGGGATCGAACGTGTCGGCGCTGACCGGCACCCCGGCCCGCTCGCAGAGGCCGGCGACGGCGGGGAGGAGGCGCTCGATCTCGTCCGCCTGCTCGACCGGCGGGCCCGAGCGGGCGGCGACAGCGCCGACGTCCAGCATCTCGAATCCCCGGCCCACCAGCTCGAGGCCGTCGATCACCGCCTGCTCCGGGGTGCCGCTGCGCGCCCCCGGGTGCATCGAGTCGACGGTGACGTTGACGATCCCCGCGCCGATCGGCTCGTCGAGGTCGAGTGTGCGTCCGGCGAGGCGCCAGGCGGGCATCGCTCAGGCGAGCCGGAAGACGTCGTCGTAGTCGGCGACGTCGAAGCCGGCCTCGTCACCGCGCCCGTCGGCGTGTGCCTGCAGCGAACCGAAGAGGCCCTCGAAGAACTCCCAGGTACGAAGCGGCGGGCGGACCTCCCACCGCACCCGCGCCGGCTCCTCGGGATGACCGCCGAAGTCGTGCGGCGTGCCTGCGGGGACGACCAGCACGTCGCCCTCGCGCAGGATCCGCTCCTCGCCCCCGACGCCGGCCCGAACGGCTCCCGAGATCACGGTGAACCGCTCCTCCTGCGCCGGATGGAAATGAGCCGGCGCCTGCGCCCCGCCGGCCGCGTAGGTGGTCTCCATGACGAGCACCTCGTCGTCCTCGGAGACGCGCTCGAGCGTCTGACCGGTGAAGGGGTTCTTGAGCACCCGGCAACTATCGCAGGGGTGATCGCATCCGCGCAGGACCGGTTTGCGGTTAACGTGCCCGTGGAGTCGGCAAAGGAGCCTCGGGTGTCGGTTGGGGAGTGGGCGCTGATCGCGAGCGTGGTGTTCGCCGGGCTGTGGTCGGGATTGCTGGCGATGGTGACCACGGTCCTGCATCCGATGATGAAGCCGATGGACGGATCGGACTTCGCACGGTTCCTCCGCGCCTTCCTGCCGACCGCACGTAAGGCGCCGTTCAACTTCATCGCCGTGATCGGGATGATCGTCGCGCCGCTCGTCGCGCTGTTCGCGCTCGACACCGGATCGGACCCGTTCCTGCTGACGGCGGTCGGGCTTGCGTTCGTGCTGATCGGCCCACTGGCCGTCTCGAACCGGATGGCCGAGCCCCTCTACGACGAGATGCTCTCCTGGGATCCGGCCCGGCCTCCCGGCGGCTGGGAGGCCGGGCGGCGCCGGTACTTCACGATCAACTGGATCCGCGCCGGAGCCACCTGGTCGGCGTTCGGCCTCTTCCTGGCCGCCCTCGTCGACCGCGCGTGACGAAGTCGGTCAATACGCTCCTGGCATGGCGCTCCGATGCCTCTACACGGACCTCGACGGGACCCTGCTGGGGAAGTTCGGGTCGTTGTTCGCCGATGCCGAGGGGAACTTCTCGCGGAATCAGGCGTTGATGCTCGAGGCGTGCGACCGCGCCGGCGTCGAGGTGGTCGTGATGTCGGGTCGGCGCGAGGCGCAGGTTCAGTCCGACTCGCGGCTGATGGGCCAGAGCTCCTACATCTACGAGGCCGGCTGCGGGATGGTCATCGACCGCGAGCGGACGTTCCTGACCGGAGAGGAATGGGTGCCCGGCGAGAACGGGAGCCCCGCGGACCGGATCGTCGCGAGCGGCATCCCCGACCTGCTGTTCGAGCACTTCGGCGAGCGGCTCGAGTGGCACGCACCCTGGCACGAGGGCCGGGTGCTCTCGCTGCTGTTCCGCGGCAAGGTCGACGTCGCCGAGGCCAACGACCTGATCTCGTCGCATTCCGCCGGAGCGGACCTGCGGTTCCTCGACAACGGCGCGATCGGCCGCCCGATGCCGGGTCTCGAGGTGACCCACGCCTACCACCTCGTGCCGGGCGGGGCAAGCAAGGGGCGGGCCGTCGGCGCGCACATGCGGGCGCGCGGTTACGCGCGCGAGGAGTGCATCGCCGCCGGCGACTCGATCGAGGACCTCGGGGCGGCGGAGTACGTCGGCCGGTTCTTCTGCATGGCGAACGGCTACGAAAAGGATGCCGAGCTGCGCACTGCGATCGGCGCCTTCGACAACGTCACGGTCACCGAGGGACGGATGGGCGACGGCGTCTACGAGGCCGTCGTCGCGACCCTCGCCCGGCGCTGAGCCCCGCAATCGGCGAACCGGCATCGAGCCGTCCCGGTTCCGATACGCTCGGATACGGAGTGCGGATCCGGGACCCTGGGTCTGCGGGGAGAGCCAGGACAGGAGAGACTCATTGATCGGATGTGACCGGGTCAGCAAGAAGCTGATCGTCTTCGCCGCCTTCGCCGCCGCGTTGGTCGCACCCCAGGCTGCGCAGGCGACGATCTCATCCGTCTTCGACGGGGATGTCGCGTGCACGGTCCAGGGCGACGGAGTCCGATTCTGTGGATCGTCCACCCCCCGCAGCACCTCCGAAGCCTGGGACGGAGTTCCGATCGACGTCAACGTCGCCTTCCCGCCCGAGCCCGCGTCCGGGCCCGACGGAGACTTCCCGCTCGTCATGATGTTCCACGGCTACGGCGGCGGCAAGATTGGCCTGGGTGGAATGCAGCATTGGCTCGACAAGGGCTATGCCACGTTCTCTATGACCGATCGCGGCTTTCGCGAGTCCTGCGGATCGGCGGCATCGAAGGCCGCCGACCCGAGCGGGTGCGCGAACGGCTACGTGCGTCTGATCGACAACCGCTACGAGGTCCGCGACGCGCAGGAATTCGCGGGCCGGCTCGCCGACGAGGGTGCAGGGCTGATCGACCCGCAGCGGATCGCTGCGATCGGCGGCTCCTACGGCGGCGGCATGTCGATGGCGCTCGGCGCGCTCAAGGATCGAATGGTGATGCCCGACTACAGCGTCGTTCCCTGGAAGAGCCCCGCCGGCAAGGCGCTCGAGATCGCCGCAACCGCCCCAAACATCCCTTGGACCGACCTCGCCTACTCGTTGGCACCCAATGGCTCGACCCTCGACTACGTCACCGATGCTCCCTACACCGGCCGCGTGGGCGTATCCAAGCAGTCGTACGTCAGCGGGCTCTTCCTGAGCGGGCTCGGCGCGCCCGGCTTCTACGCACCGGAGGGATCAGATCCGACCGCGGACCTGATCGGATGGCGCGACCGCCTCAACGAAGGTGAGCCGTACGGACCCGAATCGCAGGCGATCATCGACGAGCTCACCCAGCACCACTCGTCCTACTACATCGATCACTCCGAGAAGCCCGCGCCGATGCTGATGTCGAGCGGCTTCACCGACGACCTGTTCCCGGCCGACGAGACGATCCGCTATTACAACCGGACGAAGGCCGAGTACCCGGATGCAGATCTGGCTCTCTTCTTCGGCGACTTCGGCCACCCTCGCGCCCAGAACAAGCCCGACGTGACGGGCGCCCTCGACGACCGCCAGGACGCCTGGATCGACTACTACCTGAAGGGAGAGGGGACGGAACCGCGACAGGGTGTCGAGGCCTACACCGAGACCTGCCCCGGGAGCGAGCCGTCCGGCGGCCCCTACACCGCCAAGAATTGGGCCTCGATCGCTCCTGGCGAGGTCCGCTACTCGGACCCGGCGGAGCACACGATCGCGGCCGACTCGTCGACCGGCGGAGCATTCAACCCGACCAGCACCGGCGCCTGCGCGACGACACCTTCCGCCGACACCGAGGGCGCCGCCATCTACGAGCTCGATCCGGCTCCGGACGAGGGTTACACGCTGATGGGTGCCGTTTCCGTGGTCGCGAAGTTCGAGCTTTCCGGCGACACCTCGCAGGTTGCCGCCCGCCTCCTCGACATGGCTCCCGACGGCACGGAGAGCCTCGTCGACCGCGGACTCTGGCGGCCCGCCGAAGGCGGGCCGACCAAACAGGTCTTCCAACTCCATCCGAACGGATGGACGTTTGCCGGTGGCCATGTGCCGAAGCTGGAGCTGATCGCAGCCGACGGCACGGTCGTCAACACGGAGCCCTTCCTGACCTCATACGGACGGCCGTCGAATGATCAACAGGACGTGACGGTCTCGGACTTGGAGATGCGGATGCCGGTCCTCGAGAAGCCGGGTACGCTCGGCGGTCTCGTCGGGGCACCCGCGCCGAAGTACGTGCCGCAGGGCTACGACCTTGCGCCCGACTTCGCCGCGCTGCGCCACCCCAATCCCCGGCTGCTGAACCGGAAGCTCAGGGTCTCAGGGAAGGGGAAGATCGTGAAGCCCCGGGTCAAGTGCCCTAAGAAATTCGATTCCTGCCACGCCGGCAGGCTGACCCTGAAGGCCAGGGACGCCGGATTCAAGATGGGCAGCGCGAAGTTCGGCACGGTCGACGGTGGCGGCACGCCGAAGCTGACAATCCGTTTGACCAAGCGGGCCCGCAAGTACATCAAGACCAAGCACCGCCGGCTCGCATTCGAGTCGACGACGTCCGTGGCCGAGGTCGCAAAGGCGAACCACCAGCGCGGCAAGATCATCGGGAAGAAGATCAGGCGCTGAGCCGATCCGAAGGGCGGCAGGGGGCCGGAGGGGGATCTTCGGCTCTCAGCCGAGCAGCTTCCGCTTCTGCTCCTCGAACTCCTCCTGGCTGAGGGCTCCGCTCTGGCGCAGGGCGTCGAGGCGCTCGATCTGCGAGAGGACGTCCCCGGCGTCCCCGGCGCCGGATGCGGCCGCCGCCGGGTTCGCGGCCCGCATCTGCAGCTCCGCCTGGTGCTGGGCGATCACCTGCATAACGGCGGCGCCCATCTGCGGGTCGGAGGTGAAGTCGAGGCGTTCGGTCGTGCCCGGGGTCAGCTCGCGCCCGATCACCTTCTCGATCTTCTCGCGCAGCTCGGGATCGTTCCGCAGGTCGATCGACGGCTCGGCGGGGGCGGCGAATCCCTGGTGGTCGCCGAGAGCGCCCCCGAAGACCGAATCGCCTCCGAGCGGGTCGAAGATCGGCGCCGCCCCCGCGCCGCCGACCGGGCCCTCGGCGGCGAGGGCCGCGCGGCGGGCGGTGGTCTCGGCCGCGTGCCGGTCCTGGGCGGCGTCCCAGTCGATCGCAACCTTGTGCGGCTTCTCGGGATCGACCTTGACCGGCAGCTCCATCCCGAACCCGAGGGTCTGCTTGGAGGAGACCATCCACTGATCCTCGACCTCGTAGGGCGTCATGCCCTCGACCCGGATCTGCAGCGTCATCGCGACGTTCTGCGAAGAGGAGCCGGATTCGCGGTTCGACATCGCGACGATCGTTCCGGTGCCGGGACGGCCCTTCTTGAGGATCTTGCGGTGGGTGAACGGGTTGAGCATCGTCTCCTCCTCTGTCTGCGGGCGCGCGATCGACCGGTCGATCGTGTCAAGCATCGCGCTTCCGGTCCAGCGTATCGCCGCCGTCGCCGGTGCACGGGAGGGCGCGGACCCGCCTGCTCCCGGGGATAGGCTCTGCGGCAGTGGGCGAGCTCACCAGCCTTCTCCCGTCGGTGCCCGTCGCCGACAACCTGCTTGCGGCGCGCGAGCTGATGGCGTTCACGCTCGGCTTCCACATCATCCTCGCGTGCGTCGGAGTCGCGCTGCCGGCGATGATGCTGATCGCCGAGTTCAAGGGCCGGCGCAACGACGACGAGGTCGCCCTTGATCTCGCCAAGCGGTGGTCGAAGGCGGCGGCCGTCCTGTTCGCCGTGGGCGCCGTCACCGGCACGGTGCTGTCGTTCGAGATGGGCCTGCTCTGGCCACGCTTCATGGAGCGGTTCGGCGACGTCTTCGGGACCGGCTTCGCGATCGAGGGGATCTTCTTCTTCACCGAGGCGATCTTCATCGCGATCTACATCTACGGCTGGAAGCGGATCGAGGGCTGGAAGCACTGGTGGACGGGGGTGCCGATCTTCATCGCCGGGATCGGTGGTGCGTTCAGCGTCGTCGCCGTCAACTCGTGGATGAACCAGCCCCGGGGCTACGAGCTCGACGCGGCCGGCAACCCGATCAACGTCGAGCCTCTCGGTGCCCTCTTCAACCCCGCGACGGCGTACGAGTTCCCGCACATGCTCCTCGCCGCCTACATGGTCGTCGGCTTCGGGCTCGCCTCCGTCTACGCGATCGGGATGCTGCGCAACCCGGCCAAGCGCAGCGACCGGCGCCATCGTCTCGGGCTGCTGATCCCGCTGACCGTGGCCTGCGTCCTCACGCCGGTCCAGCTCTTCGTCGGCGACACCGCCGCCCGCGGCGTCGCCGACCATCAGCCCTCGAAGTTCGCCGGCTTCGAGTGCATCCAGGAGACCGGCCCCGACCAGACGGAGTGGATCGGCGGCATCTGCACCGAGGACGGGGTCAAGTACGGGATCGGGATCCCCGGGCTGGACTCGTTCCTCGTCGGCTTCAGCACCGACACCGTCGTCACCGGCCTGGACCAGATCCCCGAGGACGAGCAGCCGCCGGCGAAGACGCTTCTGCACCTGGCGTTCGACGCGATGGTCGGGATCGGCTTCGCCCTGCTCGCGCTCGCGGCCTGGCTGGGCTTCGCCTGGTGGCGGAAGCGGGACATCCCGAAGACGAAGTGGTTCCTGCGGGCGGTCGCGCTGAGCGGCATCGGCGCCGTGATCGCGATGGAGGCGGGATGGGTCGTGACCGAGGTCGGCCGCCAGCCCTGGATCGTCTATGAGGTGATGCGGACCGAGGACGCCGTCACGAGCGCCGGCGGCCTCTGGTTCTGGTTCGGCGGGGCGATCCTGCTCTACGCGACGCTCGGCACCGTCGCCGTCTTCGCGCTGCGCCGGATCGCGCGCCGGCAGGAGGCCGGCGGTGACATCGACCGGGGCGGCCCCTATGCGCCCCCGCCGGAAGCCGGCACGACCACGGGGGCGGCGCGATGAGCAAGGCCGATGCGGTCGCCGCGATCCTCGTCGCCGGAGCGACGCTCTACGCGGTCTTCGGCGGCGCCGACTTCGGCGCGGGCGTCTGGGAGCTGCTGGCGCTGCGCTCTCGCGACCGGGCGCTGCGGGAGCGGATCGAGCGCCGGGTGATGCTCTCGCTCGGCCCGGTCTGGGAGGCCAACCACGTCTGGCTGATCTTCACGCTGGTCGTCCTCTGGACCGGCTTCCCGGAGGCGTTCGCGGCCATCATGGAGACGCTCTATCTGCCGCTCGCGCTCGCCGCCCTCGGCATCGTCCTCCGCGGCTCCGGCTTCGCCTTCGGCCACACGTTCACGGCCGCGGGGGCGCAGCGGGCGAACGCCGTCTTCGCCGTCTCCTCGCTCATCACCCCCTTCTTCCTCGGCTGCGTGGTCGGGGCGATCGCCGCCGGCGAGGTCGAGGCCGGGGGAACCGGCTCGCCGTTCGGCTGGGTCGGGCCGCTGCCGATCGTGATCGGCGTCCTGTTCGTGTCGAGCTGCGCCTACGTCGCCTCGGTCTTCCTGCTCGACGACTGCCGGCGTGCCGGCGAGGACGATCTCGAGGCCTACTTCCTGAAGCGATCGATCGCCGCCGCCGTGCTCGCCGGAGCCCTGGCCGCCGCCGGCCTGATCGTCCTCCGCTCCGATGCGAGGGCGATCTTCGACGGCCTCTTCGACGAGGGTCTGCCCTTCGTGATCGCTTCCGCCCTGCTCGGCCTGCTGACGCTGGGAGGGCTGGTGCGCGGCTGGTCGCGGGCGTTGCGTCCGCTCGCGATCGGCGCCGTCGTCGCCGTCGTCGCCGGCTGGGCCGTGGCGCAGTACCCCTATCTGCTGCCGGAGACGCTGACCGTCGATCAGGGTGCCGGCGACGACGCCACGCTGACGGCGCTGATCGTCGTCTTCGTCCTCGCCCTTGCGATCGTCGGCCCGGCGCTCGTCCTGCTGTTCCGGCTCGCGCAGCGGCAGGCGCTCGACTGAGCCCAGGATCGGCTCCCGCCGGTGGCCGCGGGGAGGTACGCTGGACGCGATGAGCAGCACCCACGCCACCGACGCCGAAGAGGAGTACCTGCAGGCGCTGTTCTGGCTGCACGAGGCGGAGCTGCCGATGACCGGCGCCAACGTCGCCCGGGCGATGCAGCTCTCGCCGCCGACGGTCCACGAGATGATCGGTCGTCTCGTCGAGGACGGCTACGTCGCCCGCAAGGCCGACAAGTCGCTCGAGTTCACCGAGGACGGCCGGCGCCACGCCGAGGCGATCGTCAGCCGCCACCGGCTGATCGAGCGCTTCCTCACCGACGTCCTCGGGATCCCTTGGGACGAGGTCCACGAGGAGGCCGAGCGGATGGAGCACGCGATGTCGCCGCGGATGGAAGAGCGGATGATGGCCGCCATCGGCGACGCCAAGACCTGCCCGCACGGCCATCCGATCATCCTCTCCGACCGCATCCGGGGCTCGCTGCTCGCCGACTGCGAGGTCGGTGCGAAGGTCCGGATCCTCCGGTTCGAGAACGAGGCCGAGGAGCTGCTGCACTACCTGCGCGAGGCGGGCTTCGAGCCCGGCATGGAGGCGACCGTCAAGAGCTCGGACGAGGAGGAGGTCGTGATCTCCTCCGGCGACGGCGACCACATCGTCTCCCACAGCGTCGCCGAGACGGTCTCGGTCGAGGCCGATCCCGCTCCGCCGCCGCGGGCGGCGCTGCCCGAGCAGCTCGTCCTCTCGCGCGACAAGTACGGCCGCTGATCGACCGCACCGCGGGTCGTCCCGGCGGCGTCTACGTCAGGAGATCCAGCGGTGGGAGGAGCCCGGTTCGCTGCAGATCTCGCGGACCCGGCGGTAGAGCCGGTCGTCGCGGGGCCTGTTCGGCCGCGGGCCGCGACGCGTTCGCTCCTCGTGCTCGCGCACAGCTGCGACCAGGGCCACGAACCGGACCCGATCGGTCTGCGCCCGGCCTTCGCGGCCGCTCTCCCGCGTTCCCTCGATGATCGTCACTGGCATCTCGTCCCTCCTCGTTCGACTGGGCTCGACGCTACGCCCGGGCGCTAACCGCCGGCTAAGGCCGGCCATCAGATCCGAGAAAGACCCGAGCCCGCCGAACGGTGGCGGGCCCTGGGGCTTCCTGTGGGGCAGGAGTGCGAGCGCCGGCCGGGAGAGGAGGTGCCGGCGCCGCGGCCTCGGCGCCCGGGGGCGCCAAGCTCGTCAAGTCAGGCGACCCGCTGCTCCTCGGTCGGCGACTCGCCGCAGATCTGCCGCAGGCGGCGGTAGAGGCGCTCGTCGCGGGGCTTGCTGGCGGGCGTCGTGCGGCGGGCGGATGCCTCGTGGTCCCGCACGGCTGCGGCCAGGGCGAAGAAGCGTCGTTCCATGTTGCGCCTCGTCACCTCGGCGCGCTGGTCCTCGGGGATCCCCTCGAAGAAACTGATCGGCATTACCTCTTCCTCCTCCTCTGCGCCTTGCGGCGTCTCCGCCATTGTTTACCGGAGCACTCGACATTAGCGCGCCATTCTTAAGATTCGCTAACAAGTTGCGAACCGCAGGTTATTTTTCGGTGAACGGGTTCAGCGGCCATGCGGGGCGACGGCACCTGGCAGGTGACCGGGGGTTGTGGCTGGGGAAGGGGAGGGTTCGGCGGCTGTAGCGGCGGCGGGGCAGATCGGGTGGTCGGTGGCAAGAAGCGACGACTGATTGGACGCTTCCTGCCATCCAGGCGAGCTCGGATGCGGAAAACGACCACGTCGTGGTCGAAATCGGCGTCCGAGCTGACGAAGACCTGTGGCCGGCCCGATTCATCCCCCCTCCCCGGCCCAGCCGACGGTGCCCGCCGGGAATCGTGGCCCGTACCGAGGGGACGCCGGCCGGAGCCGGGCGGCCGAAGCTACGCCCGGACGGCTTCCAGGGCCCGGGCCAGGCGGGAGACGCCCTCGGCGACCTCGCCCGGCGGGACCGGAGCGAAGGAGAGGCGCATGCTGTTCTCGCCGCCCTCGAGGGTGAAGTCGGGGCCGGCGACGAACGCGACGCCCTGCTCCTTGGCGGGAGCGAGCATCTCGCGGGTGTCGGTTCCCTCGGCGAGGTCGAGCCAGAGGAAGTAGCCGCCGCCGGGGACGACGAACTCCGCCTCGGGGATCTGCTTGCCGAGCTCGAGCACGAGGGCGTCGCGGCGCTCCGCCAGCGACTCGTTGACGAACTCGATGTTGCGGTCGAGATCGCCCGAGCGGCAGAGCTCGAGGACGATCGACTCGGCCAGCATGTTCGGCGAGATGTAGGTCTCGTTGGCGGTCTTGGCCAGCGCCTTGATCTCGTCACCGGGCCCGATCAGGTAACCGACCCGGACGCCCGGCCCGACCGTCTTCGAGAAAGAGGAGGCGTGAACGACCTTGGCGTCGGTTCCCTCGGCGAGGTCGAGCATCGTCGGAGCGGCTGCGCCGCCGAAGCGGACCTCCCGGTAGGGATCGTCCTCGAAGATCCAGAAGCCGTGCTCGGCCGAGAGCTCGACGAGCCGCCGCCGCTTGCCGTCGGCGAGCGTGCAGCCGGCGGGGTTGTGGAAGTTGGGGATGACGTGCACGAGCTTCGGGCGGTGGCCGTCGGCGAGCGCCTGCTCGAGCCCGGCGACGTCGATTCCGTCGGCTTCGAGCTGAATGCCGATCCGGTCGACGCCGAGCTTGTCGAGCATCAGCAGCGTCCGGTCGTAGGAGGGCTGCTCGACGACGACCTCGTCGCCCGCCTCGAGCAGGTGGCTGAAGAGCATCCATCCCGCCTCGAGGGAGCCGTTGGTGACCATCACCCGGGCCGGGTCGATGCCGCCGTGGCGGTGGCCGATCCACTCGCAGAGGCCGGGATGGCCGATGCCCGTCCCGTACGAGAGGGCCCGCGTCGCGTCCTCGTTCAGCGCGGTCTCGGCGGCGAGCCGCACCGCGTCGACCGGCAGCAGGTCGGCGCTGGGCGCGCCGCGGGCGAATGAGATCGTGTCGGGCATCGGGGGGCGAGTATAGGCGGGAGCGGCCGAGGCCCCGGCGATGAGTTCTCGGGCCTCGTACGGTCTCAAGATCCGTAAGCACGAGCGAAGGAGGCAAGGATGGGAAGGATCGTCATAACCGAGTTCATCTCGATGGACGGGGTGATGCAGGCTCCCGGCGGCGAGAAGTTCAAGTACGAGGGCTGGACCTTCGATTTCGACCGCGGCGAGGACGGCGGCAGGTTCAAGGCGGAGGAGCTCTTCGACGCCGAGGCCCAGCTGATCGGCCGGGTCACCTACGAGAGCTTCGCCGGTGCGTGGCCGCAGTACGAGGAGGAGTGGGAGGGCGACATGAAGGAGTTCGCGCGCCGCTTCAACTCGATGCCGAAGTACGTGGTCTCGTCGACCCTCGTGGATCCGGAGTGGACCAACTGCACGGTCATCGACGGCAGCGGCGACGTCCCGGGCCAGGTCGCGAAGCTGAAGGAGGAGATCGACGGGAACATCCTGCTCGCCGGCAGCCGCCGGCTCGCTCAGGAGCTTCTCGAGCACGATCTCGTCGACGAGCTGCGGCTGATGGTCTTCCCCGTGGTCCTCGGCACCGGGGACAGGCTGTTCGGCGAGTTCAGCGACAAGTCCGTCTGGAAGCTCGCGGCGAGCAACCCGGTCGGATCCGACGGGGTCCTGACTCTGGTCTACCGGCGGGCTTGAGCCGAGCCGGCGTCAGCCGAGGGTCTCGGCGGCGATCTGGGCGGCCTCGCTCGGGCTGCGCCCGACCTGGACGCCCTTCGCCTCGAAGGCCTTCTTCTTCGCCTCGGCCGTG
>JAGQUO010000178.1 GCA_020438445.1 Solirubrobacterales bacterium
GGCGAAGCCGTCGACGCCCACGGCGGTCACCTCGGCGGGGCGCGTGCCGAACGTCCGGCCCTCGGCGGCGAGAGCGGCGCCGGGGCGGCCGAGATCGAGGACGGGGGCCAGGTCGACGTTGATTCCGGCGTCGATGAGCGATGCGGCCGTAGCCCGTCCCCGGCTGCGGGCGTAGCCGGTGCCGCGGGCGCCCATCTCGGTCGCGGAGGCGCCCGGGGGACCGGGCAGCCGCTCAACCTGCCCGCCCTCCTGGTCGGTCATGACCAGGAGCGGGGCTTCGATCGGCGCCCGGCCCGCTGCGCGCTGGAGCTCTCGCGTCATCCGGGCATCGGCGCGGCCGCCCGTGAGGTTGTCGGCGAAGAGGATCACCCCGGCGAGCTCACCCCGACCGAGCATCCGCAGCAGCCCCTGCGGCGGGTCGGCGCCTCCGAAGCCGGCGACGAGGCGCTGGCCGGCGAGCTCGCGGGCGCCGAGGTCGGCGAGCCGGTCGATGGGCGCCGGAGGCTGCGGCGCCGGCGCCCCGTCGTCCCCGGAGCCCGCCCCGATGACGGCCCCGGCGATCAGGGCGAGGATCGCCGCGACACCCGCCGCGGCCGCGAGGCGCCGGCGCCGGGCCACGGCCGCCCGGCGCCGCGCCCGGATCGCCCTGGGATCGCGCCCCATGCCCCGCGAGGCTAGAGGCCCAGGGGGGTCGCCCGTCCGGCGGGAGGAGCCGCCGCTCAGGTGTCGGCGGCGACCCCGGTGCCGCGCTCCGCGGCGACGTCCGCTTCGGCGTGCGGCCGGCCGCTCCAGCGGGGCTTGGCGAAGAGCATCTGGACGTCGCGGATCCGCGCCTCGGCGAAGCCGGCCTCGCTGACCGCCAGGTAGAAGCACCAGGTGCGCCGGAAGCGATCGTCGTATCCGAGCTCCTCGAGCCGCGCACTCGCCTCCTCGAAGCGCTCGCGCCAGGCCCGCAGGGTCAGCACGTAGCTGGGGGAGATGTCCTCGAGGGCGATCGTCCGCAGGTCGGTCTCCCGCGCGATCGACCTCTGGATCGACTCGACCGACGGCAGACAGCCGCCGGGGAAGATCACCTGGTTGGCGAAGCTGCGGGTTCGCTTCTCGATCTCGTAGGCGCCGTCGGCGACGCAGATCGCCTGCAGGAAGAAGAGGCCGTCCGGTGCCAGCAGCTCCGAGCAGCGCCGGAAGTAGGTGTCGAACCACTCCCAGCCGACGGCCTCGATCATCTCCAGGGACACGAGCTTGTCGTAGGTGCCCTCGAGGTCACGGTAGTCCACCTCGAGGACCGTGATCAGGTCCTCGAGTCCGGCGGCCGCGACCCGCGCCTCGGCGTATGCGCGCTGCTCGCGGGAGATCGTCGTCGTGGTCACGCGGCACCCACGCGAGGAGGCCGCGTGCACGGCCATCCCGCCCCATCCCGTCCCGATCTCAAGCAGGTGGTCGGAGGGCCCGAGCTCGAGCCCGTCGCAGATCCGGTCGAGGCGGATGTGCTGGGCCCTTTCCAGTGACTCCTCGCCGGTCTCGTAGTAGGCCGAGGAGTACATCATCGCCTCGCGGTCGAGGAAGAGCTCGAACATGTCGTTGCCGAGGTCGTAGTGGGCGGCGATGTTCGTGCGGGCGCCGCGACGGGTGTTCAGCACCGACAGCGAACCGAGCCGCTGGAAGGGGGCGAGGAAGGGGGCCAAGCGCTTGCGGATC
Source organism: Solirubrobacterales bacterium (assembly GCA_020438445.1). Classification (GTDB taxonomy): domain Bacteria; phylum Actinomycetota; class Thermoleophilia; order Solirubrobacterales; family 70-9; genus RHKX01. Next base: position 1,699 of record JAGQUO010000178.1, read on the forward strand.
CGGTCGCCGCGGCCGATGTCGCGGGCGGCGATGCGGAGGAGCCCGGGGAGGTCGTCGGTGTCCCAGAGACGGTCCGCGTAGGTCTCGCCGAAGCCGATGCTCTTCGACGTCACGAGTCGTCTGTAGACGGCCGGGTCGTTGACCTCGACCCGGATTCGGCGCTCCGCCGGGGCGGCGCCGAAGAGCTTCGCCTCACCGCCCGGAAAGCGCTCGTCGACCTCGATCGCACCGGCTTCGACGCGGCGGAGGACGGCATGGACGATGCGCCTCCACGGGTCGGCGCCGGGATCCATCAGTCGCGATCGGCCGGAGGGCGGAAATAGGGCGCACCCTTCAGCTTCAGCCGCGCTGCGTTGAGGTAGATCCGGGCGAGCGTCGAAGCCGTCATGGGCGGGTACCGGAACAGTATCTCGCGCATCGCCGGGGCAGTCATCTCACGCCGCTCGAGCGCGAGTCCGGCGGTGAAGATCGTGCGGCCCCGCTCGTCCCGGTTCGAGATCGAGACGCTCAGCCTGTCTCCGGGCTCACTCGCCGACCATTCGTAGGTCTGCTCCATCGGCATGAACGGTGAGACGTGCAGGCGCTTGCCGAACTCGCCGCGCAGGCCTTCGGGACCGGAGGGTAGGACGTAGCAGCGCCGCTCGCCCCAGGGCGTGTTCGTGACCTCGGCGATCATCGCCTCGATCCCGTTCTCGCCGTAGGCGAAGTAGAAGGACACCGGGTTGAAGCCGATGCCCCAGTAGCGCGGGTTGGCGAGCATCAGCACGGCGCCCGTGGGCCGGCGTCCGGTCCGCTCGGCGACGAGCGCGCGGGCGGCGTCGCCGAGGCCGAGCTCGTCCCCGTGGCCGCGGAGGTAATCGGAGCGGCGATAGCGGGCCGGCGCCCGACGCCGGGCCGACCAGAGCGGGATCGGGTCGAGCAGCGCGGGCAGCCGGTCGA
>JAGQUO010000179.1 GCA_020438445.1 Solirubrobacterales bacterium
TTCGGCGTTGCCCTGCGCCAGCCGCAACAGGGCAAGCCCGGGCTGAGGCTCGCGACCATGTCCGCTCGCCTCACGGTATGCCTGCTCGGCGGACGTGTGCTCTCCCATCACCCGGTGGACCTCTCCCTGCCGATAGCACGCCTCGCCCGCCGCACCGCGGTTCTCGCCCGCGAGGCATCGGTCCCTCGCCCGGTCCGCCGCTTCGAGCGCATCGGTCCAGGCACCGTCGAGCTGCATCAGTTCGGCCCGGTGGATCAGGCAGCGGCCGGTGAACGCGACGAGATCCGGCTGCTGCTCGCACCAGGCCGACAGAGCCGCGGTCCATTCCTTGGCCCGCCGGACCTCCTGGGCGTCGCGGCAGGCGAGGATCACACCGCAGTAGACGATTCCCGAGACGATCGGCGAGAGCTCTCCTGCGCTGACCGCGACCATCGACTCATCGAGCAGCTCGATCCCGTCGCTGATCCTCCCGCTGCGGATCAGCAGGTGCCCGCGTTCGTGTGCGGCGAGCGCGTAGAGATCGTCGTCGGCGAACCGTTCACCGATCGCCGCCGCCTCGGCCGCAGCCTCGGCGGCACCGTCGAGATCTCCTCTCGCCTCACGCTCGAAGACGGTCGGCAGCAGCAGGTAGCCACGCTCGACCGAGTCCTCCTGCCGTCTGTCCAGCAGGCGGGCCGCCCTGCCGAGCCACCCCCCGGCCGGCCCGATCTGGCCGCCGCGCGCGAGGTTCACGCCGATCCAGAACGCCGCACGCACGGCGCCGAGCTCTTCCTCCTCTTGAAGGTGCGCGTGATAGACGCGCTCGAGTACCTCCAGGTACTCCTCCTCGCGACCGGCCATGTAGAGCGAGGTGGAAAGCCGCTCCAGGTCCCCGGCGTCCAGCGGTGAGCACCGGTCGGCCGCTTGGAGCTGCTCACACGCCTCGGCCCAGGCTTGGCTTTCGTAGGTCTCGCGCCCGCGTTCGAGCGCGGCGGCGGGATCGACCATGCCTTCGATTATCGCCGACCGTGGGCCCTCCCGCTCGACGGGCGAGCTCCGACGCAAGCATCGACCTTCTGGCCGATTCAGGCGGCTGTCGCGGGCTGCGACACGGATCGCGCCAGCGCGACTCCCATGGCCCCGATCCCGAGGTCGCGGACTGCGGCGGCGAGCAGCTGCAGGCCCTCGGGTGCGCCCTGGGTGGCGACCACGAGGACGACGCCGGCCGCCAGGGTCCAACCGGTCCAGGCCGGCAGCATCCCGCCCCTGGCGACCGTCGCGCCGAAGCCGATTCCGGCGAGCAGCATGATTCCTCCGTGCACCGCCATCGCCGGGCCGAGGCCATCGCTGAGCGCGTCGTAGTCGGGCGTCCCGTCGACGAGTGCGTAGACGACCGTGAAGGTGAAGAAGACGTAGGCATAGGCGTACGCCCAGGCGCTGACCGCGCCGAGAGCGCCGAGACGGTCCCGCTGCAGCCACCAGAGCGCGATCACGATCGGCGGAATCGCGGCCTCGGCGACGAGCGTCAGCAGGAGCTGGCCGTCGGAGAACCCGCCCTGGCCCGCCTCGACGACGTCCGATGCGAAGTACAGCCCGGAGAAGACCGCGGCCGACCAGCCGACGATGGTCGCCGCGCCGCGATGACCGGCATTCATCTCCCAGCAACCCCCTTCGTGAATCGCTCGACGCCGAGGAGATTGTGCCAGAGGGGTCAGAGGGCCGGATCGCCCTCGGTCAGCTTGCTCGCGCCCGGGCGGCCTGCCGGATCAGGTGGTCGCGCTCGGCCACGTTGGTGGCGCGGCGGGCGGCTTCGGCGTAGGCCGTGGCGGCGGCGGAGCTGTCGCCGTCGAGCTCGTGCAGGTGGGCACGGACGGCGTGCCACCGGTGACGCTCGCCGATCACCTCGCGCAGCCCGTCGGTCTCGCGCAGCCCGGCGTCGCCGCCGTGGACGTGACCGACAGCGACCGCGCGCCCGAGAGCCGCGGCGGGATCGTCCCGGACCGGGTCGGGGGAGAGGGCGAGGAGGTCGTCGTACCAGGCGAGGATCTGCGGCCAGTCGGTCTCCTCGGCGCTCGCCGCGTCGTCGTGGAGGGCGGCGATGGCGGCCTCGATCTGGTAGCGGCCCGGCGGCCGCTCGTCGGTCTGGAGGGCGAGCGCCGATTGCAGGACCCTGACGCCCTCGGCGATCTCACGCCCGTCCCAGAGGGCCCGGTCCTGGCGGTCGAGCGGGACGATCCGGCCTTCGGCGTCGATCCGCGCCGGCAGCCGTGCGTGGTTGAGGAGCATCAGCGCGAGCAGTCCGCGCGCCTCGGGCTCGTCCGTCGCCAGGGTGAGTCCGCGAGTGAGGCGGATCGCCTCGGAGGCGAGGTCGAGCCGGTCGGTGTGGCCGGTGGTGTAGATCAGGTAGAGCACCCGGAGGACGACGGCGAGGTCGCCGGGACGTCCCAGCCTGCTGCCTCGCAGAGTCCGCTTGGCGCGGCTGATCCGCTGTGCCATCGTCGGTTCGGGGACGTAGAAGGCATCGGCGATCTCCCGCGTCGTCAGGCCACCGACCGCGCGCAGGGTCAGCGCCACCTGGGAGGCGGGCGAGAGGTCCGGGTGGCAGCAGCAGAAGAGCA
>JAGQUO010000180.1 GCA_020438445.1 Solirubrobacterales bacterium
TGAGCTTCCCGACGGCCTCGGGCTCGTCGGCGTCCCCGCCCGCGAGGATCCCGCCGACGTCTGGATCGGCCCGGGTGACTCGATCACCGACGTTCCCGAGGGCGCCCGGGTCGGCACCGCGAGCGTGCGCCGGCGCTCACAGCTGCTCACTCTCCGCCCCGACCTCCGGGTGGTCGAGGTGCGCGGCAACGTGGACACGCGGCTCGCCAAGCTCGCGGCGGGCGAGGTCGACGGCCTCGTCCTCGCCGGCGCCGGGCTGCGGCGGCTCGGGCGCGAGGCCGAGATCGGCTTCCGCTTCGCGCTGCGGGCGCTGACCCCGGCTCCGGGGCAGGGCTCGCTCGGGATCGAGGCCCGGCTCGACGACGAGCGGGCCGCCGACGCCGGCGCGGCCGTCACCGACCGCGAGGCACTCGTCGAGCTGACCGCCGAGCGGGCCGTCGTCGCCGGGATCGAGGCGAGCTGCGACACGCCGGTCGGGATCTGCGCGCGCCACGTCGCCGGCGCGCTCGTGATCCGGGCCTTCGTCGGCCTTCCCGACGGCAGCGAGCACTTCTACGACGAGGTCGAAGGCGATGACGAGCAGCCGGTCGCTCTGGCGGACGCGCTGATCGAGCGCATGCGCGAGGGCGGCGGCCTCGACCTACTCGAGCGCGCGGAAGCGTGGGGTCGCGGGTGAGCCGGGGCGACTACGCGCCGCACGACGCCGGGCCGCGACCGGGGGTCGCCTACCTGGTCGGAGCGGGGCCCGGCGACCGCGGGCTGATGACGGCGCGGGCGCTGGAGCTGATCGCCGGCGCCGACGCGATCCTCTACGACCGGCTGATCCCCGCCGGGGCGCTCGACGGCGCCCGCGAGGACGCCGAGCTGATCTACGTCGGCAAGGCGCCGGGCAGGGTCGCGATGGAGCAGGAGGAGACCGAGCGCCGGATGGTCGAGATCGCCCGCGAGGGCAGGTCGGTGGTCAGGCTCAAGGGCGGCGACCCGTTCGTCTTCGGGCGCGGCGGCGAGGAGGCCGAGACGCTGGAGGCCGCCGGGGTCCCGTTCGAGGTCGTGCCCGGCGTCACCGCCGGCATCGCCGCCTCCGCCTACGCGGGCATTCCGGTCACCCATCGCGACGACGCGTCCGCGGTTGCGTTCGTCACCGGCCACGAGGATCCCGGGAAGGAGTCCTCGGCGATCGACTGGCCCGCCCTCGCCTCCTTCCCGGGGACGCTGGTCCTCTACATGGGCGTCCGGAACCTGCCCCGGATCAGCGAGCGGCTGATCGCCTCCGGCCGTGACCCCGACGAGCCCGCCGCCGCGATCCAGCGCGGCACCTGGCCCGACCAGCGCGCGGTCGTGGCGACGGCGGCGACGCTTCCGGATGCGGTCGCCGAGGCGGGGCTGGGGGCGCCCGCGATCCTCCTGTTCGGCCCCGTGGCGGCCCGCCGCGAGCGGATCGGCTGGCTCGAGCGCCGGCCGCTGCACGGCCGCAGGGTGGTGGTCACCCGGGCGCGCGCCCAGGCCAGCTCGCTCGCCGCGGTCCTGACCGGCCTCGGGGCCGAGGTGGTGGAGCTGCCGGCGATCCGGATCGAGCCGCGGATCGACTCCGCCGAGGTCGCGGCCATGGTCGAGAACATCCACTCCTACGCGCTGGTCTGCCTGACCAGCCCGAACGGTGCCGAGCTGCTGATGCGGGCGCTCGCCGAGCGCGGGCTCGACGCCCGCGCGCTGGCCGCCGCGACGATCGCCGCGATCGGCCCGGGCACCGCCCGCCGCCTTCGCGAGCTCGGCCTGATCGCCGACATCGTCCCGCCGCGCTCGATCGCGGAGTCGCTGGTGGAGTCGCTGCGCGAGGTCGAGGTCGACGGCCGGCCGGTGCTGATCGCACGGGCAGCGGAGGCGCGGGACGTGCTCCCGGAGGCGCTCGCCGAGCGCGGCGCGAAGGTCGACGTCGTCCCGCTCTACGAGACGGTGCGCGAGCCCGCGAGCGAGGACGAGATCGAGGCGATCGCCGGCGCCGACTACGTCACCTTCACCTCGTCCTCGACCGTGCGCTTCTTCCTCGAGACCGTCGGCGAATCGTTCCCGGCCCGCGCCCGGGTCGTCTCGATCGGGCCGGTCACCAGCGAGACCGCCCGCGAGCTCGGGCTCGACGTCGCCGTCGAGGCCGAGCAGCACGATCCCGACGGGCTCGTCGCGGCCTTGCTCGCGGACGCCGCTCTCTAATCTCCGGGGCCGATGGGGCTGCCGATCACGTTCCTGACCGATTACGGGGTCGCCGACGACTTCGCCGGCGTCTGCCGGGCCGTGATCGCGCGGATCGCCCCCGGAACGCAGGTGGTCGACATCAGCCACGGCATCGGCCGCCACGACGTCCGCCAGGCATCGGCGATCCTCGCCGACTCGCTTCCCTACGCTCCCGTCGGCGTCCACCTCGCGATCGTCGACCCCGGCGTCGGCGGGCCGCGCCGCGCGGTCGCCGTCCGCACTCACGGAGAGGGCCACCTGCTCGTCGGGCCCGACAAC
>JAGQUO010000181.1 GCA_020438445.1 Solirubrobacterales bacterium
CTCACGTGACGGGACGTTTCTGCAAGTTCGCGGCTACCGGTCTCCCGTGTCGGCCGATTCCATCCCGATCGACTCGAGGATCTCCGTCGTATGCTCGCCGAGCCGGGGTGCCGGAGTTCCGACGCTCGCGGGCGTATGTGACATCCGAATACCGGGACCGAGGGTCCGGACTCGGCCCGCTGTCGGGTGCTCGAGCTCCGTCAGGACACCCGATTTGAGCATCAGCGGATCAGTCATGAGCTCCCGCAGCTCCTGGATCGGAGCGCAGGGAACGCCGGCGGCGTCGAGCGTCTGCAGCCAATCCGGGCGGGACCGCTTGGAGAACTCGGCGTCGAGGATCGGGATCAGCTCGTCCCGGTTGTCGACCCTGAGCGGATTCGTTGCAAAACGCTCATCATCGGCAAGTTCAGACCTGCCAATCGCTGTGCAGAGCGCTTTCCACGTCGCGGGAGAGACGACGGCGACGGCCATCCATTCGCCGTTATCGGCCGCGAATGCCTGATAGGGGACTGTGTCGTCCCAGCCCGGGAATTCGAGGCGCTCCGGGTCGCAGATGATCCGATAGGCCTGCGAGCTCAGGATCGACTCGAGGAGGGAGACCTCCACGCGCTGCCCAGCTCCGGTCCGCTCGCGCACGTAGAGCGCGGCGAGGATCCCCTGGACGGCCTGCGCGGCGGCATAGGTGTCGGCGATCGTGACGCAGAGGAGCTGAGGGGTTCCCTCGCTGTCGGCCTGCCTCGCCATCACCCCCGAGACGGCTTGGAGTATGAGATCCAGCGCCGGTCGCTCCGACATCTCCCCGGCGGGGCCGAAGCCGGAAATCGAGCAGTGGATGACGGGCTCGTTTCGTGCCCGGACCTCTTCATAGCCGATTCCGAGCCGCTCGGCGACGCCGGGGCGGAAGTTCTCGACGACGATATCCGCACGCCGGGTCAGCCGGCGTGCCGCCTCCCTTCCTGCGTCGGTTTTCAGGTCCAGGACGGCGCTCCGCTTGCCACGGTTGAGCGCCATGAAGTTCATCCCCTCGCCGCCGAGGAAAGGCGGGCCGAAGTGACGGGCGTCGTCGCCCGCGGGAGATTCGATCTTGATCACATCGGCCCCGAGGTCCGCAAGAGTCATGGTGCAGAGCGGACCCGCAAAGAGACGCGAGAAGTCGACGACGGTCAGCCCCGCGAGCGGAGACTCGGACAGAGGCCTGCCGGCGGTCATCGTGTTGCGCTCCCGACGCGGTCGCTGAGCGCTGTGCAGAACGACTCGTGTGCGTTGCAGCCGAGGACGCGTACCGCGAGCGCGCTCGCCTCGAACAACTCGAATGCTTCGGCGAGTCCGGTGGGGACCGCCGGAAGATCATCACGGGCGTATGCATTTCCGCGGGTGCGCGGTCCCGGGTCGGTATCCGCATCGATGCCGTCAAGCCCGGCGTGGATCTGCCCCGCGAACACCAGATACGGATTTGCATCGGCCGCTGCGTCGCGTTGCTCGAGGCGCGTGGCGGGCTCGGCGTCGGCGAGAGCCCGGATTGCGACCGTCCGATTGTCGCCATCCCAGGTGACGACCGTCGGGCAGAACGAGCCGGATTCGCGGCGTAGGTAAGCCTCCTCGGTGGGGGAGCCGATCGCAGCGAGCTCGCGAAGCGAGGCGAGCAGGCCGCCGAGGTAGGCGCGACCCTCTGCCGACAGGCCGTCGGACCAGAACCGGTTACGTCCGTGTGACCACAGGCTCTGGTGAACGTGGAGGCCGTTACCGGAGAGCTCGGCTCCGGGCTTGGCGGAGAAGTCCGCCTCCAGGCCCCGAGACCGGGCCAGCCCCTCGGCGTGCGAGCGCAGCAGTGCAACCGCATCGGCCGCCGCGAGAGCGGGGCCATGGCTGAGGTTGACCTCGAACTGTCCGGGCCCGTACTCGGGATTGCTGGCCGTGACCCGGACCGGGCCGAAACCGAGAGCACGCACCGCCCCGAGGATTGGCTCATAGGGGGCGCCGGCGACGATCCCGTAGTTCTCGATGTACGGGTAGACGGGGTCGCCGTCCGCTCCACGGCGAAGCAGAAATTCGACCTCGGCCGCCATCACCGGTTCGGCTCCGACCGAAGCAGCGCGATCGACCGCTCGGGCCAACGCCGATCGTGAGCAACCGGCATCCGGCCGGCCCGTCGCATCGACGAGGCGACAAAGCCTGGCCTCGCGGCCCGGATGCCACGGCGACGGAACCCCGGCAGGGTCGGGAGCGGGATGGCAGACGGCAGACAACCCCGGCCATCCGAGCTCCTCGCCGGTCAGGGCGATCGACCCCATGATCGTGCCGAGCTCGTCAGCGGCCACGGTCTCGTGCCGAAGGCGACCGTCGAAGCCCGGCCACGCGATATCGACGCTTTCGCTCATCCGCATTCCCGGTAGCGGCCCTGATCCCAGGGACCCCCGCCGGCTTCGGAGATCGCGGCTTCGCGCTCCGCCAGCGCCAGCGTGTCGTGAACGAAGCGCGCCGGAAACCACTCGGCCGCAAGCGCCG
>JAGQUO010000182.1 GCA_020438445.1 Solirubrobacterales bacterium
TGCGGCCCTATCTGCTGGCGGCCCTCGCCGAGGCCGAGCCCGGCCTCGGCGGCCGCCCGATCCTGATCGTCGCCGCTGACGATCGCGGTGCGCGTGACCTTGCGACCGAGCTCGGCGCCTACCTCGCGCCGCGCCGGGTCCGCTTCTACCCCTCGCGCGGTACCGGCTACGAATCCCACCTCGCGCCGCCACCGCACCTCGTCGGCCTGCGGATCGCCGCCCTCGACGCGCTAGTCGGCGGGGGCGAGGACGAGACCCCGGTCGTCGTCGCGAGCGCGGTCGCGCTCGCCGAGGCGGTCCCCGACGCATCGCTCCGGCCCGCCGGTTTCTCGCTGAGCCGGGGCGAGGAGGTCGATCTCGCCGACGTGGCCGAGCTTCTGGCCGGCTGCGGCTACGAGCGGGTGGAGCAGGTGACCGATCGCGGCCAGTTCGCGGTCCGCGGCGGCATCCTCGACGTCTTCGGCTCAACCGTCGACCAGGCCGCCCGGATCGAGCTGTTCGGCGACGAGATCGAGTCGATCCGCTGGTTCTCGACCTTCACCCAGCGCTCGCTCGGGGAAGCCGACCGGATCGAGCTCGACCCCGCCGCCGAGATCGATCCCGACCACCGGGCACTTGCGGAGGAGGCGCTGACGGGCACCGCCGAGGACGACGACGACCGCCCGCTGGCCGAGCTGCTCCCCACCGATCGCTTCGGCGCCTTCCTCGACCTCGTCGGCGAGCACACCGCCGTCGTCATCGCGGCCGCCGACGAGCTCGACGCGGCGCTCGACGACCACCTGACCGACGTCCGCGCGGCGATCCACGACGAGGACGTCGCGAAGCTGTACGTGGCGGTACGCGACCCGCTCCGCGCACGGGCGTCCCTCTGCGTCACCGGGCTCGGCGACGCCGATCCGGGCGGCGACGCCGAGCCCGGTGACAGCTTCCGCGCCTCGATCCCGGTCTCGGCCGCCCGCAGCCTCGGCGAGGCGGAGGCGGAGCTCGAGAAGCAGACCCGGTCGGGCTACACGACCGTCGTCGCCTTCGAGCGGCTCGGGGAGGCGCAGCGGGCGAGCTATGCCCTCGACCGGCTGACCCCGCCGCTGCTCGGGGAGGGTCCGCCGCCTGCCGGGCCCGCGGTCGTGTTCGCCGAGGCGCAGGTCGCCGACGGCTTCATCTCGCCCGCACTGCGCCTCGCGGTGGTGCCGTACCGCCGCCTCGTCCATCGCCGCCGTGCCGCCGCACCGGCTCCGACCGGCGGCAGGCTCGCCTCGCTCGGCGATCTCGCCGCCGGAGAGTACGTCGTCCACGAGGACCACGGCGTCGCCCGCTTCGCCGGCTTCGACACCCGCACGGTCGCGGGGGTGACCCGCGACTACCTCGAGCTCGAGTACCGCGACGGCGACAAGGTGCTGGTCCCGGCCGAGCAGCTCGCCAAGATCACCCGCTACGTCGGGGGCGAGAGCCCGGAGCTGTCGAAGCTCGGCGGCAAGCGCTGGAGCCAGATGAAGGCGCGGGCGCGCCGCGCCGCGCGGGAGCTGGCCGGCGAGCTGATCAACCTCTACGCCGAGCGGCAGGCCCGCAGCGGCTACAGCTTCTCGCCCGACGGGGAATGGCAGCTCCGCCTCGAGCGCTCGTTCCCCTTCCGCGAGACCGCCGACCAGCTCGAGGCGATCGAGGCCGTCAAGGCCGACATGGAATCGGAGCGGCCGATGGACCGCCTGATCTGCGGCGACGTCGGCTACGGCAAGACCGAGGTCGCGATCCGCGCCGCCCAGAAGGCCCTCGCCGACAGCAAGCAGGTGATGGTCCTGGTCCCGACCACGATCCTCGCCACGCAGCACTTCGGAACCTTCGGCGAGCGGCTCCGCGACTTCCCGTACCGGATCGAGATGGTCTCGCGCCTGCGCAAGCCCGCCGACGTCAAGCAGGTGCTCGCCGGATTCGCCGACGGCGACGTCGACATCCTGATCGGCACCCATCGCCTCCTCTCCCGCGACGTCCGCGCCCGGGACCTCGGACTGCTCGTGATCGACGAGGAGCAGCGCTTCGGCGTCAAGCAGAAGGAGCTCCTCCGTCAGCTCAAGCTGAAGGTGGACGTGCTCGCGATGTCGGCGACGCCGATCCCGCGGACGATGCAGATGAGCCTCGCCGGCCTCAGGGACATCTCCGTGATCGAGACCCCGCCGGAGGGGCGGAGGCCGGTGCGGACCTACGTCGGTCCCTACGACGAGGAGCTCGTCGCGGAGGCGCTGCGCCGCGAGGTCCGGCGCGAGGGCCAGGCCTTCTTCCTCCACAACCGGATCGAGACGTTGCACGACACCGCCGAGCGGCTCCGCGCCCTCGTGCCCGAGGCCCGTTTCATCGAGGCGCACGGGCAGCTCGACGAGGGCGAGCTCGAGTCGACGATGCTGTGCTTCCTGCGTGGCGAGGCGGACGTCCTTGCGGCGACGACGATCATCGAGTCCGGCCTCGACGTCCCCGTCGCCAACACTCTGATCGTCG
>JAGQUO010000183.1 GCA_020438445.1 Solirubrobacterales bacterium
CCGGACGATTCGGCGAGGTCGGCGAGCCCGTCGCAGAGCTCGAGCGCCTCATCCCGGGAGAAGTCCTCCGGCAGCCCGACCCAGACGTAGAGCTCGGAGGGCTCTGCACCCATCGCCGCGAGGTCGCTGAGCGCCGCGCCGGCCGCCTTGCGCCCGATCGCCCGCGGCGGGCACCAGCTCCGGCGGAAGGCGACCCCGTCGACGATCGCGTCGACCGTCACCGCCCTTGCACCCCCGGCCTCGTCGACGACCGCGGCGTCGTCGCCGATCCCGATCCGCACGTCGTCGCGGCCTCGTTCGCCGAGCCGGTCGCGGATCGCGGCGATCAGGTCGAACTCCGGCGAGCTGCGCATGCGTGGCTCGCTCAAAACGTCACCGGGATGCCGTTGACCGCCTGGAACACCGTCAGCAGGATGGTCGCACCGATCAGCACCCGGTCGCGGGAGATCGCCGCGACCGGCAGCAGCCAGATCAGATACCAGGGCACGATGTAGGCGGTTGCGAGGAGAACGCCGAGCGTGGCCCATCCCGCCGCCCGGACCCAGTCCAGCCCGCGGGCGGCGGCCGCGAGCAGCCAGACGACCACGATGCCGAGGGCGACGACCGCGAGGGTCCTGATCGCGTCGACGTCGATGCCGGTCCCCCGCGAGAGGACCGCCGGAACGCTCCAGCGGCTGATCCGGTCCTGGTTGCCGCCGGCGACGCTGAGCGCCTCGCTCGCGTGCGATCCGAAGCTCAGGAGCGAGACCGCTGCGACCACGGCCAGCGCGGCGGCGATCCCGGCGATCAGGCGGCGGCGACCCCCTCCTCCGGTGCCGGCGATCGCGAAGGGCGCGTAGATGCCGCCGGAGACCTTGACGGCCGCCGCGACGACGTAGCCGACGCCCGCGGTCAGCGGGCGGCCGGCGAGCGAAGCGGCGATCGCGGCGATCGCGATCGCGATCGTCAGCGCGTCGTTGTGGCCGCCGCCGACCAGCTGGACGAGGACGATCGGGTTGAGGGCGACGAACGCGACTGCGCCCGCCGGCTCGACTCCGCGCAGCCGGGCGAGGCGGGCGACGATGGCGGCGATCGCGGCGACCGACGCCCCGGCGACGAGCTTCAGCGACCAGAGCGCGAACGGGACGCCGAGCAGTCCGAGCGGGTAGGTCCCGAGCGTGAACAGCGGGCCGTAGACGGAGACCGCGTCGCGGTAGTCCTGGACGCGACGGGCCGCGTCGTCGAAGGGGATCGCGGCGGGCGCGAACTCGTACGGATTGAGGCCGTGCTCGGCCCCGAGCCGCGCGTAGGCGATGTAGCTGAAGAGGTCGAGTGAGAGCAGCGGCGGCGCGAGGACGAAGATTGCGAGCAGGACGCCCGTCACCCATGTCGTCCAGCGCATTCCGAGATCACGGGCATAAGCGAGCAGCACCGCCCAGATCCCGATCGCCAGCCAGAGCAGACCGAGGTAGACCGCCGGCCGCGAGACGAATCCGTCGCCGAACAGGCCGAGGAGGCCGTCGGCCCAGCCGTCGTCTCCACCGGACCCGCCGCCGGGAACGAACTCCGGATCGATCGCCGGCGTCGCCAGCGGCAGTGAGACGGCGACGAGGGCGATCGCAGCGAGCCGGGCGAGGAGGCGGCGGCGCGCCGGGGCGGCGGTCGTCGCGGGACTGATCGGGGGCTGCTCCATCCGCTCGGAGAGAATGTATTCGTGCCCGCCCCCTACCGCGCCTGCCTGATCGACGCGCTCGGAACGATGGTCCGGCTGCTGCCGCCGTGGGACCGGCTCCCCGCTGCGGTCGCGGGCGACCTCCCGCGCGAGCGGGTGCGAAGCGCATTCGCGGCCGAGATGCGGTTCTACGCCGCCAACTCCGAGCGGGGGCGCGACGCCCGGTCGCTCGCCGGGCTGAGGCGGGAGGCGGCGCGGATCCTCTCGGACGGCCTCGGTCGGGAGGTCGGCGTAGCCGCGATGATGGAGGCGATCGCCTTCGAGCCCTACCCGGACGCCGCCCCGGCGCTCGAGGAGCTGCGGCGCCGCGGGGTCCGGGCCGTGTGCGTCTCCAACTGGGACTTCGAGCTGCCGCGCGTCCTCGAGCGGATCGGCCTGGCACCGCTGCTCGACGGCGTCGTGACCTCGGCGGCGACGGGGTTCAGAAAGCCCGACCCGCGGATCTTCGCGGCCGGCCTCGCGATCGCCGGCTGCGAGGCGCCCGAGGCGATCCACGTCGGGGACGGCGACGAGGACGTCGAGGGGGCGCGGGTGGCGGGGGTCGACGTGCTCAGGATCGACCGCGGAGGCGGCGCCGACGTATCCTCGCTCGCCGAGATGGTCGAGTCGATCGAGTGGAAGCCGTGAGCGAAGAGCGGGACGAGGCGCCCGAGCAGCCGGCCGTGGGCTCGACGCCGCCGCCGGCGGAGAGCGGCGACGCACCGTCGTCGTCGCCGCCGGGCCCGGCTCCGTCGCGAGCCGACT
>JAGQUO010000184.1 GCA_020438445.1 Solirubrobacterales bacterium
CAAACTAATGCGACATCAATCGATGTCAAGCGAGACGGAATTGGCGAATCTCCGAGCCGCACCGAGGCGCCCCGGCCCGGGGTCAGCGGAGGATGCGGAGGCCCTCGTACTTCTCGCCGGCGCGGCGGCGGCGGCTCAGCGCCAGCCAGATCAACGCGACCAGCGCGAGCAGCGATACCGGCGGCACGAACAGGCTGATCGCGGCGAGGACGATGCCGGCGGCGGCGAAGGCGACGATCATGAAGTTCGCGGCGTCGGCCTCCTTGCTGCCGGGCTCGTTGCCCTCGGCGCGGTGCAGCGCCCCGGCGAGGACCGACATCGAGAGGTCGGCCGCGAAGGCGGCCGCGATCGCGCCGACGACGATGCCGACGAGCGTCGGCTCCCCCTCCTCCGCCAGCGATGCGGCGGCGACGATCGCGCCGATCGCCGCCAGCACGGCGATCGAGGGGCCGCGCATCGCGTCGCGCCCGCGGGCGAACATGAAGACGACGACGATCGCCAGCAGCGTGACCAGGAACCAGGTCTCCGCCAGGAACCGGTAGTCGGTGCCGTCGGGGTGGATCCCCGATCCGAGCGCCGCCATCGCAGCGATGAAGAGCGCAGCGAGCGGGCCGCCGACGCCGACGGCGAGGGCGAGCCCGAGGCCCTGGCAGATCGCCATGAAGAGGTCCATCTGCGCGCGCAGCCTAGTTCATACTCAAGCGATGGACACCGCCCGTCCCGAGGACGAGCCGGCCCGCGAGGGCGGGCAGCGCCCGCACCGCCGCGCACACACGACCTCCTCCGACGTCGCCCGCTACGCCGGGCTCTTCGCCCAGCGGACGACGGTGATGCGCTCCTCGGCGATGCGCGACCTGATGGAGATCACCTCGCGGCCGGAGGTGATCTCGCTCGCCGGCGGCTTCCCCGACACCTCGACGTTCCCGCCGGAGTCCTTCGCGGCGCAGATGACCCGGATCGCGCAGGAGTCGAGCGCGCGGGCGCTGCAGTACGGACCGACTGAGGGCTTCGCAGAGACGAGGGCGGTGATCGAGGAGGTGATGCGGGCCGAGGACATGCGTCCCGACCCCGAGGACATCGTCGTCACCTCCGGCGGCCAGCAGGCGCTCGACCTGATCTGCAAGACGCTGATCGATCCCGGCGACGTCGTCATCGCCGAAGGCCCGACCTACCCGGGGGCGGTCCCGGTCTTCTGCTCCTACGAGGCGGACACCCGCCAGGTCGGGATGGACGACGAGGGGATGCGGATCGACCTCCTCGAGGAGCTCCTCGCCGAGCTCGACGCCGCCGGCAGGCGGCCGAAGTTCATCTACTCGGTCCCGACCTTCCAGAACCCGGGCGGGGTCACGCTCGGCCTCGAGCGGCGGCGGCGGCTCGTCGAGATCGCCCGCGAGCGCGAGATCCTGCTGGTCGAGGACAACCCCTACGGCCTGCTTCGCTACGGCGGCGATCCGCTGCCGACGCTCTACTCGCTCGACGGCGGCGACTACGTCCTCTACATGGGGACGTTCTCGAAGATCCTCTCCCCCGGGATCCGGATCGGCTGGGCCTGCGCGCCGCCGCCGGTCCGCGCCAAGCTCGTCCTCGGCAAGCAGGCGGCCGACCTCTGCACCTCGACGCTGAGCCAGTTCTTCGTCCGCGAGTACTTCGGCGAGGGTCGCTGGCTCGAATACGTCGACGAGCTCCGCGACGTCTACCGCTCGCGCCGGGCGGCGATGCTGCGGGCGCTCGCGAGCTACTTCCCGCGGCAGGCGACCTGGTCCGAGCCCGAGGGCGGTCTGTTCGTCTGGGCCACCCTGCCCGACTACATCGACACGACCGACCTGCTGGCGAAGGCGCTGCGCGAGAACGTCGCCTTCGTGCCCGGCGAGGCCGCGTTCGTCGACGGCCGCGGCAGCGGCTCGATGCGGCTCAACTTCTCCGCCCAGACCGAGGACGAGATCGCCGAGGGGATCCGCCGGATCGGCGCCGTCGTCGGCGAGCAGGTCGGCCTCTACGAGACGATGACCCAGAGCTTCGAGATCGTTCAACCGTCGCCGTCCTCCGCTGCACCTCCGGGCGCGGACGATCCGCCGACGGGCGAGGTCCTGCCGTTCCAGAGGCGGCCGCCCGAGGAGCGATGAGGGTCGCCGTCCTCAAGGGCGGGCGCTCGCTCGAGCGCGTCGTCTCGCTCCAGTCGGGCGCCCGGGTCGAGGACGCGGCCGGCGCCCTCGGGCACGAGGTCGTCCCGATCGACGCCGATGAGCAGCTCGTGGCGCGGCTGCGCGAGGAGCGCCCCGACGTCGCCTTCATCGCCCTCCACGGCCCCGGCGGCGAAGACGGCAGCATGCAGGGGGCCCTGCAGGCGCTGGGGATCGCCTACACCGGCTCCCGGGTACTGGGCTCGGCCCTGGCCATGGACAAGCTGCGCAG
>JAGQUO010000185.1 GCA_020438445.1 Solirubrobacterales bacterium
TGCCCGGCCCTCGCCGGCGGCCGCGCCGCCGACCGGCAACCGGGCCGGGGCCCCGGCGGGATAGGCCCCCGCAACGGCCTCCCGGATCGAGGCGGCGGTGATCGCCACCAGCCGGCCGAGGTCGCGCTTGCTGATCGCGAGCGGCGGCACGAGGACGACGGTGTCCCCGAGGGGGCGGACGATGGCTCCGCGTCTGCGCGCTTGGAGGGCCACCCGGTGGCCCAGCCGGAGGGCCGGGTCGTGATCCCCGAGATCGATCCCGACCATGAATCCCCGTCCGCGCACCTCCGCGACCTCCTCCATGGCCGCCACCCCCTCGAGGAGCTCGTGGAGACGCTCGATCTTCGGTTGCAGCCGCTCGAGCGTGTGCTCGCGCTCGAACACGTCGAGGGAGGCGATCGCGGCGGCGCAGGCGAGCGGGTTGCCGGTGAAGGTATGGCCGTGGAAGAAGGTCCGGTACTCCTCGTGCTCACCGAGGAACCCCTCGTAGACGCGCTCGGTGGCCAGCGTCGCGGCCAACGGCATATAGCCGTTGGTCAGCCCCTTTCCGAGGCAGAGGAAGTCCGGGGCGACCGCCTCCTGCTCGCACGCGAACATCGTGCCCGTCCGTCCGAAGCCCGTGGCCACCTCGTCGCAGATCAGGAGGACGTCGTGGGCGTCGCAGAGCTCGCGGACGCGGCGGAGGTAACCCGGCGGCTGGACCAGGATCCCCCCGGCGCCCTGGACGAGCGGCTCGACGATCACCGCCGCGATCTCCTCGCCATGGGAGTCCAGCGTCCGTTCGAGCGCCTCGACGTCGCCCGCCGGGACGGTCCGCTTGCCGAAGAGGAGTGGCTCGTATGCCCCGTGGAAGAGATCGATACCGCCCACGGAAACGGCTCCGATCGTGTCTCCGTGGTAGCCGTCGGCGAGACCGACGTACGACGTGCGCCGGGCGTGTTGCCCACCCAGCTGCCGCCAGTACTGGAACGCCATCTTCAGAGCGATCTCGGTCGCCGTGGATCCGGCATCGGAGTAGAAGACCCGGGTCAGGCCCTCGGGGGAGATCGCGGTGAGGCGCTTCGCGAGCTCAGCCCCGGGGGCGTGGGTCAGGCCCAGCATCGTCGAGTGGGCGACGCGTCCGAGCTGATCGCGGATGGCGCCGTCGATCGTCGGGTGGCGATGGCCGTGGACGTTGCACCACAACGACGACGTGCCGTCGATGTAACGGGTCCCATCGACGGCGATCAGATCGGTGCCTTCGCCCCGCTCGATCACGAGCGGCTCCTCCCGCACCCAGTCGCGCTGCTGGGTGAACGGATGCCACAGGTGAGCGTGGTCGAGCGCGGCGATCCGGTCCGTCATCCCGCCGAAAGCTAAGCCCGCTCCCGGTCGGAAGGACGGCGCCGGAAGCGCGCAAATTGGGGCCGGGGGCCGGTCAGGGGAGCTCGATCCGCGGCCATGTCGCCGGCCGCGCGAGATCGATCGTCCCCAGGGTCAGGACCTCGACGCCGGTGAGCTCCTCGACCGTCTCCCGGTTCGATTCCTCGAGGCGCGCGGGCTCCTCCGGCCAGGGCGTCATCACGACCGATTCCACCTCCAGCTCGGCCGCCCAGGCGGCCTCGATCGTCAGCAGCGTGTGGTTGATCGTGCCCAGCCCCGGAGGGGCGACGATCACCAGCGGATAGCCGAGCTCCGCCGCGAGGTTGCGGACGAGGTAGTCGGGCTTCAGCGGAACCATCAGGCCGCCCACCCCCTCGCAGACGATCGCGTCGGATCCCGCCGCCGCCGTCTCCGCGGCGCCGACGAGGAGATCGGTGTCGATCTCCTCGTCGGCCATCGCGGCGGCGAGATGGGGCGAGACCGGGGGGCCGTAGCGGTACGGGGCGATCTCGTCCTCGGACTGGCGGCTGCCCGCCGCGCGGGCGAGGAGCTCGTGGTCGGCCTCACCGCCCTCGTCGAGCCCGGAGACCGCCGGCTTGAAGACCGCGACCGAGAGCCCGTCGGAAGCCGCGGTTGCCGCGATCACTGCGGAGACGACGCTCTTGCCGACCTCGGTCCCCGTGCCGGTTACGAAGACGCTGCGCTCGGCCACGGGGTCAGCCGGCCCTCGCGGCGGGCTCCTGTCCCGTTCCGGGCTCGGGCGGCGCGGGCTCGGGAGCCGCGACGACGC
>JAGQUO010000186.1 GCA_020438445.1 Solirubrobacterales bacterium
CCGCGATGAGCAGCTCGCACGCCTCGCTCGGCTCCTGCGTGAGGCTGATGACCTCGAGGATCTGCTCGTTCGGGACCATGCCGGTGAGGCCGTCGGAGCAGAGCAGGAAGACGTCGCCCGGGCGGGCGCTGAAGGTCATCGTGTCGACGTCGACCGCCGGCTCGGGGCCTAGGGCTCGGGTGATCACCGAGCGCTGGGGGTGCTCGGCCGCCTGGTCGCGGGTCAGCTTGCCCTGGCGCCGCAGCTCCTCGACCAGCGAGTGGTCGTTGGTGATCTGCTTGAGCTTGCCCTCGCGGAAGACGTAGGCGCGGCTGTCGCCGACGTGGCCGAAGCTGATCTCGTCCCCGTGCAGGAGCGCCGCCGTCAGCGTCGTGCCCATGCCCGAGCGCGATGCGTCGCGGTGAGCCAGCTCGAAGATCTCCCGGTTCGCCTCCTCGGCGGCGTGCCGCAGGACCTCCTCCGGCGGCGCCGAGACCTCGTCGACGCGCTCGAACGCCTCGACCGCCATCCGCGAGGCGACCTCGCCGGCCTGGGCGCCGCCCATCCCGTCCGCGACCGCGAACAGCGGCGCCCGCGAGAAGTAGGAGTCCTCGTTGGCCTCGCGCTGGCGGCCGGTGTCGGTGAGCTGGACGGCCTCGGCGATCTGCAGCATCAGCCCATCTCCCCGTCGTCGAGGGTGAGCTCGAAGCGCAGCACGGTGTCGCCGATCTGGATCTCGTCCATGTCCGACAGCGGCGCCTCCCCGCGGAGCTCGCCGCCGTTCAGGTAGGTGCCGTTGGTCGAGTCCATGTCCTCGACGTAGTAGACGTTGCCGCGCGTGTGCACCCGGCAGTGGATGCCGGAGGCGAAGCGGTCGCTGATCCGCACGTCCGCCTCCTCGGCGCGGCCGATCGTGACCCCGCCGAACAGGTCGATCCGCTCCCCCGGAGTCAACCCGCCGCCCTGGACGGCGACGAGGGTGGCGTCGGTCGCCGCCACCCTGCCGCCGGCGACCGCGTGCATGCCCGTCCCCTCCTCACCGCCGGCGACTGCGCGGCTGCCCCGCAGGTCCTTGAGCGCGCTTCGCGCGATCACGAGCAGGAACAGGTAGAGGACGCCGAGGAAGGCGAACTTGAGCGCTACCGCGGCGGGATCAGCATCCATCGGCGGCTGCTCCGCGGGAGGGGCTTGCGGTTCCGAGCGGCTGGCTCAAGCTCACTGCTCGATGTCGAAGATGAACGTGATCGTGCCGAGGGCGACCTCGTCGCCGGGAGCGAGACGGGAGGTGTCGATGCGACGGCCGTTGACCTTGACCCCGTTGGTCGAGCCGAGGTCGACGATCTGCCAGTCGCCGGAGCTGTTGCGCCGGAGCTCGGCGTGCCGCCGCGAGACGTTCTGGTCGTCGACAACGCAGTCGCACTCGCGCGAGCGGCCGATCGTGGCGGTCGGGCCGTCGAGGACGTAGCGGCGGTCGTGGAAGGAGACGATCGCCTTGGTCTGCGTCAGCGGCGCCGCCGGCCGGCGCGAGCCGCGGGGCTCCTTCTGCTTGGCCGGCGCCGAGTAGACCATCGTGTGCCCGTGCTGGCCCTGCTCGCCGGTGTCGCCCTTGCGCACCGGCGGCTTGACGAGCCGGGGCTGGATGCCGAACTCGCCGAGCCGGAGGCGGTCGTCGACCTCGATCTTCACCTCGGGACGGGTCAGCAGCGCGTAGTCCTGCCGCCGTGCGTGCTCGAGCAGGTACGCCGAGAGCTCCTGCGAGAGCGAGCGCGTGTAGCCCTCGAGCCGCTCGTTGTCGTCGGGCGAGAGCCAGACCGTGTAGCTGTTGGGGGCGTAGGTCTGCGAGACGGACGCGGTCTTGTGCGAGTCCATCTCCTTCGCCAGCTTGCGCGCGATCTCGACCGGCTGGACCTGCGAGCTGAAGGCACGGCTGAACACGCCTTCGACGAGACCCTCGATCCTCGCTTCGAGATTGCGTAGAACGCTCATGGCAGTGTCCGTTCGTCGACCTCGGCCACACCCGCCGAGCCCCGAATCGAGGCCTCAATGCTACGGCAACCCGGCGTGCGAACCGGCGCCGTGCAGCGCGGCACGCACGTGCCTTGCCA
>JAGQUO010000187.1 GCA_020438445.1 Solirubrobacterales bacterium
GCTCGAGCGCCAGGGCGACGCGGTGCGGTTCCACCCGACGATCGTGGCGCTCGCGGGCCACTATCGCTTCGAGCCTCGGCCCACCGCGCCGGCGCGGGGCAACGAGAAGGGGCGCGTCGAGCGAGCCATCCGCTACGTGCGCTCGGCGTTCTTCGCCGGCCGCAGGGTCCACGACCTCGACCAGCTCAACGCCGAGGCGCTGGCCTGGTGCCAGGGTCCGGCGGCCGAGCGGCGCTGCCCGGCCGATGCCACGCTGTCGGTGCGCGAGGCCTTCGAGCAGGAGCGCGAGCGCCTGGTGGCGCTGCCCGGCGACGCCTTCGCCAGCGCCGAGCGCGTCGAGGTGGCGGTGGGCAAGACCCCCTACCTGCGCTTCGACCTCAACGACTACTCCGTACCCCACGACCGCGTGCGTCGCACGCTGGCCGTCGTCGCCTCCCTCGACACCGTGCGCGTCTTCGACCACCACGAGCTCGTCGCCAGCCACCGCCGCAGCTTCTCCCGCGGCGAGACGCTCGAGGACCCCGAGCACGTCCGCGCACTGGCCGCGCTCAAGCGCAACGCCCGGCAGAGCCGGGGCCTGAGCCGCCTGGTCCAGGCCGTGCCCGAGACTCGCGAGCTCATGCGCCGCCTCGCCGAGCGGGGCAAGAACCTCGGCAGTGCGACGGCGGCCCTGGTGGCTCTGCTCGACCTCTACGGGCCGCAGGAGCTCGCGCTCGCCGCGCGCGAGGCCCTGGCCCAGGACTCGCCGCACCCGCAGTCGATTCGCCTCATCCTCGACCGCCGCGCCCGCGAGCGCCGGGTGCCACCCCCGGTGCCCGTCCACCTGCCGGACGACCCGAAGATCCGCGATCTCGCCGTCACCCCCCACGACCTCGCCGGCTACGACCGGCTGCGCCAGGAGACCGATGATGACGACCCCCGCCCCTGAGCCCCTCGCCGTCCGCGCCAAGGCCCTCGGCCTGCTGAGCCTGCTCGAGGACTGGCCGCGCTACCGCGACCAGCCCTGGCTCGCCCCCCTGCTCGAACGCGAGGAGCAGATCCGCGCCGAGCGCAGCCTCGCACGACGCATCCAGCGCTGCCGTATCGGCTCCTTCAAGCCCATGGCCGACTTTGACTACGCCTGGCCCAGGAAGATCGACCGCGACCAGGTCGAGGAGCTCTTCGCCCTCGACTGGCTCGACTCCGCCGCCAACGTCGTCCTGCTCGGCCCCAACGGCGTAGGCAAGACCATGATCGCCCAGAACCTCGCCTACCAGGCCGTCCTGCGCGGCGCCACCGTGCGCTTCCTCACCGCCTCCGAGCTGCTCAACGACCTCGCCGCCCAGGAGACCTCCCACGCCTTCCAGCGCCGCGTCGCCGGCTACGCCCGACCCCGCCTCTTGGTCATTGACGAGCTCGGATACCTGTCCTACGACCACCGGCACGCCGACCTGCTCTACGAGGTCGTCTCCCGGCGCTACCTCAAGAAACCCACCCTCCTGACCACCAACAAGCCGTTCGCCGAGTGGAGCGAGGTCTTCCCCTCCGCGACCTCCGTCGTCACCCTCGTCGATCGACTCGTCCACCGCTGCGAGGTCGTCGCCATCGACGCCGACTCCTATCGCCTCCGCGAGGCCAAGGAGCGCACCGAGCGCAAGGCCAGAGAACGAGCTGCGCGACGCACGGCCGCCGCCAAGGCCACCACCGGGAAACGCACATGACCGAGGCCGACTACGTCCGCCGACTCCTCGACGTCTATCGATCCTTGCCCCACACCACCGGCCGCATCCGACCCGCCGATCGCAAGCTCGCCAGCGCGCTCTTCCACGACGGTCCTACCCGTCATCCGATCGCTGCACTACTTTCGACCCGTCTTCGACGAGGCCCACACCTACGATCCCGGCTACGCCGACTACCTCGCCTCCCGACTCCCCTGAACACCAACCCCATCCTGGCTGCCGACTGCACTAACAGCCGGATTCCGGCACTCTCTCGCAGCCGCCAACAATGGTCGCTCGGTCGAAGCCGAGCGGCCGTAGGAGCTCGTGGCCGGGGTCGAGCTTGAGGGTGAATCCGAGCGGCCGGTTCGCCGACG
>JAGQUO010000017.1 GCA_020438445.1 Solirubrobacterales bacterium
CAGGATCCGGCCCCGCTGCGGGTCGTAGAACCGCGCCACGAGCTTCGCCAGCGTCGACTTTCCCGCCCCGGTCTCGCCGACGAGGGCGACGGTCTGGCCGGGGAGGATGTCCAGGCCGATGCCGCGCAGTGCCCAGCCGTCGCCTTCGGGATCGCTTCCGTAGCCGAACCAGACGTCCTCGAGGTCGATCGACCCGCGGATCTCACCCGGATCGATCGCGTCCGGCGGGTCGACGAGGTCGGGCTCGGTGTCGAGCAGGTCGAAGATCTTGTCCAGCGCCGCCATACCCTGCTGGTAGGTCGTGTAGAGCTGGCTGATCTGCTGGATCGGGTCGAAGAAGGTCTGCAGGTAGCCGACGAAGGCGAAGAGGATGCCGATCTCGATCTCGCCGTTGATCGCCTGGTAGCCGCCGAACAGCAGGATCGCCGCGGTGCCGACGGCCGACAGCAGCTCGACCGCCGGGAAGTAGGAGGCGTTGAGATAGACCGTCCGCATGTTGACCTCACGGTTCTCCTCGTTGAGGACCGACATCTCGGTCAGGTGTCGCGGCTCCTGGCCGAAGCTGCGGACGACGCGGACGCCGCTGAGGCTCTCCTGCAGGTAGGCGGTGATGTTGGCGATCTTCTCGCGGGTCAGCCGGTAGGCGTTCGCCGAAGCGATCCGGAAGACGATGCTCCCGATCGCGAGGATCGGGAACGTCAGGAAGGTCACGAGCGCGAGCTGGACGTCGATCGCGAGCAGGATCACCACGACCCCGACCAGGGTCAGCACGCTGGAGACCATGGTGACGATGCCGTCGGTGACGAGCGTGTCGAGCGCCTGGACGTCGTTGGTCATCCGCGAGATCAGCACCCCGGGGCGGTTGCGGGTGTAGAAGCCGAGCGACATCGACTGCAGGTGGGTGTAGATCCGCTCGCGCAGGTTCTGGAGCGTCCGCTGGCCGACCCAGCCGACGAGGTAGGTCTGCACGTAGGTCGCGACCCAGAAGATCAGCGCCGAGGCGAGGAAGGCGACGACGATCAGCGTCAGCGCGTTCAGGTCGCTGCTCGCCGGTGGATCGGTCCCGATGCCCTTGTCGATCGCCAGACCGGCCAGATAGGGAGGCGCGAGCGCGGCGGCCGTCGCGATCACCAGGGCGACGAGCATCCAGGTCACCCGGGCGCGATACGGGCGCAGCAGGCCGAGCATCCACCGCACCTTCCGGCCACGGCCGTCCTCGCCGCGGATCGTCCGCCAGACCGCTTTGACGAGCAGCCAGGCGTCGCCGATCCCGCGACGGCCCTCCTCGCGCTCCTGCATGTCGACCGAGCCCTCGGCGTCGGGCCGGTTGCCGTTGCCGCTCACAGGCGCGCCACCTCCTCCCGCTCCTCGAGGTCGCACTGCAGGAAGGTCCGGTCGACGAGTCCGTAGTCGGCGATCTCGCGGTAGAGCGGACAGCGGTCGAGCAGCTCCTCGTGGGTGCCGCGGTCGACGACGCGGCCGGCGTCGAGGACGACGATCTCGTCGGCCAGGGAGATCGTCGAGAGCCGGTGGGCGACGATGAACGTCGTCCGGTTCTCGAGCGCCTCGTCGAGGCCGCGACGGATCGCCGCCTCGGTCTGGGCGTCGACCGAGGACGTCGCGTCGTCGAGGATCAGGATCCGCGGGTCGGCGAGCAGCGCGCGGGCGATCGCGATGCGCTGGCGCTGGCCGCCGGAGAGGGTGAGTCCTCGCTCGCCGACCATCGTCTCGTAGCCGTCCGGGAGCCGCTCGATGAACGATGCCGCCTGCGCCCGCCGGGCGGCGGTCTCGACCTCCTCGCGGGTGGCGTCGGGCTTCGCGTAGGCGATGTTCTCGGCGACGCTCGCGCTGAACAGGAAGCTGTCGTCGGCGACGAACGCGATCTGCCGCCGCAGCGAGCCGAGGTCGATGGTCCTGAGATCGGCGCCGTCGATCTCGACCGATCCGCTGGTCGGGTCGTAGAGCCGCGCCAGCAGCGCGACGAGGCTCGTCTTCCCGGAGCCCGAGGGGCCGACCAGGGCGACGACCGTGCCGCCCTCGACCTCGAGGTCCACCTCCTCCAGGGCGGGACCGGCCTCGCCGTAGCGCAGGCTCACGTCGCGGAGGACGACCCGGCCGTCGCCCGCCGGAAGGCCCGGCGCCCCGGGCGGGCTCTCGATCTCGGGCTCGCGGTCGAGCACCTCGAACAGGCGGTTGCCGGAGGCGATCGCGCGCTGCGACATCCCGAGCGCCGTGCCGAGCATCCGCATCGGGCCGATCAACATGATCAGGTAGGTGTAGAAGGCGGTGAACTCGCCGAGCGAGATCGTCCCGTTGACGACCTGGCGGCCGCCGACGAGCAGGACGACGGCCAGCCCGAGGTTGGGCAGGAAGGCGATCATCGGGTTGTAGAACGCCCGCAGCCGGGTCGAGTAGACGTTCTGGTCGAAGACGCGGGAGACGCGATGCCGGAACCGCTCGAGCATGTGGTCCTCGCGGGAGAACGCCTTGACGACGCGGACGCCCGAGACGGACTCCTCGGCCTCGACGGTCAGCTCGGCGATTCGCTGCTGCACCTCCTGCAGCGCCGGCCTCGAGGTCCGGTTGTAGCGGGCGGCGGTGAGGACGACGAACGGGACCGGCAGGAGCGCGAGGGCGGCTAGGCCCGGCTGCAGGACGAACATGATCGCGCCGGCGAGGACGAGCGTCAGGGCGCTCTGGGTGATGAAGATGAGCCCGTAGCCGAGGAAGAAGCGAATCGACTGGAGGTCGACGGTCGCCCGCGACATCAGCTGCCCGGTCTGCTGGGAATCGAAATAGCCGAGCTCGAGGGACTGCAGATGGGTGTAGATCCGCTCCCGCAGATCGAACTCGACGGCGAGCGAGACCTTGCCCGCGATGATCCTCCGCGACGCCGTCAGCGCGAGGCGGAGGACCCCGGCGCCGACGATCGCGAGCGCCAGCGGCAGCAGCGCCGACTCGTCGCCGTCGTCGATCGCGTTGACCGTCCTGCCGACGAGCAGCGGGATCAGGATCGTCATCCCCATCGCCAGCGAGGCGAGCACGATCGACCAGATGTTCTGCCGCCGGTAGGGGCGGAGGAAGGAGAGTAGACGGCGGAAAGTCGGCATCTGCAGCGCCTTCACTATACAAAGTGAAGTAAAGGCTTAGACTCGCCGGATGGCGATCGGCGCCGGACTCTGCGACCGCTGTGCCCACCAGCGGGTCGTGCGGAACACCCGTGGCTCGGCCTTCTCCCGCTGCGAGTTGGCGCGCACCGATCCGGCCTTCGTCAAGTACCCGCGCGTGCCCGTGCTCCGGTGCCCGGGCTTCGAGGGGCGAGGCTCCGCGCGCGCCGAGTGAGTCAGCTCTGCGGTGCCTCGACGGCTTCCGCGGAGCTGAGGGCCCCGGCCGATGCGGCCACCACGAGCCCGATCGCGATCACCTCGGTGCTGACGAGATGCTGGCCGAGGACGATCAGTCCGACGATCGCAGCGACCGCGGGCTCGAGGCTGAGCAGGACGCCGAACACGCGCTCCGGCAGCCGTCGCAGCGCCTCGAGCTCGAGCGTGTAGGGGATCGCGGAGCTCAGCACCGCGACGCCGAACGCCGCAGCGAGGATTCCGGGCTGCAGCAGCTCGCCGCCGCCGTCGGGGATGCCCACCGGCAGCAGCAGGATCGAGGCGACGATCATCGCCGAGCTGAGGCCGCCCCGCCCCGCGATGCCGCGACCGACCCGGGCCGACATCAGGATGTATCCGCCCCAGAAGCCGCCGGCGATCAGGGAGAAGGCCACCCCGGTCGCGTCGAGCCCGTCCCCGATGTCGGGCGCGAGCAGGAGGATGCCGGCGCCCGCGAGCGCCACCCAGAGCAGATCGAGACGGTTCCTCGTGCCGAGGATCGCGATCGTCAGCGGCCCGACGAACTCCAGGGTCACGGCGATTCCGAGCGGCAGTCGCTCGAGCCCCTCGTAGAAGAAGAAGTTCATCGACGCGAGGGTGATCGCGAAGAGCCCGATGTCGCGCAGCTGCACCCCGCTGAGGCCCCGCGCGATCGGGTGCCGGAACAGCGACAGGACCGCCGCGGCGAAGACCGTCCGCAGCAGCACCGTGCCGGCCGGCCCGACGTCGTCGAAGAGGTGAGTGGCGAGCGCCGACCCGAACTGGACCGAGGTGATCCCGCCGATCACGAGTGCGACCGCCGCTCGACGGTCCGGGCTGGACGCGGCCGGGCTCATCGGCCGGTCTCAGGAGCCGAGCTCGCGTGCTCCGCAGACCTCCAGGCCGAGCGCCTTCGACGCCTTGGCGAGCTCGATCAGCTCCTTCTGGGAGTCGACGGCCGCCTGGTAGAAGCCGTCCGGATCGCCGTCCTCCGCGGGCCCGACCAGGGCATTCGCATAGTCGACCGTGCCGGCCTCCATCAGGTCCAGGAACTCGTTCCACTGCTGCTGCTCGTCCTTCGGCGGCTGCAGCTGCGAGAGCTGGTCGACGAGCGTCTGGCCCTCGCTCGCAGTGGCGCGCCAGAAGCCGGCGGAGGCCGAGACCTCGTCGGGTTGCGGGCCGTCGCCGCCGAAGTCGGGCGGGGAGGCGTCGGCGAGGATCCGCTCGGTCGCGTCGGCGCAGAGCCCGTCGGCCGTCTTCACCAGCTCCCGGCTGCTCAGTGCCCCGGTGGGCAGCTCCGTGGTCGTCTCCGTCGTCGGGGTCGACTCGTCGTCGCTGCCGCAGCCCGTCAGCGCAACGAGGAGGCAGGCGGCTGCCGCTGCGAGCATCGCCGCTGTTCTCGCTGGTCTGTGGCCGTGCGTCCTCATCGCTCCTCCGTACCGGTCGGGCGATGATAGTGAGGGGCGATCGGCGCGCCCGCCGAGAGGCCCCGTTATCGTGGCCGGTCGGCACCCCCGCCCGCAGCCGCGGGCATCGATCCAGGAGAGAACTTGAGCAAGCGTCTGATCATCCTCGTCGTTTCAGCAGTGGCCGCACTGGTCCTGCCCGCGGCCGCGTCCGCCAAGGACTATGCGGACACCGCGCTGAACATCATCCCCTCGGGGCAGCTGCAGCCCGGGCAGTCGGCGCCGAAGCCGAACGACGCGCAGGCGACTCTCTACGACGATCTGACGCCGCTGTTCGACGACGTCACCGACGGCGACCTCACCACCTACTTCAAGTCGGAGGCCCTGAACAGCCTCGGGACCGACGGCCCGGGCACGATCGAGACGATCCCCGACCACGACGGGATCACGATCACCCGCGACGTCTACGGCGTCCCCCACGTCGAGGCCGACACCTACGACGACGGGATCTTCGCCGCCGGCTGGATCGCCGCCGAGGACCGCGGCCTGCTCCTCCAGCAGGCTCGCTACAACGCCCGCGTCGCCGCGATCGACGCCCCGGGCCTGAGCGCGATCGGGCTCGTCACCCAGCTCAAGAGCTTCGTCCCGAGCCAGCAGACCGAGGACGTCGTCGCCCAGCAGACCGACGCCCTCAAGGCTCAGGGCAAGGAGGGCAAGAAGGTCCTCGCCGACATCGACACCTACATCGACGGCATCAACTGGTGGTACGAGCTGAACAGCCCGTCGACGGCCCCGTTCACCCGCAACGACATCTACTCGCTGAACGCGCTCAAGGACCAGTTCCTCGGTGAGGGCGGCGGCGACGAGGCGCGCCGGACGCAGTTCCTCTCGGGCCTCAAGGAGCGCCTCGGCGCGAAGAAGGGCAAGCGCGCGTTCGACGATCTCCGCCAGTTCAAGAACCGGGACGTGCCGACGACCATCGACGGCAGCTTCCAGTACGGCAAGCGCCTGGTCCCGGGCAAGAAGGCGCCGGGCAACGTCGTCATCGACCACGACAGCTACGAGACGACTCCCGCCGTCGCGAATCGCGAGCTCGCGAGGGCCGTCGCCCCGCAGCCGGTTCAGGCGTCGAACACGCTGATGATCACCGCCGACAAGTCGGCGACGGGCAATCCGCTGATGGTCGGCGGCCCGCAGATCGGCTACTTCTACCCCGGGCTCACCTACGAGATCGACATGGACGCACCCGGGCTGACCTGGCGCGGTGCAACCTCGGCGCCGTTCCCCGGATACCTGCTGATCGGACGCGGTGAGGACTTCGCAACGACGCTGACGTCCGCCAGCGGCGACGTCATCGACCAGTACGCGGAGACGCTCTGCGGTGGCAGCGACACGAAGTACCGGTACAAGGGCAAGTGCCGCAACATGAAGACCTTCGACGCCGGAACGCTCAGCGGCGACCCGGTCGTCTTCCAGACCACGGTCCACGGCCCGGTGACGGGCTACGCGACCGTCGACGGCAAGAAGGTCGCGATCGCGTCGAAGCGGTCGAGCTACGGCGAGGACGTCCTCGACCTGCTCTTCAACCGGCGGATCTCGAACGGCCAGGTCCACGATCCGCAGTCGTTCTTCAACGCCGCTTCGAAGACGCCGCAGACGTTCAACTCGTTCTACATCGACGACGAGCACGTCGCCGAGTACACGGCCGGCAAGCTGCCGATCCGCGCGAAGGGCGTCGATCCCGGGCTGCTGACCAAGGGCACCGGCAAGTACGAATGGACCGGATATCTCCGCAAGCGGGACCATCCGCACGGCACCGATCCCAAGGACGGGACGATGACCAACTGGAACCAGGTCGTGGCGAGGGGCTTCGGCTCCGCCGACGACGAGTGGGGCCGGGCCGGTTCGGCCGAGCGCGTCGACATGCTCGACAAGAACCTCGCCCGCCTCAAGCAGAACGGCAAGTGGACGATGGCGCAGGTGGCCTCGGCGATGAACGCGGGGGCGACCCAGGACATCCGCGCGATCGACACGGTGCCGCTGCTCGCGAAGCTGCTCGAGGGCACCGACGCGCCGAGCCCGATGGCGGCGGCGATGCTCCAGCAGCTCGTCGACTGGAACCAGCAGGGAGGAAGCCGGCTCGACACCGACGGCGACGGCCTGATCGACGCGCCGGGCGCCGCCGTCATGGACGGCTCCTGGACGAACATCGCGAACGCGCTGATGACCCCGCGGCTCGGCACCGACCTGGCCGATGAGCTGAACACGCTGTTCTCGCGGTTCGACCGACCTCCGGGCGGCCAGTACTCGGGCTGGTACCAGTACTTCGACCGCGACGTCGATGCGCTGCTCGGCAAGAAGGTCCCGAGCCCGTTCCACCTCACCTACTGCGGCAAGGGCAAGCTCGGCAAGTGCCGCGCCGACATGTGGAGCGCGCTCGAGCAGTCCGGCGAGCAGATCGCGATCGACCAGGGGACCGACGATCCGTCCCAGTGGCACTCGGACGCGACTGCGGAGGAGATCCACTTCTCGCCGCTGCCGCTGAAGACGATGGCGTACACGAACCGGCCGAGCGGGATCCAGCAGGTGATCTCGTTCGACGGTCATCGCAAGAACAAGTAGCGTCCGCCCTCATATGAAGGCGATCCAGATCGTCGACCTCAGCGGCCCGGAGACGGCGCTGCGGGAGGTCGACCTGCCCGAGCCCGATGCCTCCCACATGCTGACGCCGGGAAGCGGCGTGCTCGTCGACGTCGAGGCGGCGGGCGTCTCGTTCCCCGAGGTCCTGCAGACCCGCGGCGAGTACCAGGTGAAGCCGCCGCTTCCGTTCGTCCCCGGCAGTGAGGTGGCGGGGACGGTCCGCTCGGCGCCCGAGGGGTCCGGGTTGACGCCCGGCGACCGGGTGGCGGCGTTCCCGATGCTCGGCGGCTTCGCCGAGGTCGCGGTGTCGCCGGCGTTCATGACCTTCCCGCTGCCCGACGAGCTCGACTTCCGCCAGGGCGCCTCGCTCATCCTCAACTACCACACCGCCTGGTTCTCGCTGGTCGTTCGCGGGCGCCTGGCAGCCGGCGAGACGATCCTCGTCCACGGGGCGGCGGGTGGCGTCGGCACGGCCTCGATCCAGGTCGCGAAGGGCATCGGTGCGCGGGCCATCGCCGTCGTCTCGAGCGACGAGAAGGAGCGGGTGGCTCGCGAGGCCGGGGCCGACGAGGTCGTCCGCTCCGGCGGCGAGTGGCGCGAGGAGGCGAAGGAGCTGTCCGGCGGCGGCGTCGATCTCGTCCTCGACCCGGTCGGCGGCGACCGCTTCACCGACTCGCTTCGTTCCCTCGCCGAGGGCGGCAGGCTCGTCGTCGTCGGCTTCACGGCCGGCTCGATCCCGGAGGTGAAGGTGAACCGCCTGCTCCTCAACAACACCGAGGTGATCGGCGCGGGGTGGGGGGCATACGTGATCGCCAAGCCCGAGCTCAATCGCGAGATCGGCGCCGAGCTCGAGAAGCTGATCGGGTCCGGAGCCGTCCGCCCGCTGGTCGGCGCTTCGTTCCCGCTCACCGCGGCGGGAGCGACCGAGGCGCTCCAGCTCATCGACGGCAGGGGCGCCACCGGCAAGGTCGTCCTCGACGTCGGCTGATGGGCCGGACCTTTCTCGTCACCGGCGCCTCGAGCGGAATCGGCGAGGCCGTCGCTCGCCGGCTCGCCGCCGAGCCCGGGAGTCGCCTGATCCTCGTCGCCCGGCGCGAGGACAGGTTGCGGGCACTCGCCGAGGAGCTGCCCGCTCCGGCGAGCTGGGTCGCGACCGACCTGACCGAAGCCGACGCTCCGGAGCGGGTCGCGGCGCACGTCGAGGAGCGGGGAGAGGGCCTCCATCTGCTCGTCAACAACGCCGGCGCCTCGTGGCGAGGGCGGTTCGGAGATGCGGGCTGGGAGAACGTCAAGCGGACCATGGAGCTCAACTTCGACGCGGTCGTGCGCCTCACCGAGGCGTTGCTGCCCGCCCTTCGCGCCTCCGCGCCGAGCGCGATCGTCAACGTCGCCTCGACGGCGGGCCGGATCTCCCGTCCCGGCGCCGGCGCCTACTCGGCGAGCAAGTACGCACTGATCGGCTGGAGCGACGCCCTCCACGCCGAGGAGCGCGAGAGCGGGGTCCACGTCGGTCTCGTGATGCCCGGCTTCATCGCGACCGAGGGATTCCCGGCCGAGGAGCTCCGCGCCAGGTTCTGGACCCGCCGGCTCGTCTCGACGCCGCAGAAGGCCGCCGAGGCGGTGGTCGACGCCGGCCTCCGCGGCCGCGCCGAGCGCTACGTCCCGCGCCCCTACGGGCTCGTCGCGGTCCTGCGGATCCTCGCCCCCGGACTCGTCCGCAGGGTGATCTCGGGCGGCGCCGGCGGCGCGATGACCACCGCGACCAGACCGGGCGAGTAGGGGCGCGGGATCGCCGACCGGTCGGGCGAGCGAGGCACGAAGGGGCCCGTCGCCGTGTGGGCCTTCCGCTGGGGGGGAGGGGGGCGAGGGTCGCGGCCGCGGGCCCGCGCCGGTCGTCGGCCTACCGGGGAGCCTTGGCCCTCCATGGGAACACGAATCCTCCCCAATGGTCGTGACCGGGTAGGCGGATCCCCTCGCCGCCCGTCATCACGTGCACCTGCTCGCGGGCTCCGGCGCGAGCCCTCGCCTGCTCGCGGTCGCCCTACTCCACCGACGCCGCCGCCGGCTCCTCGCGATGGCTCGGGTAGACCGGCGGGCCGTTGAAGTCGCAGGAGAACTCGCCGGTGGGCTGCTCGGCGGACTCGTCGGCGGCGAGCACGTCCGAGGAGATCGTCGCCCAGGCGATCAGGCCGCCGAGGGCCGAGAGCGCGGCGGTCACGTACATCGCGGTGTGGAAGCCCTCGGTCATCGCCGCGGGGTCGTAGAAGGAGTCGTCGGTCAGCCCGGCGATCAGCGGGAGGACGGCGACCGCGAGGAGGCCGCCGACCCGGGAGACGGCGTTGTTGATCCCCGAGGCGATCCCGGAGTGGCGGGAGTCGGCGGCGGCGAGGACGGTGGCGGTGACGGGGGCGACGACCAGGGTGAGCCCGATGCCCCAGACGACGACGGCGGGGAGCACCGAGGTGACGTAGCTGCCGCCCGGGTCGATGTTCGCCATCAGGACCATCCCCACGGCGATCACCAGCGGCCCGACGGTCAGCGGGATCCGTGGGCCGATCCGCTGGGCGAGGGCGCCGGCGCGAGCCGAGAAGAGGAGCATCAGCGCCGTCACCGGGAGCGATGCGGCGCCGGCTGCGAGCGGCGTGTAGCCGGCGGCGATCTGGAGGAACGCGACGAGCAGGAAGAAGACGCCGGCGAGGGCCGCATAGACGACGAACGTGACTCCGTTGGCGGCACTGAACTGACGGGAGCGGAACAGCCCGAGCGGCATCATCGGATGCGGGCTCCGGCGCTCGTGGAGGAGGAACGCGGCGAGGGCGAGAACGCCGCCGACCGCCGTGACGACGATCGCCGCGGACATGCCGTCGGGCGCCTCGATCAGCGCGTAGGTGACGCCGCCGAGCCCGGTGGCGGCCAGCACCGCACCGAGGCCGTCGAGCCGGTCGGGCGCGGCGTCGTCGCGCGTCTCGGGCACGTGGCGCGCCGCCATCACCGCCACGAACGCCCCGATCGGGACGTTGATCAGGAAGATGGCCCGCCACGAGACCGCTTCGACCAGCCATCCTCCGAGGAGCGGGCCGAGCGCGGTCGAGACGCCGCTCAGGCCCGACCAGGCGCCGATCGCCCGGGCGCGGTCGCCGGGCCGGAAGCTGGACTCGATCATCGCGAGGCTGCCCGGGGTCAGGAGCGCGCCACCGATCCCCTGCAGGAGCCGGGCGAAGATCAGCGCCTCCGAGCTCGGGGCGAGCGCGCACAACAGTGACGCCGCGGTGAACCAGAGGACCCCGGTGACGAAGATCCGGCGCCGGCCGAAGCGGTCGCCGAGCGATCCGCCGAGGAGGATCAGCGATGCCAGGGTGAGCATGTAGCCGTTGAGGATCCACTGCAGCTCGCTCGTTCCGGCGCCGAAGTCGTCGCCGATCCTCGGCAGCGCGACGTTGATCACCGTACCGTCGAGGAAGACCATCCCCGAGCCGAGCACCGCGACGGCGAGGACCCAGCGCCCCGGCGCCGTTCCCCAGGCGATCGCCTCTGCCTTCTCGCTCGCTTCCGGCACCCGTGCCTCCCTGCCGTCGATCCTCGCCCAGTCTGACGCATGGGACCGCTCGCCCGGCGGCCGGCGAAGTGGAGGATTCTCTCCGGTTGCGCTGTACGATCTCTCTCAGTGAGTGACGAATCCCACACGGCGCTCGCCTCGCGCCCGCTCCGCAAGGACGCGGAGCGCAACCGGCAGCGGATTCTCGCCTCCGCGCGGGTCCTGTTCGCGGAGCGCGGGGTCGACGTCGGGCTCGACGAGATCGCGCGGACGGCCGGCGTCGGTGTCGGCACCGTCTACCGGCGGTTTCCCGACCGCGATGCGCTCATCGACGAGCTCCTCGACGACAAGATCGCCGAGATCGAGTGCGCGGCCACGGACGCGCTGGAGATCGACGACCCGTGGGACGGTCTCGTGCAGTTCCTCGAGCGGACCCAGGAGATGCAGGCGGCGGATCGCGGCCTCAAGGAGGCACTCCTCGTGCCCAACCGCGGCAAGGAGCGGCTCGCCGCCGCCAGGCAGAGGATCGACCCCCTGCTGGAGACCCTGATCGAGCGGGCGCAGGAGTCGGGCGGCCTGCGTCCCGACGTCCGGTTCGAGGACTTCGCCCTGCTGATGGAGATGGTCGGCTCCGTCAGCGACGCCACCCACGAGGCGGACCCAGGGCTCTGGCGGCGCTATCTGCGGATCGTCATCGACGGCCTCGCCACGAGCCGCGACAGCCCGAGCGATCTCGGCCTCGGCCCGCTCGACCGCGAGCGGCTCGCTCAGGCGCTGTGCGCGTCGGCTCGCTAGCCGGATCTCGCCGCGGCCATCGCCGGGAGGCGAAGGCCGGCGCCCGGCCGACGCCGGGCGCCGCAGATCCGCTCAGGTGAGGAGCTTCGCCTTCATCTGCTCGTACTCCTCGTCGCTCAGCTTGCCCTTGTCGTGCAGCTCCGCGAGGTTCGCCAGCTCGTCGACCTTCGAGGTGCCGGCGGTCTCCTTGATGTATTCGTCGAAGTGCTTCTTCTGCTCCGCCTGTTCCTTCAGGGCGCGATCCCGCATGCCGCTGCCGCGGGCGATGAGGTAGATCAGCGCGGTCAGGAACGGGATGAAGATCAGGAAGACGACCCAGACGGCCTTGCCCCATCCGGACATCTCGTGGTCGCGGAACAGGTCCGACAGGATCGTGAACAGGACCATGATCCAGGCGACGAAGATGAAGACGGCCAGGACGGTCCCGAGCGCCTCCCCGAACGAATAGTCGGCGATCAGCATCTAATGCCTTTCAGTTGCTGGTAACAGAGGTCATGAGCGTATCCGAGCGAGCCGGGCGCGGGCCGGGTTCGCCTGTCACCAGGCGCCGCCGCCACCGCCGCCGGAGAACCCGCCGCCACCGCCGCCTCCACCACCGCCGCCGGAGCTCGACTCCGGCGCGACCTGGCTCGCGAACCCGGACGAGAATCCTTCGAAGCCCGATCCGAAGCTGCCCGACGTGAGCGCGTACGAGGTCCAGATGCCGCTGCCGGTCGCCTCGGCGACCACCGGAGCCGGGATCCGGCCCGACCTTGCGACCCGTTCGGCGGTCCCGAATGCGACCGCGTGGACCAGGATCCGCCTCCAGAGCTTGAGCGTCGCGGGAGGATCGTCCTCGAGTCTGGGGAAGTCCCTGGTCCACTTCGCGAATGCGCTCCAGCGCTGGTTGCGCTCCCGGGCGGCCGGGTCGAGCCGGCGCATCCAGTTCGCGGGCGGCACGTACATGAGCAGCAGGGTCGCGACGAGGCCGGTGACCGGGATCCCGACCCGATGGGTGCGCGACCAGATCAGCGCGATCAGGACCGCGAAGAGGATCAGCGCCACCAGCGCCACCAGGGCGCGGCGGGCCCTGTAGTCGCGATCCCAGCCGATCATGCCCTCCTCGGCGTCCTCGAGAGCACCGTTCATGCTCTCCCATCGCGCCCGCCAGGTCGCCGAGTGCTTCGGGATGCGATCCGACATCTCGCCGAGGGCGACCCACTCGTCTTCGATCAACTCGTCGAAGAAGCCGAGGACCTCGGTTTCGTAGGGCTCGAGGCTGCCGGCGCCCTGACGATTCCCCGCCTGCCTCAACTCGAGGTCGAGGTCGTCCGTGCCGGGCGCGGGCCGGGATTCGTAGAAGCCGCGGTCGACGAGGTCCATCAGCGTCGCGAGGACGATCCGCTGGTCGTAGCCACCCTCGTGCGCGATCGCGTATCCGGCCGCCGGAGGCAGGTCCTCGGGAGGCTCGGGCAGGTACTCGGGAACGCCCGTGTCGCGCTCGCGGGCGAGGATGCAGAACGCGATCGTGGTCGCCAGGGCGATGCCGCCGACGAGCAGGGTCAACAGCAGCTGGTTCGCGACAACGAAGTTCTTCAGCCGGTCGAGCGCACCGTAGCCGTCGTCGAGCCTCGCCTCCTCACGCTCGATCGCGCCGAGGCCGTCGCCCGGCTCGGTCACGGCGCCGGCCGTCGACTCGATCGCTTCGCGCGGGAACACGGCTCGCAGGCCCACCGCCTGCCCCTCGGGGACGCGTTCGACCGAGACGTTCGCATCGCTGCCGATCTCGACGTCGGCGCCGAGCGATCGCGGCCGGAGCCACGCCCGCTCGGGCGGCACTCCCGACGCGGCCTCGATCGAGGCGGCGAGGCTGTCGAGCCAGAAGTCCCACTGACTGCCCCAGACGTTCCAGCGGACGTCGACGACGTCGTCGCGGACCGTGGTCGCGCCGGTCACCCGGTAGATCAGGTCGAAAGTCCGGGTCTCGTCGGCGGCGGAGTAGTGCCAGACGACCCGGAGCCCCTTCGCCATCGTCTCGGTGCCGTAGGTGCCGGGCGCGTCGATCGACCCGAGCGCCGTGCTGCCGCCGGGCCGGTAGCGGCCCTCGCGCGCATCGCGGACCTCCGCATCGGTGATCCTAACGCCGGGCAGCAGCGGGATGTCGCGATAGGCACCGCTGAACTCGCCGGTGAAGTCGAACGGCAGCGACTCCCTGACGATCAGGCTCCCGTCCTCCTGGAGCCGGATCGCAACGTCGGCATCGGTGATCTCGTACTCCTTCTCCGACGAGGGGATGGCCGGCACGATCGCCATCGCGACGGCGACCACGGCGACGACCACGAGGGCGCCGATCAGGCGCAGCACCACCTTCACCGGGCGGTTCCGCCTCCGAGCTCGACCGTGGGTGCCACGTGGACCTCCGCCTCGGCGGTGAAGAACTCGCGGGCTCGGAAGCCGAAGGCCGAGGCGACGACCGACTGCGGGAAGACCGCGACCGCTGTGTTCAGCGTCTCGACCGTGTCGTTGTAGACGCGGCGGGTGATCGAGATCCGCTCCTCGACCGATGCGAGCTCGCGCTGCAGCGCGCCGAAGTTCTCGCTCGCCTTCAGCTCCGGGTAGGCCTCCGCGACGCCGATCAGGTTGCCGATGCCCGTCGCCAGCGCACCCTCCACGGCACCCCGGGCGGCGGGTCCCGAGCCGACGGCGGCAACCGCTGCACTTCGCGCCTCCGCCGTCCGCTCGAAGGTCGTCCGCTCGTGGGTCGCGTAGCCGCTGACGGCGCCGACGAGGTTCGGCACGAGATCGTGTCGCAGCTTCAGAGCGACCTCGATCTGTGCCCACGAGTTCCGGCAGGCGAGCCGCATGCGAACGAGCCGGTTGTAGGTGATCAGCACGAACAGCGCGATCGCGAGGATCACGCAGCCGATCAGGATCAGGGGCAGCATCCGGGTCCTCCGGCTCCGCGGCTCACGGCGGGAAACCTATCCGGATCGCCAGCGGATTCCAGGCATCGGTTTCGCGACCTGGCCGCCGCGATCGCCCGCCGCCACTAGGGTTGCGGCGATGAGCGCCGGAACCGGAGCGGATCT
Source organism: Solirubrobacterales bacterium (assembly GCA_020438445.1). Taxonomy (GTDB): domain Bacteria; phylum Actinomycetota; class Thermoleophilia; order Solirubrobacterales; family 70-9; genus RHKX01. The sequence continues at coordinate 14,804 of JAGQUO010000017.1, forward strand.
CGACGGCAAGGTCGCCCTCGTCACGGGCGGAGCCGGCGGCCTCGGATCGGCGACTGCGCGCGCATTGGCCGCGGCGGGTGTCGAGGTGATCATCGCCGACGTCGATCCGGCCGGGGCGGGAGTGGCGGACGAGGTCGGCGGGCGCTTCGTCCGGTCCGACGTCTCGAGCCTGGATGCCAACCGTGAGCTCGTCGAGCTCGCGCGGCGCGAGTGCGGCGGGCTCGACCTCGTTCACCTGAACGCCGGGGTCGCGAGCGGCGTCGGGCTCGGCGACGACTTCGACGTGGACCGCTACCGGCGGGTCATGGGGATCAACCTCGACGGGGTCGTCTTCGGCACCGTCGCCGCACTGCCGGCCCTGCGCGACCGCGGTGGCGGCGCGATCGTCGCGACCGCGTCGCTGGCGGGACTCACCGCGGTCCCGTTCGACCCGCTCTATGCAGCGAACAAGCACGCCGTCGTCGGGCTTGCGCGCTCGCTGGGCCTCGGACTTGCCGACGACGGGATCCGCTTCAACGCGATCTGCCCCGGTTTCGCCGAGTCCGGGATCATCGAGCCGATCCGGGAGGCGTTGGTCGAATCGGGGCTGCCGATCATTCCCGCGGAGACGGTTGCGGACGCCGTCATCGAGCTCTTCACCGGCGAGATGAGCGGTGAGTGCTGGTACGTGCAGGCCGGGCGCGACGCCGAGGCATTCCGGTTCCGCAACATCCCCGGCCCGCGTACCGGCTGACTCAGCTCTCGCTCGAACCCGGCCCCCCGACCGGGTGCTCCTCGACACCCGGCGGGTGGCGGGTGATCCCCGGCGTCCTCCCGCTCGTCGCCCAGCGCCACCGCGACCTGCGGCCGAAGACCGGCCCGAGGCCGACGCGGTCCTCCTTGCGGACGAGGACGAAGCAGCTGACCGCCCCGATCAGGGCGATCAGCGCACCGACCGCGAACGAGAGCTGGAAGCCGTCGACGTGGGTCTGGACCACGTCGTCGATGACGGTCCGGACCAGCGGCGTCTCGCGCGCCTGGTTGAGGCCCTTCTGCTCGGCCTCCTGGATGAAGTCGCGGACCTTGTCGACCTGCTCCTGGGTCGGGGTGATCCCGCGCGCCGCGAGGTCCTCGTCGAGGCGGTGCCTGTAGTAGCCGAGCTCGACCGCCAGCAGCACGGCGATCCCGAGCGCCCCGCCGAGCTGCTCGGAGGTGTTGATCATTCCTGCGGCCCGGCCGCGGTCGGGCTCGGGCACCGAGTTGAGGCCGACCGGGTCGTTGACCGTGAGGACGATGCCGAGCGCGATGCCCTGCAGGACCAGGCCCGGCATCAGCGCCCAGGCGGTCTCGCTCGGAACGGCGATCGCGAGGGCGGCGCCCGATGCTGCCAGCGTCAGGAAGCCGACGGTCAGTGGGACGCGGCCGCCGATCCGGTCGAAGGCCCGTCCGGCCAGCGGGCCGGCGAGGATGATCGGAACCGTCGCCGGGATCAGCGCGATGCCGGCCAGGCCCGGGCTGACGCCGATCACCAGCAGCAGGAGGAACGGCAGCAGGAACCCCATTCCGAGCTCGACCGAGCCGGCGAGCACCTGGCTGATGTTGGAGGCGAGGAAGTTCTTGTGGCGGAACAGGCGCAGATCCAGCAACGGGTCGTCGACCTTGAGCTCGATGACGACGAACAGCGCCCCGAACCCGATCCCGGCGAGCAGCGGAATCAGCGCCTCCGGGTCGGTCAGCGGGACGTCCGAGATCCGCGAGAGCCCGTAGACGAGTCCGCCGGCGAAGAGCGCGAGCGTCGCCATGCCGGCGAAGTCGAGGTCCCGGACCCGGCCGCGTTCGGACGGCGCCAGCGGCGGCGTGCCGCGGAGCGTCAGCACGATCGCCAGCGCGGCGAGCGGGACGTTGACGAAGAAGACGAGGCGCCAGTCGATGCTCGTGAGCAGCCCCCCGAGCACGGGCCCGAGGGCGGCGAAGAACGCGGAGCCCCCGGCCAGGACCCCGAGGGCCATGCCGCGCCGGTCCTCGGGCGCGACGGCGCTGACGATCGCCACCGCGGTCGGCATCATGCAGGCGGCTCCGAAGCCCTGCACGGCCCGCGCGGCGAGCATCCAGCCGATGTCCTGCGCCGCTCCGGCGGCGGAGGTGGCGAGGAGGAAGATCACCGCTCCGGCGAGGAACACGCGGCGCAAGCCGAGCAGATCGCCGAGCCGGCCCCCGAGCACCATGAACGCGGCAAGCGGCAGGATGTTCGCGGTGAGGAGCCACTGGCTCTGGTCGAGGCTCGCATCGAGGCCCTTGATCGCGTCCGGCGTCGCGAGTGGGACCGCCGTCTGGTCGACCAGGATCATGCTGCTCGACAGCGTCATCGCCACGAGCGTCACCCAGAAGCCCGGCGGCACCCCCGTCGTCCTCTTCCCGCTCCCCTCGTCCGTCAAGGGGTCAACCGTAGTGCTTACGATTCCGCCATGCCCGTGCCGCGGACGACAGCGGATTCCGGCTTTGGCCGTTTCGTGGCGATCGGAGACTCGACGACCGAGGGCCTGGTCGACCTGTACCCCGACGGGACCCTGCGCGGTTGGGCCGACCGGCTGGCCGAGCGGCTGGCGGTGACGAATCCGGATCTGACCTACGCGAACCTGGCGGTCCGCGGCCGCAAGGCGCCGCAGATCCGCGCCGAGCAGCTCGAGCCGGCGATCCGGCTCGAGCCCGACCTGGCCAGCGTCCTCGGGGGGCTCAACGACGTCCTCCGACGCAACTTCGATCTCGACCGGGTGGTGGCGGATCTCGACGCGGTGACGTCGGCGCTGATCGATCGCGGGGCCACCGTGCTGACGTTCACGTTCCCCGATCCCACGGCGGTGATCACGGTCGCCGCCGCCCGGATCGCCGCGCGCGTCGACGAGCTGAACGAGCGGGTGCGGCGGATGTCGGAAGAGCGAGGCGCGGTGCTCGTCGACCTCGACCGGGACGGCATCGCCGACCCCAGCCTCTGGTGACAGGACAGCCTCCATGCGAACGCCGCCGGGCACGAGCGGATCGCGATCACGGCCGCCGCCGCCCTCGGTGCCGAGGACGGCGGGCCGCCTCCCCCGACGCCGGAGCCGCGGGCGCGATCGGCAGCCGCCCGTTACGCGGCGGACGCGATCTGGATGGGACGCCACCTGACGCCGTGGCTGATCCGGCGCCTGCGGGGTGTCTCGTCCGGTGACGGCCGCGGGCCCAAGCGCCCGGAGCTGCTCCCGGTCGCCCGGCGCAACTAGCGGCGGCCGCGGGGGTTGAAGTCAGAGGATGCGGTCGCGAACGTGCAGGGGAGGGTCGGAGGTGCCGAAGGGTCTCGCGGTGGGCATCGCGACGATTGCCGCGCTGGTGCTCATGGCCGCGCCGTCCGCGGCAGCGCCGAACGGGAAGCTGAAGCTGACCACCCTCTCGACGGAGCCGGAGCACGTCACCGGCGGGGACGTGCTGGTGGCGGTGGACGTCTCGGGCGGGGCCGATCCCGCGAAGGTCAGGGTCCGCGCCGGCGGCCGCGACGTGACCGGCTCGTTCGCGCCGCGGGCCGGCGATCCCGATCGACTCGTGGGCCTCGTCGGCGGCCTGCCGCGGGGCGACACGTTGCTGAGCGCCAACGGTCCCGGGGTGAGGAGGCCGGCCAGCCTCGGCATCTTCAACAGCCCGATCACCGGCCCGGTCTTCTCCGGCCCCCACCAGTCGCCGTTCTACTGCCGGACCGAGCAGGCGGGCCTGGGGCCGGCGACCGACGACGACTGCTCCGCCGCGACGAACGTCGCCTACCTCTATCGCCGGAACGACGACACGTGGCAGCCGCTGGCGGATCCGGCCGCTCCCTACCCGGCCGACGGGGTCCGGACGACGACGCGGGACGGCCGGACCGTGGATTACGTCGTCCGGCTCGAGACCGGCGTGATCGACCGCTCGATCTACCGGTTCGCGATCCTGGCGCCCGGCGGCGATCCCGGCGGCGGGTGGAACCGGCGGTTCGTCCTCAACTTCGGCGGCGGCTGCGGCGCGGGCTACCAGCAGGGCACGAGGCCGCAGGGCTCGGTCCTGAAGAACCGGGAGCTCGCGGAGGGCTATGCCGTGCTCTCGGGCAGCCTCAACGTCTTCGGCACTGCCTGCAACGACGTGCTCTCGGCCGAAGCGGCGCAGATGCTCAAGGAGCACGCGATCGAGGAGCTGGGGGAGAAGCCGGCCTGGACGATGGGTCAGGGCGGATCCGGCGGCTCGGTCCAGCAGCAGATGATCGCGCAGAACTACCCCGGAATCCTCGACGGCATCATGCCCGGCGCCAGCTTCCCGGACGGGGCCGGTCCCGACTACCCCGACTGCCGGTTGCTGAACGCCTATTACGCGACGCCGGACGGAGCGGCGCTGAGCAGCGCCCAGCGGGTCTCGATCAGCGGTCTCGCGAATCCGGACGGATGCCTCGCGCTCGGGCAGGGGGCGGACGTCGTCAACGCCAGCGAGGGATGCGACGAGGGCGTGGTCCCGGTCGCGGTGATCTTCGACCCGGTGACCAACCCGGACGGCGTCCGCTGCACCGTCTGGGACAGCATGATCGCCGTCTACGGGGTCGACCCGGACACCGGACACGCGCGCCGGACCCTCGACAACGTCGGCGTCCAGTACGGGCTCGAGGCCCTGAACGACGGCGACATCGACGCCGGCGAGTTCCTCGATCTCAACGAGGGAATCGGCGGTTACGACGACGACGGCGAGCTTCGGCCGGCGCGCTCCATGGCGGATCCGCAGGCGCGCCGGATCGCGTTCGAGTCGGGCCGCGTCAATGCGACCGCAGGCGCGTACACGCACATCCCCACCCTCGACATCCGCACCTACGTCGACGAAGAGGTCAACGTCCACCAGTACGCGAACACCTACAGGACGCGCGCCCGGCTCGACGCCCTCCACGGCGACCACGACACCCAGGTGATGTGGAGGGCGAAGGGGGGCTCCAGCGTAAGTGCGATGAACGACGCCGCCCTCGAGACCCTGGCCGGCTGGATGGACGCGATCGCGAACGACACCAGTGGCCGTAGCGCCGTCGAGAAGGTGGTCGCGAACAAGCCGGCGGACGCCGTCGACGCCTGCTGGATCAACGGCGTCCGCCACGACGGCACCGCTGCGATCGGCGCCGACAACCTCTGCGAGACCACCTATCCGCCTCACAGCCTCCCGGCGAACCGAGCCGGGAAGCCGCTCGGCTCGCAGACGCTCAAGTGCCGGCTCGCGGCGATCGACTACGGCGACTACGACGTCGCCTTCTCGCCGGCGCAGCGCTCACGGCTCGAGTCGATCTTCCCCGGCGGCGTCTGCGATTGGTCCCGGCCCGGCGTCGGCGAGGCCGGCTTCGGCGGCACCGGGCAGGAGTTCGGACCCGATCGCGACGTCAAGAAGCGGAAGCGGACGATCGGGCTCTCGGTCCGTGGGGTGGGGAGGGGACGCTCAGTGTTGCGGGCCCGCCTCGGCCCCTGCCCGGCGACGACGTGGCAGCGGGTGCGGTTCGAGGAGAGGCAGCGGCGGGGCGGCTGGCGCCGGATCGGGTCGTCGCCTGCGACGGGGAGGAAGTGCCGCGCCGCACTGAGGCTGAGGGTCAAGAGGAGGAGCCGGGCTCGAGTGCGCGCGGTCGCCCCGGCCGCCTACGGGTACCGCGCGGCGCGCTCGAAGCCGAAGCGCCCCTAGCGGGCCAGGCTCTCGAGCGGGCGATCCTGCTCCGGCGGTGCCGCGAGCAGGGCCATGTCGCGTCCCGCCGCCTTCGCGGCGTAGAGCGCGGCGTCCATCCGCTCGAACAGCTCGGCGGCGCTCTCCCGCCCGTTCCAGGCGGCGACGCCCGCCGAGCAGGTCTGTCCTCCGGGAGTGTCGGCCCGCAGCCGCTCGACCACGTCGAGGGCGCAGGCTCCGCCGCAATCCGGCAGCAGCAGCGTGAACTCCTCGCCGCCCCAGCGGGCGAGCTCGTCGCCTTTGCGGATCGCGGCGGTCCACGATCCCGCGGCCTCGCGGAGGAGGCGATCGCCGGCGCGATGGCCGTGGACGTCGTTGAACTCCTTGAAGCGGTCGAGGTCGATGATCGCGACCGCCAGCGGCGTCCGCCGGCTGCGGGCGATGGCCATCTCCTTGGCCAGCAGCCCGTCCCAGCCACGCCGGTTGGTCAGCCCGGTGAGGGGGTCACGGGAGGCGGTGTCGGACAGCGAGCGCAGCAGGTCGGTGTGGTCGATCGTCGTCGAGGCCTCCGAGGCGAGCGAGCGGACGATGTCGACCCGGAGGTCGTCGGCCTTGCCGATCTGCTCGCCCCAGGCGGTGACGAGGACCGCCGCGACGAGGCCGCTGCGCATGACCGGCGCGCAGAACCAGGTGCTGAGCTCGGCGAAATCGTCGTGCAGCTGGGGTGGGACGTCGGTCGCGTTGGCCGCGTCGGGGACGAAGACCGGGCGCCCCGCCCGCACCGTCCGGTGGACGAGCGATCGCGCGTCCTCCGGGACCGCCGTGCCCGTCAGCCCGCTGCGGTTCGCGGCGGTGACGACGAACGTGCCACTGCTGTCGGGCTCGACGAGCAGGACGATCTCGCATCCGGTGAGCCCGGGCGCGGACTCGATCAGCGTCTCGCGCGAATCCGGGTTGGAGAGCATCGCCGCCTGCAGCGACCGCAGCCGCGGGCCGAGTCCGACCCGGACCCGCAGCTCCTCCGAGCGCCGCTGGATCGGGACCGAGAGGATCGGCAGCAGGACCGCCCAGACGAGCGCCCGCAGCCCCAGGTCCATGGGATGGATCGCGGCCGGCACCGCCAGCGCGATCCAGGTCCCGCCGATGACGACCGCCAGGGTCCGGCGGTCCTCCTGCAGGGCGACGACGAGGACGTTGAAGCAGAGGATCACGTCGTAGAGCGGCTCCGCCGTCGCGGCCGAGAGTGCGGAGATGCAGAGGGCGAAGAGCAGGGGCGGCGCTGCTCGGGCCGCCGGTCCCAGCTCGCGCCCGTGCGCCCAGCCCCTGGAGACGGCCAGCGCGACGAGCGCGAGGGCGCCGGCCGCCCGGGTCAGTGTCGAGCCCGGGATCAGGAGCATCACCGCGATGCCGATCGCCGCGAACGCGATCAGCTCCATCGCGTACCCGGGAAGCTCGCGCCGCCCGCCGCCGTCGGCCACCGTCAGCACGGGAGCGTCGGGCCCGGGCACTGCGGCGGGGACCGGTCCCGGCACCGGGGCTGACGGGGGGATCCGCGCCGTGTCCATGTCCGACCATCGAGTCGGGAATGGCCGATCTTTAGGAAGCCGACGCCCACCGGACCGTTTGACGATCACCGCCGCGAAAGCGGTATCGCGCTTGCAGGCACGGGCACCGGGCCGGCGAATCCCTCCGCGTGTCATCACGGGTCTACGTGATCGAGCTCGCGCGGGCCGCGGGCCGCCGGCGCGACCCGCGGATCCCGTGGGTATACGTGGGCTCGAGTGCACGCGACCCGGAGATCCGCTTCGCCCAGCACCGGCGGGGATACCGGTCGTCGGGGATCGTCAAGCGGTTCGCGCTTCACCTGCGCCCCGACCTCTACGACGACCTCCCCGCCTTCCGCAGTTCGGCGGCGGCTCGCGAGGCCGAGCAGGAGCGGGCCCGGGAGCTCGCGGCGTGCGGGTTCGTCGCGCACAGCGACGGAACCTCATACGGTCGCGACGCCGGTGCCTGGGAGGAATGGGGCCCTCGCCGGCTCGAGGTGGTGGCCCGGCACGTCGAGCAGTCGGCCCGCGAGCTCTCCGAATCGTCGTTCACCGCGCTCGATGCGGACCGCTGCGCGGCGCTGTTGCGGGGCGAGCGCGGGTTCTGGGTCGCGGACCACCTCGACCCCGCCGATCCGCCGCCGTCCTACGGGCGCTTCGCCCACGTGGGGATCGCCGCCCTGCGGGAACGGGTCGAGGCGGCGATGCGCTGAGGTGGAGAGGGGGCGGCGCCCTGCCCGGGCCGTGGGTACAGTGTGTCGAAACCAGTTCGAAATACGGGAGAGCATGCACACGATCACGCCGCCCGATTCCTCCGAGGAGCTCGGCACGATAGACCTGACCGATGTCGCCGGCGTTGCGGGCGCGATCGCCGCCGCGCGGGATGCGCAACGAGCCTGGGCGCGGGTGCCGATCCGCGAACGGGCGGCCGCCCTCGACGCCGCCGCCGCTGCGCTCGAACCCGAGGCTGAGGCGATGGCGGACCTGCTTTCGGCGGAGTCGGGGAAGCCGATCGCTCAGGCGCGCTTCGAGATCGGCGGGACGATCGGGCTGCTGCGCGGCAACGCCGAGGAGGCCCGGCGACTCGTCGGCCGGGTGCTGCCGACCGAGGGGAACGCCGGCACCGAGGACGATCTCGCCGTCACCCGGCGCGAGCCTCTCGGCGTCGTCGGCGTGATCCTGCCGTTCAACTTCCCCGCCGAGCTCTTCGTCGAGAAGTGCGCGGCTGCGCTGGTCGCCGGCAACGCCGTCGTTGCGAAGCCGCCGCTGGACGCCCCGCTGACGATCGGCAGGATCCAAGCCGCCCTCGTCCGGGGCGGGGTCCCGGCCGAGATCCTGGCGCTCGTTCAGGGCGGCGCGGACGTCGGCGCGGCTCTCGCCTCCGGCGACGGAATCGCCGCCGTCTCGCTCACCGGGTCGACCGCCGCCGGTGTCGCGGTGGCCGAGGCCGCGGCTCCGACCCTGCGCAAGCTGCACCTCGAGCTCGGCGGCAACAATGCCTGCATCGTCCTCGCCGACGCCGATCTCGACCTCGCCGTCGCGGAGATCGTGAGCGGCCGGCTGATGATGAACGGGCAGGCCTGCTCGGCGACCAAGCGGGTCATCGTCGCGGAGTCGCTGCACGACGAGCTCGCAGAGAGGCTGGCGGCGGCGGCCGCCGGGCAGCGGGTCGGGCCCTCGCGCGAGGAGGAGACGACCGTCGGGCCGCTGATCAACCCGGATGCCGCCGAGCGAGTGGCGGCGCAGGTCGGCGGCGCGATCGCCGACGGCGCCGAGCTGATCGCCGGATCCGAGCGGCCGGACGGCGCCTACTTCCCGCCGGCGGTGCTCCGCTCGGTGCCCGCGACTACCGCGATCGCGCGCAGCGAAGAGATCTTCGGCCCGGTCTTCAACCTGATCCCCGTCGCCGACGCCGACGCCGCGATCGCCGTGGCCAACGCGTCCGAGTACGGCCTGATGGGGAGCGTCTTCAGCGGCGACCTGCCCCTCGCGTGGGCGATCGCCGAGCGCCTCGAATGCGGCGGAGTGGTGATCAACGGCAGCGACAACTACCGGCCACCGGTGATCCCGTTCGGCGGCGTCAAGATGTCGGGGACCGGCCGCGAGGGACTCGGCTACACGATCGAGGAGCTGAGCCGGGAGAAGACGATCGTCCTCAGGAGGTTCCGGGACTCCACGGCCCCGAGGCTCGCGCCGTGAGCTCCGGCTACCGCGTGCCGGCCGTCGTCTCGGCGGCGAAGATCCTCCGCGAGCTGCGCCGGAACGGAGAGGAGGGCGCGACGCAGAGCGAGCTCGTCCGCGCCACCGGCCTCTCGAAGAGCTCGATGCACAACCTCCTCGCGACGCTGGAGGACGAGGGCTTCGTCGGCCGCGATTCGCGGACCAAGGAGTATCGGCTCGGTCCCGCGCTGATCACGCTCGGAGCCGCCGCCTCGGGCCAGGCGCGCCTGATCGAGATCGCCGCCGAGCGGCTGGCGCCGCTCGCCACCGAGCTCGGGCTCTCGTTCGCGATCGCGCAGACCGTCGGCCCGTACGAAGCGGTGATCGTGGAGCGTTTCTATCCGCCGCAGGGCGTGCACGTCGGAATCCGGCTCGGCAGCACTTACGGGCTCTACGAGGGGGCGCTCGGCAAGTGCATGCTCGCGGCGCTTCCGGCCGGGGAGGTCGAGCGGATCATCGACAAGCGCTCGATCCCCGCCCACACCGACAGGACGCTGACCAGGCCGGGCGACCTGCTCGCCGAGGTCGAGCAGGTCCGCGAGCGGGGCTGGGGGGTGTCGATTCAGGAGCTGAACGAGAACAACGCGGTCGCCGCCGGCGTCCGCGGCCGGGGCGAGGGCCTGGCGCTGATGCTCGTCGCCCTCGGATTCGCCGAGCAGCTGGGCGGCGACCGGATCGAGGAGACCGGCCGCCGGCTCGCCGGGATCTCGCATCAGATCAGGTCTTCCGCGGGCCTCGAGTAGCGGTGCGTCGCGGTGCGACACCCGTCCCGCGAATTCGTTAGGGTCCGGTTCGACAAGTCGTACCTGGTTCGACCCACTGAACCAGACGGTCCGGCAGGTCCGGACCGTGATCCGACGGGAGCACGAGCGGAGGAGATTCAATGAGCCACGAGGTCGACCTCACCATCACCGGTGGAACCGTCGTCACGCCGAGCGGTCCGCGCCGGGTCGGAATCGCGGTCAAGGACGGGCGGATCGCCGCCATCGCGCCCGATGAGCTGCTCCCGCCGGCCCGGCGGAACCACGACGCCACCGGCCTGCACGTCCTGCCCGGCCTGGTCGACACCGAGGCACACCCCGGCTGCTACGTGCCGCTCGCCGACGATCTCGCCTCCGAATCGCAGGCGGCGGTGGCCTCGGGGGTGACGACCTGGGGGATCCATGCTCCGTCCACCCGGATGGGCCACCCCGACTTCCCCGAGTTCGTGCAGCCCGACGACGTGATCAGCTTCCACGAGGTGATCGACCACTTCACGGGCCTCGTCGAAACCGACTCCGCGGTCGACGTCTTCGCGACCTTCATGCTCGAGACCGACCGCCAGGCCAAGGAGATCCCCGAGTACGCCCGCGATCACGGGGTCACGTCCTACAAGCTCTACCTGCAGTCGATGAGCCCATCCGCCGAGCCCCACTGGCCCGGGCGCCGCGCCGGGCTCGGCCACGGGTTCGACGACGGGACCTGCTGGCTGACCATGGAGGCCGTCGCCGAGCTCGGAGAGCCCGGCGTCGTCTGCATGCACTGCGAGAACTGGGAGATCGCCCGGATCTTCGACGAGCGCCTGCGAGCGGAGGGCCGGACGGACTGGGCGACCTGGTCCGACCGATCGCCGCACTTCCTGGAGGCGACCCACATCCGCACGTACGGCGACATGGCGGCCGAGCTCGGATGCCCGATCTACATCCAGCACGCGACGACGCCGGAGAGCTACCGCGAGATCCTCGAGCTTCGCGGACGCGGGGTCACCTGTCACGCCCAGACCGGACCGCACTGGCTCCACTTCGGTAAGGAGGAGTTCAACGCGTGGCGGATCAACGTGCCGCTGCGCTCGCGCGAGAACAACCCCAACATCTGGCGGGCGATCCGCGAGGGGATCATCAACAGCGTCGGCTCCGATCACGTCGTCTCGTGGCCGCCCTCCGACTACGACAGCTCCTTCAACGAGAACATCTGGGAGCTCAAGACCGGCTTCACCTCGCGGGTCGAGATGCTGCTGCCGGTCCTGCTCGAGGGCGTCCACCAGGGGAAGCTCACGCTGGAGCGCCTCGTCGAGGTCGCCTGCGAGAACCCGGCGAAGATCTTCGGCCTGTACCCGCAGAAGGGATCGCTGGAGGTCGGTGCCGATGCCGACATCGTCCTCGCCGATCTCGACCGCACGGTCAAGGTCTCCAACGACATGGTCCTGACCCGGTCGGGATGGACGGTGCTCGACGGCCACGAGATGCACGGCTGGGGCGTCGCCACCTTCCTGCGCGGCAAGCAGATGTCGCGCTGGGAGGACGGTGCCCCGAAGCCCGAGTTCATCGGCGATGCCGACGGCCGGTACCTGCGCCGGGTCCCGGGCCGGGGACGGGTCCCGGTGGGCGAGAGCGTGGGGGTAGCGTGATGGGCAACGTCTGGGACGACGTGCTTCCCGAGGAGGATCGCCTCGTGTTCGAGCGCGCCGGCTGGGGCAGGGAGGTCGGGTTCGGGGAGCGCCCGGTCCTGCTCGTCGTCGACGTGATCTACAACTTCGTCGGCGACAGGCCCGAGCCGATCCTCGAGTCGATCGAGAGGTGGCGCTACTCCTGCGGCGAACGGGGCTGGGAGGGAGTCGCCCACCTCAAGCGCCTGATCGAGGCGGCCCGCGAGCAGGAGGTCCCGATCTTCTACACGGGCATGGATCGCCGTCCCGACGGCTTCGACCAGGGCGCCTGGAACTGGAAGAGCCACCGCGCCGGGGATGCATCCGACATCAAGGGCTCGCTCGGGAACGAGATCGTCGCCGACGTCGCGCCGACCGAGCGCGACGTCTACTTCGTCAAGGACAAGCCGAGCGCGTTCCACGGCACCCACCTTCTCGACTACCTGATCTATCTCGGCGCCGACACGGTGATCACCACCGGCACGACGACGAGCGGGTGCGTTCGCGCCAGCGCGGTCGACGCCGCCCAGTACAACTTCCGTTCGGTCGTCCCCGAGGAGTGCGTCTGGGACCGCTCGACGATCTCCCACAAGGTCAACCTCCTCGACATCCAGATGAAGTACGGGGACGTGAAGACGACCGACGACGTGATCGCCTACCTGCGATCGCTGCCGAAGCGGCCCTGCGGACCGAACACGCCGACCGGCGCCCCGAACACCGACGAGGCGGTCCCGACCGCGGAAGCGAGGGCATGATGGCGGGCCTCGAGATCAGGAAGGTCGTGACCTTCGTCGAGGAGGTCAGGACCGAGGGCGGCAGAAGCGACGGGGACCCGCTGGTCAAGGCGGCCGTCGCGGTGGTCTTCCGCAACCCCTATGCCGGCCGGGAGTTCAGCGAGGACCTGGCGGAGATCGTCGAGCCGAGCGCCGATCTCGGCGTCCTGATCGGCGAGCGCTGCCGCGACGCCGTCGGTGGGCCGATCGAGAGCCAGGGCAAGGCGGTGCTGATCGGGACCGCGGGCGAGCAGGAGCACGGGAACGCGGCGAAGACCACCACCTTCGGCAACCCCTTCCGCGAGGCCTTCGACGGCGGCCGTGCCTGGCTCGCCTCGACGACGAAGCGATGCGCACCGGGGGCGACGGTCGACGTACCGCTGGCGTTCAAGGACGAGATCTGGGTGCGATCGCACTACGACACGATCACGGTCGCGATCGCCGATGCCCCGGCCCCCGACGAGATCGTGCTGATCGGAGCCGTCGCCTCCCGCGGCCGCCTGAACGCAAGGCTCGGCGGCAAGACCAGGGAGCAGGCACTCGCGGACATCGCCGCCGAGGAGGCGGGCAGCTGAGGTGAGCTCGCTGGAGATCATCGGCCTCGGAGGGCTCGTCAGCGGCAGGCTCGGCGATGAGCCCGCCCCGGTCGAGTCCATGCGGATCGAGGACGGCGTGATCACCGCGCTCGACGGCGGCGGCCCGGCCGACGTCGTCCTCGACGCCGCCGGGGCCGTCGCCGTCCCGGGCCTGATCGACTCTCACGTGCACGTCGTCTTCGGCGACTGGACTCCGCGCCAGTCCGCGCTCGGATGGATCGAGAGCTCGATGCACGGCGGCGTCACGATGATGATGTCCGCCTCCGAGGTCCACCTGCCCGGCCGCCCGCACGACCGCGTCGGCGTCAAGGCGCTCGCGATCGCCGCGCAGCGGGCCTTCGCCACGTTCCGACCCGGCGGCGTCAAGGTGCTCGGCGGCTCGCTGATCATCGAGCCCGACCTCGAGCCCGCGGACATGGCCGAGCTCGCCGCCGCCGGCGTCGGGCTCGCGAAGGTCGGCTTCGGTGCCTTCGAGCGCCAGGGCGACGCCGCGCCGCTGGTCCGCGCCGCCCAGGAGGCCGGGATCGTCGTCATGAACCACACCGGCGGCGCCTCGATCCCCGATTCCTCGCCGGTGACGATCGAGGACGTCCTCGCCCTCGGCTGCGACATCGTCGGTCACGCCAACGGAGGGCCGACGGCGCTGCCCGACGCCGACCTTCCGGCCCTCTTCGAGGCGCCCGGGGTGCTCCAGCTGGTTCAGGCCGGGAACCTGCGCTCGTCGCTGCGCATCCTCGAGCTCGCTCGCGAGCGGGATGCGCTGGACAGGGTCGTGCTCGCCACCGACACGCCGACCGGCACCGGCGTGATGCCGCTGGGGATGATCAAGACCGTCTGCGAGATCTCGTCGCTCGGCCGGATCGCCGCCGGCGATGCGATCGCGCTCGCGACCGGAAACAACGGGTCGGTGCTCCGCCGCGAGGAAGGCATACTCGACGTCGGCAGGCCCGCCGACATGGCGCTCCTGTTCCCGCCGCTCGGCAGCGCCCACGCCGACCCGCTGACCTGCATCGAGCAGGGGGACATCCCCGGAATCGCGGCGATGGTCATCGACGGCGAGGTCCGGGCCCTCCGGTCCCGCAACACACCGGCTCCGGACGGCTCCTGCCGGATCGCGGCCAGCGAGGAGGCAAGCGTATGAGCGTCAACCCGCCGATCGAGGAGCGCGGCAGGATGGTGGAGGAGGTGCACGTCCCGGCGCGGACGGCGGCGGTAGCCGAGGTCAGGAAGGGTCAGGTGCTCCAGGTGGTCGACCTCGAGGGACGGCAGGTGGGGGACCTGATGGCCTACAGGCCGGAGGACCCGACCGAGTATCTCTCGCCCGCCCACACGCTCTCCTGCATCGTCAAGCTGATGCCGGAGGAGGGGGACGTGCTCTTCTCGAATCACCGGACGCCGCTGTTCCGGATCACGCGGGACGATGTCGGTACGCACGACATGATCGTTCCCTGCTGCGATCCCGAGCGGTATGCGCGGGACTACGACCAGCCTGACCACGGGTCCTGCCTCGCCTCGCTCGAGCAGGCGCTGGCCGGCTTCGGCTCGGACTTCGGCGCCCCCGGCGAGTCGGCCTGGAACGTGTTCATGAACAACCGGCACGAGGACGGCCGCATCGTCACCTACGAGCCCGAGCACGGTGCCGGTGCCGCGATCGACCTCGAGGTCCTCGAGGACGTGGTCGTTGCGCTCTCCGCCTGCCCGCAGGACCTGTCCCCGTGCAACGCCTACGACCCCACGTCGATGGCGATGCGGATCTGGGAGGTGGACGGCTGACTTGACCGCCGCCACGCAGAGCCCGGTGACGACGGCCGAGGTGGCGGCAGCCGCCCGCCTGCTCGCGGCGGCGGGCCTCGTCGAGGGGTTCGGTCACGTCTCCGCCCGCACTTCGACCGGCTTCGCGATCTCGTCCACCGCGCCGCTGATGGACGCGGACCCGGAGTCGGTGATCGCGTGCGACGCCGCCGGGGAGCCGCGGGGCGACGGCGAGGGCCTGCCTCTGGAGACCCCGCTCCACGCTGCCGTCTACGCGGCCCGCGACGACGTCGGCGCGATCGCACGGATCCACGGTCGGGCGGTTGCGGCGGTCGGCGCCGGGTCCTCGGTGCCCGGAGTCGCCCACGGGCTCGGCGGGCTCTCCGGGGCCGTCGCGACCTGGGATGACCCCCAGCTCGTCACCGACCCGCAGCGGGCGGGGGCGGGCGCGGCTGCGCTCGGCGCGAGCGACTGCCTGCTGATCCGCGGAAACGGGGCCGTGGCCACCGGTCCCGATCTCGGGGTCGCCGCGGTCAGGGCCTGGTACCTGGAGGAGCGGTGCCGGGTCTGGGCGGAGGCGGGCGCTTCTCTGAGTCCCGGCGAGCTGGAGGAGCGCAGCACCCACTACGAGGCCGAGACGGCGCGTGCGTGGCGCTGGCTCCAGCGGCGGTACGGCCGGATCGGGGGCGAGGGATGATGGCCCTGACCGACGCGACCGTCGCCTCGGGCACGGGCCTCGGCTTCGATCTGGCCGCCGGTGAGACCGTGCGCATCTCGACCCCCGGCGGGGAACAGGGCGGCGACTTCAGCTTCCTCGGCTTCGACCAGGCGATGACGCGGAACGTGAACGGCTGGAAGCGGTTCGGCCGGCCCTGGCTCGTCTTCAGCGCCGACCCCGGCATGGTCCTCTGCGACGGCGAGGGCGAGGCAGTGATGGAGGTCGGGCCGTGTCGGTGTGACGGCCGCAACGACATCATGTACCCGGGCTGCTGGTCGGAGATCTACGGGGACGGCAGGCCCGGATGCCGCGACCTGATCGCCGACGGGCTCGGGATCGAGCGGGCCGAGATCAGCGGGATGCTCTCGTTCTTCGTCAACGCCGAGATCGACACGACCGCCTACCGCGGGCTCGGCCGCGTCGACATCGAGCCCGGCGACCACATCACCCTGCGGGCGCTCAGGGACGTCCGCGCCGCCGTTTCCGCATGCCCCGACATGGAGATCCCCGGCTGGACCCCGGGGGATCTCCGCGTCGAGGTGACGAGCCTTCGTGATCGAATGTCAAACGACCAAGGAGAGGACCAGTGAGAAGACCACCGACCAACCACCGGAGCAGGCTGGCGATCCTGTCGGCGCTGATGCTGGCGATCGGAGCCCTCGTGCTCGCCGCCTGCGGAGGCGACGACTCGACCGACAGCAGCAGCGCCGATGCCACGACGTCCGGGGGTGAGATGCAGGATGCGACGCTGGTGCTCGACTTCGTGCCGGGCCCGGTGCACGCCGGCATCTACGACGCGGTCGCGAACGGCTACTACGAGGATGCCGGGATCAACCTGGAGATCATCGAGCCGACCTCGACGGCCGACACCCTGAAGCTGATCGACGCCGGCAAGGCCGACTTCGGCATCGCCGACGGGATCGACGTCGCGACCCAGATCTCCGACGGGCGCGGGGCGAAGGGGATCATGGCGCTCGTCCAGCGACCGCTGGGCGGCCTGATCACGCTCACGGACTCGGGCTATCAGTCCCCGGCCGACCTCGACGGCAAGACCGTCGGCGTCACCGGCGTCCCGTCCGACGACGCGATCATGAACACGACGATCTCCGACGCCGGCGGCGACCCCTCCAGCGTCAACAAGGTGACGATCGGGTTCAACGGGGTGCAGAACCTCGAGAGCGGCAAGGTCGACGCCTTCACCGGGTTCATCCCCGCC
>JAGQUO010000188.1 GCA_020438445.1 Solirubrobacterales bacterium
GTGGGGGCCCCGTTCGGGCCGAGCGGAACCGCGCCGGGCTGCGGCTGGGCCTCGGGGTTGGTCGCGGGCGGCTGCGGCCCTTGCGGCAGCCCCTGCTGCGGGGAACCGTCGAGCGAGAGCGTCGAGGTGCCGGGCTCGATCGGCTGCCGGGAGATCACGGCGGGCGGTGGCGGCTGCCCGGGCGTCGGCACCGGCTCCGGCGCCACGTAGTTGCTGCAGAGCTCGATCGTCTCCTCCGGCGCGCAGACGGTGCGTGGCGTCCACTTGTCGACGAAGTCCGTCTGGAAGTCGCTGGCGATCTGCTGCTGCTTCGCGGACGCGAGCTGCTGCTGGATCGCGGCCTTCGCCTCCGAGAGCGGCTGGACCTGTTCGGGATTGACCGCCGTGACCTCGATCACGTAGTAGCCGCGATCCGTCTTGAACGGGCCGACGATCTCGCCCTCCGAGGCGGAGAACGCCTGCTCCTCGAGCTGCGGGTCGCCCTGCCCCTCGGTCAGACCCTCGAGCAGGCCGCCGCGATCCTTGGAGGCCTGGTCCTGCGAGTACTTCTTGGCGACCTGCTCCCAGCTCTTGTCGGAGTCGTCGGCCTCGAGCGCCTGCTTGGCCTGCTCGGCCTTCGCCTGGGAAGAGTTGAGGATGACCCGCACGTCGCGGCTCGCCGGCTGGGTGAAGCTCTCGACGTTCACGTCGTAGAACTTCTCGATCTCGTCGTCGGAGATGTCCGGCTCCTTGACCACCTGCTGTTCGAGCTTGTCCCGCAGGAGGGTCAGCTCGACCTGCTCCTGGACGTCCTCGGGGCTGAACTTCGACTGCTTGACGAAGTCCTGGAACTCCTTCTCGCTCGAGAAGGACTGCTCCTTGATCCGCTTCAGCTCGGCGTCGATGTCCTCCTGGCTGACCGTGATGCCGCGATCGGCGGCCTCGCCCTTGACCCACTTGGCCAGGATGAGGCTCTGCATCGCCTGCTGGACCAAGGAGTCGTACTGGGGGTTGTTCGGCGCGGGGACCTTCGGGATGCCGCTCTGCGCCGCGGCCTGTGCGAGGGCGGAGTCGAGGTCGTCCTGGGTGATCGCTCCGTCGTCGATGTCGTCGACGTAGGCGACGTCGCCCTCCGGCAGTCCGGGCTGGCCGAGCCCGCTCGTCGCGGCCACGAGGACGATCGCTCCGACGAGGATCAGGGCGAGGACGATCGCGAGGTTGCGCTTCCGGGACCGCGGCACGGTGGAGAAAGATATCCAACGCGCCGCGCGGCCCGCGCAGCTTCGCGGCCGCCCCGGGTTCTCAGTCCGCGGGCTGAGCCCGATCCCGCGAAGCCGAAACCGCCTCCGCCAGCTTCGCGAGCCGCCCGATCCGCTCGGCCTCGGCATCGTCGGGGCCGCCCACGCGGAGCGTCAGGCTGCTCTCGCGCGAGCTGTAGATGGCGTCCGGCAGGTGCTCGCGGATTCGGGCGACGCGCTCGGAGTCGAGCTCGACGGGCTCGGCGAGGATCCGGGTCCCGCGGAGAACGAGCGAGCGGGCTCCCTCTCGCGCGAGCTCGATCCGCGCCCGCTGGATCGCGAGCAGGGCCTCGACCGGCTCCGGCGGCGGTCCGAAGCGGTCGCGGAGCTCGTCGCGCAGGGCTCGCAACTCGCCCGGCGCCCGGGCGGCGGCGATCCGGCGGTGGACGTCGATCTTCGCCGCCTCGTAGGGGACGTAGGCGGACGGGACGTAGGCGGAGACGTCGGTGTCGACCCGCACCTCCTCCTCGCCCCTCTCCCCCTCGCCGGCCGCGCGCAGCTCGGCGACCGCCTGGTCGAGCATCTCGACGTAGAGCTCGAAGCCGATCGCGGCGACGTGCCCCGACTGCTCGGCGCCGAGCAGGTCCCCCGCTCCGCGCAGCTCGAGGTCGCGCATCGCGATCCGGAACCCGGAGCCGAGCTCCGTGTGGTCGGCGAGGGTCGCGAGGCGCGCGGCCGCCTCCCTCGTGATCCCCTCCTCCGACGGATACAGCATGTAGGCATAGGCGCGCTCGCGGGAGCGGCCCACCCGGCCGCGGATCTGGTACGCCTGCGAG
>JAGQUO010000189.1 GCA_020438445.1 Solirubrobacterales bacterium
CGGCGAGCCCCTCGCCGCCCCACCTCATCACCTGGTCGTGGTTCCAGCGGAAGACCGGACGGGCCAGCGGGGCGACGAGGTTCATCCACGGCTTGGTCGTGTGGACGTTCCACTCGTACAGGGCCGCGGTTGCGCCGTCCTGCTCGAGGAAGCGCCAGCGGCCGACGCCCTCGAGCTCGCCGGTCGCCTCGCCCTCGAGCAGGTTCGGCCGCTCGACGACGGTCGAGACGACCTCGAAGCGGACCGGATAGGGGATCCGGCTGCGCCAGGCGTAGCGCCCGCGCCGGCCGATCCCGCAGGCGGTCCCCGGGTCGGTCTCGACCGCCTCGACCACCCCCCGCCACCACGTGGGCCATTCGCCCGAGTCCCAGATCGCGTCCCAGACGTCCTCGCGCGGCGCGTCGAGCAGCCAGGCGGTCAGGAACTCGTAGCTCGCCATGGCCGCGGCGAGGCCCCCGGGCTCAGTTGCGGGACGGCGTCTCGCCGTTGCCGAAGTTCGACTGCGGCCGTTCGACGATCTGCGAGAAGCGGATGACGGTGACGATGTCCTCGGGATCGACCGGGCGGCTGTAGATCTGCTCGAGGAAGTTGACGGTGTCGTCGAGGCGCCGGAACTCGGGGTTGTCGTGCTCGATGTCGCGCGGGGAGAGGTCCTTGACCTTCTTCACCTCGACGTCGTCGATGACGGCGGCGAAGATCTTCTCGCGCGGGCCGTGGCGATAGCCGACGGTGATCCAGACGACCTGGCCGCGGTCGTACTTCCGGGTCTTGTCGCCGAGCCGGATCGTCGCTGTCTTGCGCCCCCGCTTGAGCTGGTCGACGAACACCGGCGAGTAGAAGTTGAGGACGTAGAGCGCGCTCACCGGCCGCAGCCTACCGTCCGGGGGGCGGCCACCGGCGACGGGTCGATCAGAAGATGTAGGCGCGGAGCCGCTGCGGCTCGACGACGGTGACCCGGCCGCGGCCGACCCGGACGACGCCGGCGCGCTCGAGCACGGCGAGGAACCGGCTCACGCTCTCCCGGGAGGTCCCGGCGAGCTGAGCTAGATCCGCCTGGTTCATCCGGATCGTGACGCCGTCGCGGCCCTGCTCGGCGTTGTCCTCGGAGACGAGCTGCGAGAGCACTCCCGCGACCCGGCTCGGGACGGTCTGAAACGACTGGCGGCTGATCCGCTCGTTCGTCTCCCGCAGCCGCTTGGTCAGCGCGACCACGAGCTTGGCGGTGATCTGCGCGTTGCGCTCCAGCAACCCGCGCATGTCGCTCGCCGACACCGCGAGCAGGTCGACGTCGGTCAGCGCCTCGACGCTGGCGGACCGGACGCCGCCGTCGAGCATCGCGAGCTCGCCGACCAGCTCCCCCGGCCCGAGCGTCGCCAGCGCGATCGCACGACCGTCTGGGTGCTCGCGCGTCACCCGGACCTCGCCGGCGCGGATCACGTAGCACGCGTCGCTGGTGTCGCCCTCGTGGAACACGCGCGCGCCCTTCGGGAACGAGCGCGGGATCGCGACCTGGGCGATCCGCTCGAGCTCCTCCGGATCGAGCCCGGAAAGCAGCGGGACCCGGCCGAGCAGCTCAGCCGGCGCGATGGACTCCTCACTCATCGGACCGATTATCGCGCGGCCGCCGGGCGCGTGTACTCGTCTCGTGCGGCCCGCGCTATCGCTGACAGCCCTCGCACCAGTAGGTGACGCGGTTGTCGTCGCCCTGGCCCCGGACCAGGATCCGGCCGCCGCAGCGCGGGCACGGGCGCCGATCGCGACCGTAGATCTGCTTCGGGCGCGACCCCTTGGCGATCGCGGTCTCCATCACCCAGCTCGCCGCATCGACGATTCCGCGGGCCTCGGCGGCATCGAGGTCGGCGATCCGCCGCCATGGGCTGACCCGCGGCAGAAAGCACGCCTCGATCCGGATCACGTTGCCGATCCCGGCGATCAGGCTCTGGTCGAGGAGCGCCTCGCCGACCGGAACCCCCGGCTCGTAGGCGAGCAGCCGCTCGGCGGCGGCGGCCG
>JAGQUO010000190.1 GCA_020438445.1 Solirubrobacterales bacterium
ATCGGGATCGGCTTCGGGAGCGCCGCCGCGCTCGTGGGCGCCGATGTCGCAGCCGTCGCTCCCTGCGCCGTTGGCGGCGGGCAGGTCGACAATGCGGAGGTGAGCGGACGCGTCGCCGTAGCCGCGCTGGTCGCCGCCGCTGCCGGGGCAGGCGCCGTGATCGATGACGCGCGAGGTCATGCTGTCGACCGGTTCGTGGTCGGGCCCGAAGCCGCCGTTGTCGCCGAGCGGATCGAGCTCTGGGTTGATCGGCGTGCCGACCTGGCCGACCCAGTCGCCGTTGCCGTTCGGCAGGCCGGCGGGGAAGAAGGTCTCGCTGCCGAGGTTGAGGCCGATCAAGTTCGATCCGAGGCTGTCGGCGACGACGAAGGCCCCGAAGGAGAGGTCGTAGTGAACCTGGGGCAGCTCGTCGGTATTGAACGCGACGATCGTGTTGACGAGCGTCAGCGACGCGGCGTGATCGGCCGCCGACACGACGAAGATGCCGCCGCCGTCGCCGCTGCCGTTGGCGTCCGCATCGGCGTGGTTGTCCGTCACCGTCGAGTCCTGGAGCAGGAGCGAGGCCTCCGCAGTCGAAGAGAAGAGGAAGATCGCGCCGCCGCCGACGTCGGCGTAGTTGTCCGAGAAGGTACTGCGCGTCACGGTCGCGTCAGCGCGGTTGACGACCAGCGCGCCTCCCGAACCGGTCACGCCGTCGGCACGATTCCCCGAGAAAGTGGTTCGATCGATCCAGAGAGTCGTGAATCCGGTGGCCGTCAGGCCGCCGCCTCCCGACGGTCCGTGGGCGAGGTTGTCGGAGAACCAGCACGCCTCCACGCCGACCGCGGAGGGCAGCGCGGAGAGGCCCGCGACCGCGAGACCGCCGCCATTGTTCGTGGCCTGATTGGAGAAGAAGCGCACCCGACGGAAGTAGCCGGTGTCTCCGGGGGCGACGAAGGCTCCGCCCCCCTGGACCGGAGCGAGGCCGCGGGTGAGCGTCAGGTCCTCGACTCCGAGCCACTCGCCTCCGGAGGCCGAGTCGACGACGAGCAGCCGATGCAGGTCCTGTCCGTCGATCGCGAGCTGGGTCGCGTCCGGCCCCCGGATCGCGAGCGTCGAGGTGATCGTCGGCAAGTCGCTCGCGAGCGAGATCGCCGCCGGCAGGGACAGCGAGAAGACGATGCGGTCGGCGCCGGCTCCGGCGGGGCAGCCGTGGTACGCGCCATCGGTGTTGGCGGCGACGATCGCCTCGCGCAGCGAGCAGAAGGCGTCGTCGACGTCGGCGTCCGCCGTCGTGGTGACCGGGAGCGTGGCGGCGGCCGCCGCCGCCGCCGCGAGCAGCGGGAGCGCGAGGGCGAGGACGAAGCCGCTCGGAAGCGCGAGACGCGGGCGGACCGGGTGATCTCGGGGCATGGACAACCTCCTTCTTTCTCGGGGATGGCGCTCTCCATCGAGAAATCCGGACACGTTCCCGTGATCTGGCGCATTGACCCGCCGGAGAACGCCCCCTAGGCTCGCCGCGGGAACGACTCGTCACGATGGAACGGGAGCGCTGGCTAAGACTGGAAGAGCTCTTCGCGGAGCTCGCGGAGGCGTCGTCGGCCGAGCGCGATCTCCGGCTCGGCGAGCTGCCGTCCGACGAGGCTCGGGAACTCCGCGAGCTCCTGGCGGCGCACGACGGCGAAGGGCGCCTCGCGGTCGAGGCGCGCGTGCGCGACGACTCGGACGGGCCGTACGCGCCCGGCCGGAGCCTCGGCCCCTACCAACTGGTCGAACGGATCGGCCGGGGCGGAATGGGGGAGGTCTGGCTCGCCGAGCGGGACGAGGCGGGCTACCGGCGGCGGGTGGCGATCAAGCGGATCCGGCGCGGGCTCGAGAGCGAGGAGCTCCTCGCGCGCTTCCGGGTCGAGCGACAGGCGCTCGCGCGCCTCTCCC
>JAGQUO010000191.1 GCA_020438445.1 Solirubrobacterales bacterium
GATCACCGACGCGAACTCGGGCGGGTTCATCCACGGCGGCACGGTGATGCGCCTGGTCGACGAGGCGGCGGGGCTCGCCGCGATCAAGCACTCCGGGCGCCGGGTCGTCACCGCCGGGATGGACCGGATGACGTTCAACACCCCGGTCTTCGTCGGCGAGCTGCTCCGCTGCACGGCGTCCGTCAATGCCGTCTGGCGGACCTCGATGGAGGTCGGCGTGCGAGTCGAGGCCGAGAACCCGTTCACCGGCGAGACCCGCCACACCTCGACCGCCTACCTGACGATGGTCGCGCTCGACGAGGGCAGGCCCGTCACGGCGCCGAAGCTGATCGCCGAGACCGAGGACGAGCGCCGCCGCCAGCGCGAGGCGGAGATGCGGCGCGCCAACCGGCTCGCCGAGCGCGATCAGCTGCGCGAAGGCCGCTAGGCCCGGAAAGCGAAGCGCCGCCCGAGGGGCGGCGCCTGTTCGTCTCTCCCGTGGGCGGCAGAGACGACGCTTGTTCGGTGGTTCTACGCCTTGGTGACGTTGACCGCCTGCGGGCCCTTCGCGGAGTCCTCGATGTCGAAGTTGACCCGGTCACCCTCGTCGATGCGAACACCGCCGACGATGTTGGTGATGTGGACGAAGGCGTCCTTGTCGCCGCCCTCGTCGGGGGCGATGAAGCCGTAGCCCTTCTCGCCGTTGAACCACTTGACGGTTCCACTTGCCATTACGCATTGCCTCCAATGCCGTTTAGTTCTGCGGCCCGATTTGAAAGCACTGCGTCTGCAGTGGTCCTCGTCCTCAAGCGCACATTTGTTCTCTGAGGCCCGGTCGATCTCGCCCGGACCGCTCCCAACTTTAGACGCCTGACGTCCGGGAGGTCGCTAGGTTCCCCTGTGTCTTGAGCGAGTTCGTGCGACTCGATGAGGGGGACCTCGACCGGCTGAGCGACGAAGAGCTCGTCGCCTATGTCGTCGCCGCCCGCGCGGCCGGCCGGCCGGAGGCCGGCAAGCGCGCCGCGGACGTGCTCGCCTACCGCCTCCAGCCCCTGATCGAGGGGCGGGTCGCCGCCAAGGTGCCGCAGCGGGACCGCGACGACGTGGTCATGGAGACGCTCGAGTCGTTCCTGCGGTCGGCCTTCGAGGGCAAGGTCATCGAGTCCGTCCGCGCCTTCACGGCGACGATCGCCAAGCGCCGGATCGCCGACTACTACCGGGCCCGGGAACGCCATCCCGACCAGCAGCCGCTCACCTTCGAGAACGCCGGGGACGAGGGGGTCTGGGGCGAGGACCCCCACACCGAGGACGGGACCGGCGTGCTCGCGATCCGGGACGTCGTCGACCGCGTGCTCGGCAGCCGCAACGACACCCACCGGAAGATCATCGTCCTCTACGGGCCGGAGCCGCTCGGCTTCATGAACATGACCGGGAGCGAGGTGGTCGAGCAGATGGCCGCCGACGGCGACCCGGTCACGATCGCCAACGTGCAACAGGTATGGCACCGGTTCAGGACGGAGCTCGTTGAGGAACTGTCGACGGGGGAAGATCGGATGGAGCCCGATGGCTGATATCGACCGACTGATCGAGGAGTTCGCAGCCGACTACGAGGCGGGGCGGCCCGCCGATCCGGCGCAGCTGCTCGACCGCGTCGACGCCGGGCAGCGTCAGGAGCTCGCCAGCCGGCTCGACAGGTACCTCATGACGGCGCCAGCCCGAAGGTGGGACCCGGAGGCGTTCGAGGGGTCGCTCGCCCAGATCGCATCGGACCGGGTCTACGAGTCGATCGAGGGGGTCTCGGGGAGCTGGCCGGAGGTGCTGCCGCGGCTGCGCAACCAGGCGCGGATCAAGCGGCGTGAGCTCGTCGAGCGGCTCGCGGGCGCGCTCGGCTTCGGCTCGGAGCCCGAGATCGCCAAGGTCGGCGACTACTA
>JAGQUO010000192.1 GCA_020438445.1 Solirubrobacterales bacterium
AAGCGGGCCTGCGGCCATCCTTGCGCGCGCGGCGGCGTTCGCGGACGATGGCCAGCGTGTCAAACAAGGGACGAAACGGCGACCGCCGTCGAGCAGCCCGAGCCGAGCGGCGCAGGGTCGAACAAAAGCAGCGGAAGGCGAACGAGCGACGGTCAACGCAGCCGAGGCCCAGCGCTGGCGGGTTCTTACGGTTGTCGCCGAAGATGCTCGCGCTCGTCCCCCAAGAGGAGAAGGAGCAGGCGGTCGCTCGGTGTTTTCGGCTGATGGATCGAGCGAAGGAGAAGCCGGCGACTCCTCCGGGGTTCTCGATCTCCGGCTCGGGCCAGTCCTGGACGGTGACGCCGCCGCCGGAGATCGGGGACCGGCACGTCATCGTAGCGACGATCTCGCATCCTCTCCGCGAGTTCGCGGTCGCGTTCGCGTGGGAGCTCGCCGAGGGGCGAGTCGACTACTACGCCGCCGAGCACGTCGCACGCGAGGTGATGCGGAAGGTTGTCGCGGCAGAGGGGGGCACGCCCGAAGGTGTCGACGAGGACACGGTGATCGCTCTCGGGAGTCTCTCGCTCATCGCCGAGCTGCTGACGGGCTACTACTTAGTCGCCGAGACGATCGAGTCAGACCCGGAGACGCGCGCACTTCTCGGCCCGCCGCTGAAGGGGCGCCCGCGGTAGTCACGGGCGCAAGCCGCCCCGGCCGAGGAAGTGGGCGAACGCCTTGCGGGCGCCGTCCCGCCGCTCCTCGGCGACGAGCGTCCAGTCTGGAGGACGCGCCGCAGGCCCGGCCTCCCATACGATCTTGTCGGCCTCCGGGAGTGAGACCGCCGACCCGCGGGCGCCGGACGGGCGCTTGCCCCGACGCCGCGCGACGGGCCGCAGCCCCTTGCCGATGAGGGAGAGGTAGGTCGTCGCTCGCTCGGTCGTCAGGCTGTAGGTGACGAAGCGGCAGCCGACGACCCCCCGCCGGCCGCTCACCGGCAGGAGGTCGATCATCCGCGAGGCCAGGGCAGAGCTCGCGCTCACCGGGACCGCGCGGCCGCGTCGATCGGTGCGGGTGAGGCCGCCGATCGACGCGATCCGGGTCAGCTCGAGGATCCCGTCCACCGGGCAAGCGCCGCCAGCTCCCCAGCGGCCGGTGGGCGTGCCCGCGGTGGCGACGGCGACGACCTCGCCGCGGATGCGGGCAGCCACGGCGTAGAGCATGCCGCGGGGGTTGCACCTGGGGAGGGCCGAGTGATGGCGGGCGATGAAGTCGCACGCGCTCTCCTTGTCGACCGAGGTCAGCTCCAGGCGCCCCTCGGTGAGCCATATCTGCCTGGCGATGTCCCGCTTGATCAGAGCGTCGGATCGGAACCCCTCGCGCGACTCCGAGTCGAGCACGTCGGCGATCAGGTCGCCGGTCTCCTCGGGCGACCAGCCATGGACGTCGGTGCCGGCGAGGATCGGGAGGTCTTGGGGGCGGACGGCGGCGCGGTAGTCGTCGTGCTCCGGGTCCTCCAAGTAGAGGTCGTAGCGGGTCGATCCGAGGGTGTAGAGCGCGGGAAGGATGTCGAGATCGATCGGATCTTGATCGAGGATCCAGAGGACGTTGTCGAAGATGACCTCCGCGGCGGCGAGGGCCCGGCGATAGCCGGTCGATTGCTCAAGGGGGACGCCCGCCTCGGGGTTGTAGAGCTCGAACCAGTGGAGGGGTGGGCCCCCGAGCGTGCCGGCGCGGGCGCGGGTCCAGAGCGCAGATGCGTAGCGGGTGAGCGGTACCCCCCGCCCGACCTCGCGGCGGAAGGCGGCGATCCGCTGCCGCTCGCTATCG
>JAGQUO010000193.1 GCA_020438445.1 Solirubrobacterales bacterium
CGCGATGGCGGCTCACCGGCACCAACCTCGGGCGCGTCGCCTGGCGGTCCGCCGGGCCCGGGACCGTGCTCTCCATCCGCCCGACCGCGCCGCGCTGGTCGCTGCGGATCGGGCCACGCTGAGCCGACGGAGCCGCGGCGGCAGCCGAGGCGAGACAATGGACCGACCGTGAGGATCTCCGCCAAAGCCGATTACGCGGTCCGTGCCGCCATCGCACTTGCCGCTCCCGGCCAGGACGGCCCACTCAAGGGCGACCGGATCGCCGACGAACAGGGAATCCCGCTTCGGTTCCTCGAGAACATCCTCGGAGAGCTTCGCCACGCCGGCCTCGTCCAGAGCCAGCGCGGCGCCGACGGCGGCTACTGGCTCGCCCGGCCGGCGGACCGGGTGACGGTTGCCGAGATCATCCGCGCGGTCGACGGGCCGCTCGCGACGGTTCGCGGTGAGCGGCCGGAGGACCTCGAGTACCTCGGGCGAGCGCAGCGGCTCCAGGACGTCTGGGTGGGCCTCCGCGCGAACATCCGCGAGGTGCTCGAGGCCGTGACGCTCGCCGACATCGTCGCCGGCGAGCTGCCCGAGCCGGTCGGCGGGATCGTCTCCCGACCCGACGCCTGGGAATCGCACTAGCCCCGGCCCGGGGCTCAGGCGACCTGGAGCTCGTCGGTCGGGGCCGTCGAGGAACCGTCCTCGAACACCTTCGCTCGGCTCGGGCGGGCGAAGATGATCTGGCCCTGTTCGAGCTCGAGCTCTTCGGCCTCGGCCCGCGTGACCTGGGCCCAAGCCCGGTCGCCGCTCGCCATCGAGAGCTCCACCCGCACCTCGAAGCCGAGATGGCTGACCCGCTCGATCATCGCCTCCTCGGAGCCATCGACCCTGACGAGCCCGAGGTCGAGGTCGTGCGGCCGGATCAGCGCGTTGCCGAACCGGTTGACCTCACCCACGAAGCCCATCACGAACTCCGTCGCCGGATGCTCGTAGAGCTCGCGCGGGGCTCCGATCTGCTCGATCCGGCCCTCGTTCATGACGACGATCTGCTCGGCGACGTCGAGCGCCTCCTCCTGGTCGTGGGTGACGAAGATCGTCGTCACGCTGACCTCGTCGTGGAGGTGGCGCAGCCACGTCCGCAGCTCCTTGCGCACGGTCGCGTCGAGGGCGCCGAACGGCTCGTCGAGGAGCAGCAGCTTCGGCTCCGCGGCGAGCGCCCGCGCCAGCGCCATCCGCTGGCGCTGCCCGCCGGAGAGCTGCGACGGATATCGGTGCGCCATCCCCTGCAGCTGCACGAGGCGGATCAGCTCCTTGACGCGGTCGCGGATCTGGTCCCGTGGCGTCTTCCGGATCTTCAGGCCGAACGCGATGTTGTCGCGCACGGTCATGTGCTTGAACGCGGCGTAGTGCTGGAACACGAAGCCGATCCCGCGCTCCTGCACGGGAACGCCGGTGACGTCGCCGCCGCCGAGCAGCACGTGCCCCGAGTCGGCCCGCTCGAGGCCGGCGATCAGCCGCAGCAGCGTCGACTTGCCGCTTCCGCTCGGCCCGAGCAGCGCCGTCAGCGACCCCTCCGGGACGTCGAGGGTGACACCGTCGAGGGCCAGAAAGTCGCCGAAGCGCTTGCTGACGTTCTCGACCTCGATTCCGATCTGGCGATCCTGGTCAGACATCAGACGTCGTTTCCCTTCCTGTTGATGAGGTTCATGATCAGCAGCGTCAGCATCGCGATGGCCGCGAGGACCATCGCCG
>JAGQUO010000194.1 GCA_020438445.1 Solirubrobacterales bacterium
AAGCGGTTGTAGTGCTCGGGATTGAGCCCGACCTTCTCGAGCAGGTCGCGGACTGCGTCCTTCTGGCCGTCGCGGTCCACGATCCCGTGCATGCGCATCGGGTCGCCGACGATCTGGGCGATCCGCTTGCGCGGGTTCAGCGACGCGTAGGGATCCTGGAAGACCATCTGCATGTCGGAGCGGAGATCGCGTGCCTGGCGGCGACCGATCCCGGCGATCTCCCGGCCCTCGAACTTCACCGATCCCGAGGTGGGCGGGATCAGCTGGAGGATCGTGCGGGCGAGGGTGGACTTGCCGCATCCGGACTCGCCGACCAGCCCGAGAGTCTCCCCGGCGTTGACCGCGAAGGAGACGTCGTCGACGGCCTGCACGGCGCCGATCTGCCGGTCGATCAGGATCCCGGCCTTGATCGGGAAGTGCTTGACGAGGTGATCGACGACGAGGATCGGCTCCTCCCCGGCCAGCTCCTCGCCCGAAGGCACCGTGCTCGCGTCGGTCGCCGCGCTCATGCCGCCGGCTCCCTCGGAGCCTCGAGGCCGATCTCCCCGCTGGAGACGACCCGCACCGTCTTCTTCTTCTCCGGCGGCAGCCAGCAGCGATCGAGCGCGGCGCCCTCGGCTCGCTGGACGAGATCGGGGTGCTCGGTGCACTTGGCGTACTCGTGCGGACAGCGGTTGCGGAAGTGGCAGCCGCTGGGCGGATTGATCAGCGAGGGTGGCTGGCCGGCGATCTGGGCGAGGCGGGCGAGGCGCGGCTGATCGACCCTCGTCAGCGAGCCGAGCAGGCCCCACGTGTACGGGTGCTGGGGGTCGTAGAAGATCTGGTCGAGCGTGCCGGCCTCGACGACCTCGCCCGCGTACATGACCATGACCCGGTCGGCGACCTCCGCGATCACGCCGAGATCGTGGGTGATCATGATCACGGCCATCCCGAGCTCCTGCCGCAGCCGCTCGATCAGCCTCAGGATCTGAGCCTGCGTCGTGACGTCGAGGGCGGTCGTCGGCTCGTCGGCGATCAGGAGCTTCGGGTCGTTGGTGAGCGCCATCGCGATCATCACTCGCTGCCGCATCCCGCCGGAGAACTCGTGCGGGTACTCGCCCATCCGTCGCTCGGAGTCCGGGATCCCGACGAGGTCAAGCAGTTCGATCGCACGCGCTCTGGCGGCGGCGTCGTCGAGGCCCTGGTGGATCTGGATGGCTTCGACGAGCTGGTTACCGATCTTGAAGAAGGGATGGAGGGCCGAGAGCGGGTCCTGGAAGATCATCGAGATCCCGTTGCCGCGGATCTCCTGCAGCCCCTCCTCGTCCAGCGTCAGCAGATCCCGCCCCTCGAACTCGATGCGCCCGGTGATCGCTGCATTCGAGGCCCTGGTCAACCCCAGGATCGTCATGTTCGCGACGGACTTGCCCGAGCCGGACTCGCCGACGATGCCGAGCATCTCGCCCTCGCTGACCTCGAACGAGACGCCGTCGACGGCCTTGACGACCCCTTCGTCGGTGTCGAAGTGGACCTTCAGGTCGTCGATCTCGATCAGCGGCGCAGAGCTCATTCGTAGCGGACCCTCGGATCCAGGTATGCGTAGACGATGTCGACCACGAGGTTCAGGGTGACGATGAAGAAGGCCCCGAACAGGGTGATCCCCTGGATCATCGGCAGGTCGGAGCGCTTGATCGCGTTGAACGTCTCCGCTCCGACCCCGGGGATGTTGAAGACGGTCTCGGTGAGGATC
>JAGQUO010000195.1 GCA_020438445.1 Solirubrobacterales bacterium
CCGAGCGGGACGCGCCGCCGACGCTGACCGCCAGCGGCACGGCCGTGCCCGCGAACGCCGAGTCGATGCCGAGGCGGATCCGCTCGGCCACTCGCATCGCCTCGTCCTCGTCGGCGCCGGGGAGGACGATCGCGAACTCGTCGCCGCCGATCCGCGCGGGCCAGTCGACCGCCCGGATCCGCGAGGCGATGACCGCGGCGACGACCCGCAGCGCGTTGTCGCCCGAGAGATGCCCGGCGGTGTCGTTCAGGGTCTTGAAGTGGTCGAGGTCGAGGATCAGCAGGGCGACCGGCTCGCCCGAGCGGTCGCGGCGGGCGAGCTCCGCCGCCAGGCGCTCGTCGAACGCGCGCCGGTTCGGCAACCCGGTGAGCTGGTCGGTCCGGGCCATGTCCTCGAGCCTGCGGACGAGGACGGTGATCCGGGTTCGCAGCGCGAGCACGAGCAGGCCGACGCCGAAGGTCGTGGCGACGCCGTTGATCCAGAGCTCGATCTCACCCTGCTGGTCGTCGACGATCACCGCGAACGCGTAGAGCGCGGCCATCCACGCCGTCTGCAGGAGCGCCCAGCGGATCCGCAAGAAGTAGAACGAGAAGATCCCGAGCCAGACGAAGTACGTCACGTAGGCGGCCGAGCGTCCCGGCACCGAGACCATCGCGATCGTGACCACGACCGAGCCGAGGGCGACGACCGTCCCGATCTCCCACCAGTCCGCGTCATGCCGCTTCAGCCAGAGCAGCAGCCCGGCGACGATCGAGATCGCGAACGCGATCGAGGGGGTGACGAAATCGGTGCCCTCGGGATGGGGGAACAGGTAGGTGACGAACCCGACCACGGAGCCGACGATCGCGATGCCGCCCAGGAGCGTCGCCGCCAGCTCGCGGTCGGAGGAGGCGCCGAGCCGCGAATGCACCGATGCGATTGCGTGATCGAGATTCACAGCGCCCCATCGGCAGATCGGGCGGTCCGACTTGAGCGGGCGAAATCCCGGTTTCAGGACCGCGACCTGAGCCGGCCCGGGGCACTTGCGGTGCCGGGAACGCGAAGGGCCCGGGATCGCTCCCGGGCCCTTCTGCAAAGCGGTGCGGCCCCTGATCCCGAACCTGGCCGGGGCCGCGAGAGTCCGGAGGGACTCCCTACATCATCCCGCCCATGTCCGGCATGCCGCCGGGCATGCCGCCGCCGGCGTTCTCCTCCGGCGGCTCGGCCACGATGCACTCCGTGGTGAGGATGTTCTTGGCGATCGAGGCCGCGTTCTGCAGCGCCGAGCGCGTGACCATGGTCGGGTCGATGACGCCGTCCTTGATCAGGTCGCCGTACTCGCCGGTGCCCGCGTTGAGACCCTCGCCGGGCTTCATGTCGCGCACCTTGTTGACGACGACCGAGCCCTCGAACCCCGAGTTCTCGGAGATCTGACGCAGCGGCTCCTCGAGCGCGCGGCGGATGATCTCCGCGCCGGTCGCCTCGTCGGACTCGAGGCCCTTCGTGTCGACCGAGTCCTGGGCGTTCAGGAGCGCGACGCCGCCGCCGGGGACGATGCCCTCTTCGAGGGCGGCCCGGGTGGCCTGCAGCGCGTCCTCGACGCGATGCTTCTTCTCCTTCATCTCGGTCTCGGTGGCAGCACCGACCTTGACGACCGCGACACCGCCCGCGAGCTTCGCGAGACGCTCCTGGAGCTTCTCCCGATCGAAGTCGGAGTCGGTGTTC
>JAGQUO010000196.1 GCA_020438445.1 Solirubrobacterales bacterium
TCTCTCGGCGGTCGCCGCCAACGGCACGGTCGCCTCGTGCACCTCGACTTCCGGGCTCGCCTTCAAGATCCCGGGTCGCGTCGGCGACTCGCCGATCCTCGGCGCCGGGCTCTACGCCGACGGCGAATGGGGCGCGGCCGGCTCGACCGGACGCGGGGAGGCCAACCTGAGCGATCTGTCGTGCGCCTGGATCGTCGACGAGATGCGACGCGGCGCGCACCCCAAGGACGCGGCGATGGCGGCGCTCGAGCGGGTGCGCCGGCGGCGGCGCCCGGCGCACCTGTCGCGGCCGAACGGCGAGCCGCGCTTCAACCTGCAGTTCTACGTGCTCGAGCCGACCGGCGAGGTTGCCGGAGTCACCCTCTACGGCGACTACCGCGGCTCGATTGCGAACTACGTCGTCGGCGACTCCGAAGGGATCGATCTCCTGCCTTGCGACGCACTGCTCCCCGGCGTGCCGCGCGACGAGCCGTAGCCCCGCGCTGGAAAAGAGAACGGGGAAGCGTGGCCGCTTCCCCGGGAGGGCCACCCGCACCGGGCCGCCGGCCTGGCGGCTGGCGTGTCCGGAACGGGCGGCGGTACTGCTTCAGGCGGGTCGGAGAGTTGGACTCGACGTGGCGCCAGCGAGGGCCTTGTCTTCGTCCGCTCGGGCCGACGTGGAATCGGCGGCGAACGAAAGGAGTGATGTCAGGAGCCTCTCCGACTCCGCCTGGTCCCCCTGCGCCCGTCGGCCGATCCGGCCTCGGGGAGCAGGAGCCTGCGGTGGTCCGGTGGCGTCATCGTCTCTCTCCTCGCGTCGCGCGATCGAGTTCGCCCGACACCGTCAACGTACGCCCTCGAACCGTCGCTGTCAACCCCTGGAATCGATGCTCTCAGGCCATTGCACGGCGAGTGGATTCGCCCCGGCCGGTGCTCCCGGAGGGTTTCCATGCGGGCCCCCGTCAGGTAACCTCAGGAGGTCCCCCGGTCCGGGGCGATCCTTGCCGTTCATGCCTTCCGAGGAGGAGTCCCCGATGACGATCACGACGACCCATGCACCGCTCGATCTGGCGCCGCACGATGCGCCGAATCAGGGATTGGGACAGATGGTCTCGGAGCTCGTCGGATCGGAGATCCTGCGTATCGCGGCCGAGGTCCGGGCGCTGGTTGCCAGCGGCCGGCCGGTGCTCAATCTGACGGTGGGTGACTTCGCGCCGCAGCAGTTCCGCATTCCGAAGGAGCTCGAGCTCGCCATCGGTCGCGCCCTCACCGCCGGGCAGACGAACTACCCGCCTTCGGACGGCCTGCCGCAGCTCAAGCAGGCGGTGGCGGATTTCTACCGCACGCGCCTCGGCCTCGACTATCCGCAGAACGCGGTGCTCGTCGCGGGCGGCGC
Source organism: Solirubrobacterales bacterium (assembly GCA_020438445.1). GTDB lineage: Bacteria > Actinomycetota > Thermoleophilia > Solirubrobacterales > 70-9 > RHKX01. The sequence goes on from JAGQUO010000196.1 coordinate 1,376, forward strand.
ACGTCCGTTGATCTACTCGCTCTACCGCGCGGTGCTCGACCCGGGCGACACGGTCGTCTATCCGGTCCCGTCGTGGAACAACAATCATTACTGCCACCTCTCGGGCGCCCGGCAGGTGGCCGTCGCCGCCAGCGCCGACGACGGCTTCCAGCCGACCGCGAAAGCACTCGAGCCGCATCTCGCGGGGGCGCATCTCCTGGCGCTCAACAGCCCGCTCAATCCGGCCGGCACCGGCTTCCGCCACGAGGAGCTCGCGGCGATCGCCCGCCTCGTCGTGGCGGAGAACCGGCGCCG
>JAGQUO010000197.1 GCA_020438445.1 Solirubrobacterales bacterium
TCACGGCGGCGGCTCCGACGACTCGACGACCTCGACCACGACCACCTCGCCGCCCGCGACGACGACCACCACACCACCGGTCACGACCACCGCTCCCCCGCCGACCACGACGACGCCGACCACGACCTCCGACGACTCCGGGCACTCCGAGGACGGCGACGACGACTGAGCGGGCGCGGTTCCAGGGCGTTACAGCCGGATGAGAGTTTCATCATCAGCGGCTGAACCGCCGCTTAGTCTCGCTCGGCACCTTCCCCGGCCATGACCATCTCCCCCGCCCCGAAACCGGAATGAGCCGCCTTCGGAACTGGGTCACGGCCTCGAGGATCCGGATGGGAATCCTCGGCCTGATCGCGCTCTTCCTCCTGATCCAGCTGGTCCCCTACGGCCACGCCCACGACAACCCGCCGGTCACCCAGGCCGTCAAGTGGGACAGCCCGCGGACGCAGCAGCTCTTCGAGGACGCCTGCGGCGCCTGCCACTCGAACCTGACCAACTGGCCCGCCGACAGCTACGTCGCCCCGACCTCCTGGCTCGTCCAGCACGACGTCGAGGAGGCGCGCGGCATCCTCAACGTCTCCGAGTGGGACAAGCCCCAGCCGGGCGCCGGCGAGGCCGCCGAGGCCGTCACCGGCGGCGAGATGCCGCCGCTCCAGTACAAGCTGATGCACTCCAGCTCCCGCCTCTCCGACAGCGAGAAGCAGGACCTGGCCGACGGCCTGACCCGGACCTTCCAGCTCGACCCGCCGGGTCCCTAGGCCTGACCTCCTACTCGGTCCACCACTGCGGGTCAGCGCGTCTGGAAGAAGCCGATGTCGGGGCGGCCCGTCCGGTCGATCCTGGTGCCGAAGAAGTCGCGCTCGGCGTCGGTGGGGATCCGGGCGCCGGCGCCGATTGCCGCCGAGCGCGGGCGCAGCGCGAACGAAGCGGGCGGCGCGTCGCCCTCGTAGGGGCGGCGGGCGGCGAACCGCGGCGGCTTCGCCAGCGCCTCGGCGCCGGCCGGCGGCATCCGGAAGAACAGGTTGCGGCGGCAGCCGGGCTCGCAGGTGAAGCCGCGGCCGGCCTCGGTCGCGACGAGGGCGTTGTTGAAGAAGTCGAGGCTCGGCGGCCCGTAGAGCTGCGCGGTCTCGTAGCCGAGGGTGCCGACGCCCGGGTCCGGGCCGACGATCGTGTTGTTGTAGATCCGGATGCCGTCGTAGGTGCCGGCCGGGCGGCTGCAGGGCGAGCTGTTGAACGAGAAGCCGTCGTTGACGCTGAGGTTGAAGCGGACCTGGGCGCTGCGCGGCTGATCGTCGGTGCAGAGCAGCATGAAGCCGCCCTCGTTGTCGTGGCTGCGGTTGTACTGGACGACGGTGCCGTCCTGGTCGTAGTCGATGTCGTAGCCGGACCCGTCGCAGCCGTTGAACTTCATCCCCGAGACGAGGTTGTGCTCGATCCGGGTGTTGTTGGCGTGGAAGGCCCAGATCCCG
>JAGQUO010000018.1 GCA_020438445.1 Solirubrobacterales bacterium
GAGCGCGGCGCGGCGGCGCTCGACGGCAGCCCGCAGCTCCGCCTCGCGTCCGGCCAGCGCCTCGGTCCGGGCCCCGAGCCGCTCGTGCGCCGCGCGGAGGGCGGTCAGCTCGGCCCAGACGGCGGTTCGCTCGCGGTCGCGATCGGCCAGCCGCTCCTCGACCGCGCTCCGGCGCTCGTTCGCTTCGGCGAGCTTCGCCTCGATCGCATCTCGTTCGCCTCGGGCTCCACGGGCCGCGTCCTCGGCAGCCGCGAGATCGCCGTCACCGGCCGACAGGCGATCGCCGAGGAGGCGCAGCTGCAGCTCGAGGGACTGGCGTTCGAGCTTGGCATGGGTCTCCGCCGCGTTGGCCTGCTGCCGCAGCGGGCGCAGGCGCGAGCGCGCCTCGCGCTCGACGTCGAGCGCCCGGTCGAGGTTCGACCTCGTGCGCTCGAGCTTGAGCTGCGCGCGCCGCCGTCGCTTCCGGTGCTTTCCGAGGCCTGCGGCCTCTTCGATCAGCATCCGCCGCTCTCGCGGCTTCGAGAGGACGATCGCCTCCACCTTCCCCTGGCCGATCACCGAGTGCATCTCGCGGCCGAGACTCGCGTCCGAGAGCGCCTCGGTGATGTCGGCGAGCCGGCAGCGGGCCCCGTTGAGCCGATAGCCGCCGTCGCCGTTGCGATCGAGCCGTCGCGACACCGAGATCTCCGAGAACTCCGACCCGGCGGCGCCGTCGGAGTTGTCGATGACGACCTCGACCTCCGCCGAGGTCCGGGCCGAGCGGTCACGGCCGCCGGCGAAGATGACGTCCTGCATGGACTGGCCGCGGACGGCGAGCGGGCTCTGCTCGCCGAGCGCCCAGAGCACGGCGTCGGTGATGTTCGACTTCCCGCATCCGTTCGGCCCGACGATCACGCTCACGCCCGGAGAGAACTCCAGGTGGGTCCGCTCGGGAAAGGACTTGAAGCCCTTCAGGGTTATCGACTTCAGATGCATGCTCTCCGGCCCCTCGCTGAAGCCTGTCCGGTGACCCGGACGGGATCGCCGGTCCCCCGGAAACCCCCGCTCACCCGCTGATTTCCCCGAGTGCCTCGGCGGCCGCGGCCTGTTCGGCCGCCTTCTTGCTGGCGCCGGTGCCGGCGCCGAGGACCTCGTCTCCCACCCGGGCCTCGACCCGGAAGGTCTTGTGATGCGGCGGGCCGGACTCCTCGGTGACCTCGTAGCGGACCCGTCTGCCCCGCCGCGCGAGCCGCTCCTGGAGCGCGGACTTGAAGTCGAGGAGGGTCCCCGACGCGAGCTCGATCTGAGGTTCGAATGCGGCGAGCAGGGCCTCCGCGGTCCGCTCGAGCCCGAACTGGAGATAGCAGGCGCCGATCAGCGACTCGACCACCGACGCCATTGCGCGCTCGCTCGCGACCAGCTCGCCCGGGGCGAGCCCGCCGTCGAAATCGGTGGGATAGGCGTCCGCCAGCATCGCCGGGATGCCGAGGTCGACCGCAATCTCGGCACACGCTCGGCCGCTGACGGCCTGTCCGTGGATCTTCGTCAGCCGGCCGATGTCGGAGCGCGGGAAGCGGGCGAAGAGATGCTCGGCGACGGCGAGCCCGAGAACGCTGTCGCCGAGGAAGGCGAGCCGACCCCAGGAACGGACCCGGCGCTCGGTCCAGGAGCTGTGTGTGAGCGCCTGCAGCCGGAGCTCGGCATCGAGCCCGCCGATCAGCGAGAGCAGCGGCCGGACCGCCGCGTCGCTCCGATGCTCCTCACCGGCCGACTCGGCCGTGCCCGGATCAGCCACCCGGGAGTCGTTCGAAGACGAAGTCGACGGCCTGCCCGACGGTCTCGATCTTCGCCGCCTCGTCCTCGCTCATCGCGATCCCGTAGGTGTCCTCGAGCTCCATGACGAGCTCGTAGAGGTCGAGGGAGTCGGCGTCGAGGTCGTCGCGGAAGCGGGTCCCGTCGGCGATCTCGCCGGCGGGCACCTCGAGCTCGGCCGTCAGGTGATCACGGACCATGGCGAAGATGGCGTCCCGGTCCACGGTGGCCTGCGGCCCGCCTGTCTCACCGGTGGTGCTCATCGGGACGAACTGTGTATCACGACTCGGAGCCCTTGGCGGCGCGGATCGCGCTTCTTCCGGCGCCGGCGGACTCGATCAGCTCCTCGGTCCGCTCGACGGCTCGCTCGCGAACCGAGCTTGCGGCCAGCCGGATCTGGTTGGCGATCCCGAGCGGGCCGGCGGACCCGTGCCCGACCACGGCGACGCCGCGAAGCCCGAGCAGGATGGCGCCGCCGGTCGCGTCGGGATCCATGTCCGACCGCAGGCCACCCAGCGCGGGGCGCAGGAGCAACCCGCCGGCGGCGGCAACCGGACCCGAGCGCGCGGCGCGGCGAACGGCGTCGCCCACCGCCTTCGCGGTTCCCTCGATGGTCTTGAGCACGACGTTCCCGGTGAAGCCGTCGGTCACCACGACTTCGACCTCGGGATCGAGCAGATCCCTCCCCTCGACGTTGCCGGCGAACTCGAGCCCGTCCGCACCGAGCAGGGCCTCGTGGGCCTCGACCACCGTCGTGCTGCCCTTCTTCGCCTCGGCCCCGACGCTGAGCAGCCCGACCCGCGGGCGGGCGACGCCCAACACCGTCGCAGCGAACGCAGAGCCCAGGTACGCGAACTGGACGAGATGGGAGGGCCGCGCGTCGGCGTTGGCGCCGACGTCGAGCATCAGCAGCGGTCGCTCACGGCCCGGCGCCGGGATCTGGACCGCGAGGGCAGGACGCTGGACGGACCGGATCCGCTTCAGTGCGAACAGTGCCGCGGTCATCGTCGCGCCGGTCGATCCCGGGCTGGCGAGCGCGTCGGAGGCACCTGCGGCCACATCGGCGGCCGCGCGGACGATCGAGGCCTCGGGGCGGGAGCGAACGGCGCGGACCGGCTCCTCGTCGTTGCCGATCACCTCGGCGGTGTCGATCACCTCGACGAGGCCGGACCCTACGCCTGCCAGCGCAGCTGCGGGGCCGAAGGCCCGGACGCCGATCCCGTCGGCGGCGGCCATCGACAGTCCCTCGGCGACGGCATCGATTCCCGCCTCGGCGCCGAGAGCGTCGAACGCGACCGTCACGCGGTCACCGAAGCCCTCCGCCGCCGGCGCCGGCGGCGCCGCCATCTACTGCCCCTCGCTACCGCTCAGCTCGGGCGTGGCGTCCTCGGGCGCGATCACCTCGCGGCCGGCGTAGGTCCCGCACGTCGGGCAGACGCGGTGCGGAAGCCGCGGGCTGTGGCACTGCGGGCACTCGTTCAGGCGCGGCGCCGAAACGGCATCGTGAGCACGGCGCTTGTCGCGCCGGGCGCTTGACTGGCGCTTCTTCGGGACGGCCATAAGGCGGGGAATCGTAGCGATCGCCGCCGCCGAGGCAACTGCCGGCCGCCGGCGGCCGCTAATCGAGCAGGTCGCGGAGCTTCGCGAAGCGCGGGTCCGGCGCGCTCTCATGGACGTGCGTCCCCGGCTCGACATCGTTGAGGGAGATGCCACAGACCTCGCAGAGGCCGGCGCAATCCTCGCGGCAGAGCAGGCGCTCGGGCAGAGCGAGCGCGATCGCGTCGTGGAGCCAGGCGAGCGGGTCCAGCAGACCGTCGCCGACGTAGGGGCTGCTGAGCTCCGGGTCCTCGGCCTCACCCTGATCGACCTCGCGCGCATCGATCCCGAGCTCGAGCCGGGCCGGCGCCAGGCAGCGCGCGCAGGTGCCGAGCACGACGACCCCGGCGCGAAGCCGGAGCGCGTATCCGGAGGTCGTCCGTGACACGTCGATCCGCGTCGTGACCGGCGTCGATTCGAGCGCGAGGGCCTCCCCGCCGAGTCGGGGCGGCTCCGGGTCGAGCACGACGTCGATCCGTGCCGCTTCGCCGCTGCGCAGGGCGAGCTCATCGAGATCGATCAGCCGTTCGGACATCTAGTCTCCGAGGGTAGCGTGAGCGCTCAGTTCCACTGGAACCCCGACACCTACCTGGACATGATGCGGGCCGAGGTCCCGAACTTCGACGCGCTCCAGGAGGCCGCCGTCGCAGCGGTGCCGTTCCCGCCGAGCACCGCCCTCGACCTCGGGATCGGCACCGGCGAGACGTCCCGCCGGCTCCTCGAGGCCTTTCCAGAGGCTCGCATCACCGGCCTCGACTCGAGTCCCGAGATGGTGTTCCGGGCTCGGCGTCTCGGGATCGAGGTGCGGCTGGCGCGGATGGAGGACCCGCTTCCCGACGGGCCGTGGGACCTCGTCATCGCAGTCCTCAGCGTCCACCACCTCCGTTCCGAGCAGAAGCAGGACCTCTTCCGCCGGGTCCGCGAGCAGGCGCGGTCACTGGTGCTCGCCGACGTCGTCACGGTCGACGACCCGGCGGACCGGGTGACTCCGATCGAGCCCGGCTTCGACTTCCCGGATCGCGCCGGGGACCTCGCCGAATGGAGCGGCGGCGAGGTCGTCTGGTCGCAGGGCGACCTCGCGGTGATCAGCGGGACCTACTGACGGTCCGATGACGCCCGTGGCGCGCCGCAGCGCCGGCGATCAGACTTCGGCGGGTTCGACTTCCTCGTCGCGGCCGGCGAGGCGGTCGCGGCCGCGCTGGACGGCGGCGAGGAACTTCTGGAGGTTCACCTCGAGCGTCGAGAGGATCTCGTCGGCGTAGTCCTCGGCGCCGAGGCGGATCTGCCGCTCGGTGTCGCGGGCGTCCTCGAGGATCTCCTCGGCTCCGCGCTCGGCCTGCTTGTAGACCTCCTCCTCGGAGATCAGGCGGGCCTGCTGGTCGCGCGCCTCCTTGACGATCCTCTCGGCTTCGCGCTTGGCCTCGGCCAGCATCTCCTGCCGCTCCTTGACGATCCACCGGGCCTGCTTGATCTCCTCGGGAATCGTCGCCCGCATCTGATCGAGGAGGTCGTAGATCTCTTCGCGATCGACCCGCACCTGGTCGGTCAGCGGGACCGGCCTGGCGTTGTGAATCAGGTCATCGAGCTTGTCTATGAGAACGAGGACGTCCATCAGTGCGACTAAAGCTTAGGGGTCGGAGGGAAAAACCCTCGCCTCGCGGGTCTTTCTGCAATCGGCTGCAATGTCCCGTTCACCGCGGCCATCCCGGGTCAGCGCTCGATCCTCTCGCTCAGCGCCTCCGCGACCACAGCCGGGACGAGGTCGCTGACGTCGCCCCCGAAGGTGGCGAGCTCCTTGACCCCGGTGGACGACAGGAAGCTGTACTCGGGAGACGCCATCACGTACGCGCTCTCGATCTCCGGCGCCAGCTTGCGGTTGAGCTGGTTCATCTCGAACTCGTACTCGAAGTCGGAGATCGCCCGCAGGCCCTTGACGATGGTCGTCGCGCCGTTCTCGCGGGCGAAGTCGACGAGCAGGGTCGAGAAGACCATCGCCTCGACGTTGTCGATGTCCGCGGTCGCCTGCTCGATGAACCCGGCCCGCTCCTCGGCGGTGAAGAGCGTCTTCTGCTTGCGCAGCGGCTGGTTGACGACGCCGACGATCACCCGGTCGAAGATCCGGGCCGCCCGGCCGATGATGTCGAGATGGCCGTTGGTCACCGGGTCGTAGCTGCCCGGACAGATCGCGGTGCGCTCGCTCACCGGGCGCTCCCGTGGATCCGGATGGCGGTGCCTCCGTAGCGCCGCGAGTCGAGCAGCGGCAGCGGCAGCTCGATCGGGTCCTCCGCGGCCGACTCGACGATCACGCGACCACCGGGCCGAATACGGTCTGGAAGCAGTTGTCCGAGGTCGGAAGCAAGGCGGCGGGCGAGTCTATAGGGCGGATCGCAGTAGACGATGTCGTAGCGGCCCCGATCGCGGCGGAGGAAGCGGATCGCGTCCTCGCGGACGATGTGGCAACGGTCCCCGGCACCGAGCGCGCCGGCGTTCGCCGCCGCGGTCGCGACGTCGGTGTCGACGAGCGTCGCCGCGACCGCACCGCGGGAGATCGCCTCGAGCGCAACCGCGCCGGTGCCCGCGAACAGGTCCAGGAACTCGAGCCCGGTGACGTCGCCGAGGATCGAGAAGACCGCCTCACGCAGCCGGTCGGTCGTCGGCCGGACCGCTCCGCCCCGGGCGGCGGCGATCCGCCTGCCTCCGAGCTCTCCGGCGACGATCCGCATCAGGCGGCGATCGGCTCCGCCCGCTCGTCGCCGAATCGCTCGCGGACCGCGGCGGCGAGCGGACCGAGCTCGGGGGCCTCGATCGAGCCGATGCGATCGAGGATCGCGATCAGGTCCCGGCGCGCGGCCGCGAGGATGGTCGCGTCCTCGGGCAGCTCCGCGATGCGAAAGCGGGGCAGCCCGCTCTGGCGCGTTCCCAGCACCTCACCCTCGCCGCGTAGGCTCAGATCGATCTCCGCCAGCTCGAAGCCGTCACGCTCGCGGACCAGTGCATCGAGCCGCGCCCGCGCCCGTTCGCCCTCGGGGTCCGCGAAGAGGATGCACTGGGACTCGTGCTCGCCCCGCCCGATCCGGCCACGGAGCTGGTGGAGCTGGCTCAGGCCGTACCGGTCGGCACCCTCGACCAGCATCACCGAGGCGTTGGCGACGTCGATCCCAACCTCGATCACGCTGGTCGCGACGAGCACGTCCGCCTCGCCCGCCGCGAAGCGGGCCATCGCCCGCGCCTTCTCGGCTGCGGGCATCTGACCGTGCAGGACCTCGACCTCGAAGTCGCGGAACTCACCGGCGGCGAGGCGCTCGGCCTCGGTCGTCGCCGCCTTGGCCTGGTCCTTCTCGGAATCGGTGACGAGCGGGCAGACCACATACGCCTGCCTGCCCTCCCGCAGCCGGTCGCGGATGAAGTCGTAGGCCCCCTCCCGGCGTTCCTCGCCCACCAGCCAGGTCCGGATCGGTCGGCGGCCGGCGGGCAGCTCGCGCAGGGTGGTGACATCGAGATCGCCGAAGGCGGTCAGCGACAGCGTCCTCGGGATCGGAGTCGCCGTCATGTGGAGGACGTGCGGGGCCTCCCCGCCCTTGCGGTCGAGGGCGCGGCGCTGATCGACCCCGAAGCGATGCTGCTCGTCGACGACTGCGACCGCGAGCGAGGCGAACCGCACGGACGGCTCGATCAGGGCATGGGTCCCGACGACCAGCGGCAGCTCGCCACTCGCGAGGCGGTCGAGCAGCTCGCGGCGTCGCGCGCCGGGGGTCGACCCGGTGAGCAGGCCGATCGGTGTGGGGAACCCGGCGAGCAGTCCCTCGAGGGTGGCGAAGTGCTGCTCGGCGAGGGTCTCGGTCGGGGCCATCATGACCGCCTGACGGCCCGCTTCCAGTGCCCGCAGCATCGCGTAGAGGGCGACGACGGTCTTCCCCGAGCCGACCTCGCCCATCAGCAGCCGCTGCATCGGCCTCTGCTCGGCGACGTCGGCATCGATCGCGGCGAACGCCGAACGCTGATCGTTCGTCGGAGCGAACGGCAAGGCATCGATCCAGGCGGAGACGAGCTCGCCCGGGCCGGCGAGCGCGGGTGCCGGCAGGCCGCTCTGCCGCTCGCCGCGCCGGAGCTGAAGTGCTGCCTGGTGCAGGAACAGCTCCTCGTACGCCAGCCGTGCCCGCGCCGGGCCGACGTCCTCCCGACGCCGCGGGAAGTGGATCGCGATGCGGGCGTCGGCGGCGGCGGCGAAGCCGTGGCGGGCTCTGAGCTCCCCGGGCAGCGGCTCGATCACGGCCGGCGCGAGCGCGAGCGCGCTCCACACCCACTCCCGCAGACGCTGCACCCGCAGGCCCTCGCCGCTCGGATGGACGGGCACGATGCCTGTGGTGTGGAGCCCCGGCGGCGGTCCCGGCGCATCGCGGATCGGGTCCGCGCCTCCGGTCGGCGCGGCCTCGTCCGCGAGGACCTCGAAGGCCTCGGGCCGGAAGCTCCGGCCGTCGCTGCTCCCGCTGAGGAGAATCCGCAGTCCGGGCTTCAGCCGGTCCGCCACCCAGGCCTGGTTGAACCAGACGACGTCGAGCGTTCCGCTCCCGTCCGTGACCCGCGCCTCCACGATCCGGAGGTTGCGGCGCCGGGTCGGGCGGAGACGCGAGCTGCGGACCTCCGCAAGCACCGTCGCGGTCCGCCCCGGGACGAGCCCGGCGATCGGGGTGACGATCGAGCGGTCGATCCAGTCGTGGGGGAAGTGCCCGATCAGGTCGCCGATCGTCCCGATCCCGATTCGCGCGGCCGATGCGGCGATCTTGTCGCCGACCCCGCGGAGGTCGGTCAGCGGCCGCCGCAGCCGCGCATTCGCGGGTCGGCCCCGAAGGGGCGCCGCGAGCAGCCCGGCGCGATCGGCTTCGCCGCCGGCGAACGCCGGGGGCGGCGCGGGGCCACCGACGGCGGGCGGCGCCCCGAGGGTCGGTCCGGCTCTGCTCATCTCGCTCTCACGGACCGAGGATAGGAGCGGGCCCGCACGGAACCGCTGCGTAGGGTTGAGCACGTGGGATCACGCTTCCGATCGCGCCCCGACCGCGAGCCCGCCACCGGCATCGCCGCGAACGGCCTGCCCCGCGAGTCGGTGTGGGACTACCCGCGCCCGCCCCGAGTCGAGCAGCTGGATCGACGGGTCCGGGTCGCCTTGGGTGGCGAGACGATCGTCGACGTCCCGGCGGCGCTGCGCGTCCTCGAGACCGCCGGCGCCCCGACCGTCTACGTGCCGCCGAGCTCTGTCGCCTCCGGAGCGCTGCGGCCGGCGCCGGGGGCCAGCCATTGCGAGTGGAAGGGCGCCGCGGTGTACTTCGACGTCGTCGCGGGAGGGTCCAGCGCGAAACGGGCCGCTTGGAGCTACCCGAGCCCGAGCCCCGGCTTCTCGATGCTCGCGGGCCTCGTCTCGTTCTACCCCGCCCTCGTCGAGTGCCGCCTCGGTGACGAGCTCGTGCAGCCACAGCCCGGCGGCTTCTACGGCGGCTGGGTGACGGCGGAGATCGCCGGGCCGATCAAGGGCGAGCCCGGCACCCTCGGCTGGTAGCCGTCACGGACGGCGGGCATCGCCGCGGTCCCGCCTGAAGGTCTCCTCGACCCAGCGGTACCCGGGACGCTCGGCGATCGAGGCGCGGAACGCTTCCAGGGAGGGCGGGACCTCGACGGCCACCTCCGGACCTTCGGGGGGCTGCACGACCGGCGCGAAGAGCGAAGCGGCGGTCAGGTCCGCGACCGAGAACCGCCCGCCCACCAGGTAGGTGCCGTCGCCGTGCTCGAGCTCGCGCTCGAGCCGATCGAGCGCGAGCAGGACCTGGCTCCGCGCCCGCTCACCTGCCTCGGCGCCGGCCACGCGCCAGCGGACCTGCGTGTAGGTCTTCGCCATCAAGCCGCCCGCGCTCCTCGCCGCGCGGCTCTTGCGCACCGGCCCGGGCAGCATCGGCGATGCGAAATCAGCGAAACCGCCGGGGCTGTCTCGGAGCTCGTGGAAGACCAGGGACCGCGCGTACGGCCCGAGCTCGGCGTCGAACCAGCTCTCGATCTCGAGCGCTCGCCGCCGCTCCTCCCGGTCGGACGGGTACAGCGGAGGCTCCGGCGCGAGCTCCTCGAGCGCCGCGATGATCGCGGACGAATCGCCGATCGCCCGGCCGTCGAGGACGAGCACCGGAAAGGTGTGGCCGGCCCCCCGGGTGAGCCAGAGCGCGATCGGGATGTGCGACGGCGGCGGTGGCGAGCGCCGCTCGTGCTCGATGCCCTTCAGGTCCAGGGCCCACCTCGCCTTCTCGCTGAAGTGGGAGACCGGGATCTGCCAGAGCGTCGCTGTCATTGTGCCGCCAGCAGCCACCAGTAGTGAGGCTGTCCGCCGTGGTGCGCCTCGGCCTCGATCGGCTCGGCGACCAGGCTGGTGACCTCGTCGATCGGGATCGGCGCGCCGTCGCCCTCCACGATCGTGACGATCTCCGCACCGTCGCTCAGCGCCTCGATCGTCGAGACCAGCGTCGAGCCGGCCCCTCCCCAGGCCACGACGTCGCCGTCGACGAAGCCGACCGCGTCGCCACGCACGAACCTGCCGTCGACGTCGTCGCGCGCCGCCGGTGCGACGGCCCCGGTCCGCGTCTCGGCCAGGGCACCGGTCAGCCGCTCGACGTTCGCAGCGAGCGGGGCCGCCGGGTCGAGCTCGACCATCGCGACGAGGCCGGCCTGCTGCGAGGTGCAGTCGAGGACCCTCGCATCGCGATCGGAGAGCTCCGCCGCATGCTCCGCGGCGAGGACGACGTTGGGGGAATTCGGCAGGACGAGCACACCATCGGCGCCGACCGAGTGGATGCCGGCGAGCAGCTCGTCGGTCGAGGGGTTCATGGTCGGGCCGCCGTTGACGACGGTCGCTCCGAGCTCCTCGTAGAGGCTCCGGATGCCCTCGCCGGAGACCACCGCGACGATTCCGCAGCTGGTGCCCATCGACTCGAGTCGCCGCTCGCGCTCGGCGACCTGTTCGCGCATGTCGGCCTCGTCGACCTGCGACACGGTGCCGTGGTCGTCGAAGATCGCCCGCGCCTGCGGAGGGTCGTCGGTGTGGACGTGGACCCTCAGGGTGCGCTGGTCGCCGACGACGAGGACCGAGTCGCCCAGCTCACGGAGCCGGGTCTCGAAGGAGGGGCCGTCGAGCGAGCTGCCCTCGACGATGAAGTTCACGCACCAGCGAAAGCGGCTGTCGGTGTGCTGCGGCGCCGAGAACCGCGCGGGCGCCTGGGCGGGGATGTCCACCGTCGGGGTCTCCTCGCCGCGAAGCCCGGCGACGATGCCGGCGAGGATCAGGACGAGCCCGTGGGCGCCCGCGTCGACCACGCCCGCCTCGGCGAGGACGTCGAGCTGTTCGGGAGTGCGCTGAACCGCCTGCTCGCCGGCGCGCGTGATCACCTCGAGGACGGCGGCGAGGATCTGGTCCTGCTGCTCCTGGCTCAGGTCGGGGTCGAGGTTCACGTCGCTGTCGGCGAGCCGGGCGAGATGCATGGTCGCGGAGTTGGCCATCGCCCGGATGACGGTCAGCATCGTTCCCTCGGCGGGGTTGCGGACGGACTCGTAGGCGGCGTCCGCTGCCGAGGAGAACGCGGACGCCACCAGCACCGGATCGATGAGATCGCCGGGACGCGTCGCGAGCTCCTCGGCGGCACCGCGGACGATCTGGCTGAGGATGACGCCGGAGTTGCCGCGCGCGCCCATCAGCGCGGCCCGGGCGACGGCGTGGACCAGCTCCGTGCGATCGGCCTCCTCGCCCTCCTCGAGCTCGATCCGGTCCAGCTCCGAGAGGACGGCGCGCATCGTCAGGGCCATGTTGTCACCGGTGTCGCCGTCGGCGACGGGATAGACGTTCAGGTCATTGACCTCGTCGCGGCGAGCGTCGAGGTACGAGTACGAGGCCTGAACGATCCGCCGGAAGCGGGCTACTGAGGGATCGGGCATGGGCGCGCTAGTTGTATCGGAGCGCGAGGCGGCCGGCGGGCCCGACCATGAGCCGAGGCGGACGCCGAGCCGCCGAGCGTCAAGGCGTGCCTGAGGGTCCCCTGACCAAGCGGATCAAGGACGTCGAGGCGACAGGCCTCCGGCCATGAGCCGAGGCGGACGCCGAGCCGCGCAGTGTCAGGGGGCCCTCAGGCCGCCTTGGTGACCTTGTTGGCCTTGAGGCAGCGCGTGCAGACGTAGACGCGACGGGGCCCGGAGCCCTCGTCGATCCGCACCTTCTGCAGGTTCGGGTTGAAGCGGCGGCGGGTCGCGACCATCGAGTGGCTGCGCGAGTTTCCGACCGCGGGCTTCTTGCCGCAGCTGTGACAGACCTTGGCCATCGGAGGCGGCATGGTAGCGACCCGTGCGGGCCGGCGGTCAGCGGAGGCGCGGGTCGGTCGCCATCAGATGCATCATCACTGCGGCGATCGCCGCGTTGCGGCCCTGGTCGCGCTTGTCGCCTCCGGCCCGCGCCTCGGCCTGCGCGCGGGTGTCGCACGTGATCACGCCGAACGAGCAGGGGACGCCGCTCTCGAGCGTGACCTGGCGCAGGCCGCCCGCCGCCTCGGCGCAGACGAAGTCGTAGTGATCGGTCTCGCCGCGGATGACGACCCCGACGCAGGCGACCCCGGCGAACCGGCCGGATTCGGCGCAGAGCTTCGCCGCGAGCGGAAGCTCGAACGCCCCCGGCACCTCGAAGGTCTCGACCGATCCGGCGCCGGCACCCATCTCGAGGAAGCCCTCGAAGGCGCCGTTCGCCAGGCGCTCGGCGAGGTCGCCGTAGAAGGTGGCGACGCAGATGGCCCAGTCGGCGGCGCCGATCCGCTCACGCTCCTCCGGCTCGAGCTCGCGGATCTCGCCGTCAGCCATCCCCGTCCTCACCGGCCCCGCGGCTTCCGCGCTCCTGCTCGCCGTGGATCATCTCGTCGTCGAACGCGAGGCCCTGGTGGTGGAGGGTGTGGCCCATCCGGTCCCGCTTGGTGGCCAGGTAGTCCTCGTTGTGAGGATTGGCGACGGCCACGATCGGTACCTGCTCGGTGACCGACAGCCCGTAGCCCTCGAGCCCGATGATCTTCTTCGGGTTGTTGGTCAGGATGCGGATGCTGCCGAGGCCGAGGTCCTGGAGGATCTGCGCTCCGATGCCGTAGTCGCGGAGGTCGGCGGGAAGGCCGAGCTTGAGGTTGGCGTCGACCGTGTCGAGCCCCTCCTCCTGGAGCCTGTAGGCCTTCAGCTTGTTGAGCAGACCGATCCCGCGGCCCTCCTGGGAGAGGTAGAGCAGGACTCCCTTGCCCTCCTTCTCGATCATCGCCAGCGCCGCCGCGAGCTGGTCGCCGCAGTCGCACCGGAGGGAATGGAAGACGTCCCCGGTCAGGCACTCGCTGTGCACCCGGACGAGGATGTCGTCCTCTCCGGCGACGTCGCCCTTGACCATCGCGACGTGATGCTTCTCGTCGACCAGCGAGCGGTACCCGACCGCGGTGAAGTCGCCGAACTCGGTCGGCAGCGAAGTGGCGACGATCCGCTCGACGAGCTTCTCCTGCCGGCGGCGATAGGCGATCAGGTCCGCGATCGTGACCATCTTCAGGCCGTGGAGCTCGCAGTAGGAGGCGAGGTCCGGCACCCGGGCCATCGTGCCGTCGTCGTTCATGATCTCGCAGATCACCCCGGCGGGGTTGAGCCCCGCGAGGCGGGCGAGGTCGACGCTGGCCTCGGTGTGGCCGGTGCGCTCGAGGACGCCGCCCTGCTTGGCCTTGAGCGGGAAGATGTGCCCGGGGATGTGGAGGTCGCCGGGCCCCGAGCCGGGATCGATGGCGACCTGGATCGTTCGCGCCCGGTCGTGCGCCGAGATCCCGGTCGTGACGCCCTCGGCCGCCTCGATCGAGACCGTGAAGGCGGTCTGGAGCGGCGCCTCGTTCTTGGCCGTCATCAGGTTGAGGTCGAGCTCGTCGCAGCGCTGAGAGGTCAGCGCCAGGCAGATCAGGCCACGGCCGTGAGTCGCCATGAAGTTGATCGCCTCCGGCGTGGCGAACTGCGCCGCCATCACCAGATCGCCCTCGTTCTCGCGGTCCTCGTCGTCGCAGACCACGACCATGCGGCCGCGACGGATCTCCTCGATCGCCTCCTCGATGGTCGCGAACGGTGCCTTCGATGCCCTTGGGGTCACGGTCGTCTCTTCACTTTCCATTGCTCACCTCGAAGCCTTTCAGGAGCCGTTCCGCATGTCGTGCGATGAGGTCGACCTCGACGTTGACCGGGTCTCCGGCCGTGATCGTGCCGAACGTGGTCCGCTCGAGCGTTTCCGGGATCAGCGAGACCTCAACGATACGTCCATCGATCGCCGCCACCGTCAGGCTGACGCCGTTGAGCGCGATCGACCCGTGCTCGACCACGTAGCGCTCGAGCCCCGGCGGGAGCTCGACCCGGACGCGGCGCGCAAATCCGTCGGCGGCGATGCCGGCGACTCGCCCGGTTCCGTCGACGTGGCCCTGGACGATGTGCCCGCCGAGACGGTCCGAGGCCCTGAGCGCGGGCTCGAGATTGACCCGCGAGCCGGGCTCGAGCGCGCCGAGCGCCGTCAGATCGAGCGTCTGGTTCATGACGTCGGCGGAGAAGCCGCCGGGGCCGGGATCGACTGCCGTCAGGCAGGCCCCCGACACCGCAATCGAATCTCCGGGAGACAGCTCGCCGCCGACGTCCGCGGCGATCCGGAGGCGCGCGCCCGAGTCGTTTCTCTCGATCGACTCGACCGATCCGAGCTCTGCGATCAGACCCGTGAACACGTCACCACTCCCGCAGCCGGACGCGGGCCAGCATGTCCTCGCCGCTCGGCTCCCAGGTGACTGCGAGGGCGCGATCGGCAGCATCGACGCTCGGCGCCCCGGCGCCACCGAGCAACGGTCTCGAATCAGCGCCGCCGAGCACGATCGGAGCGTAGAAGAGCCGGAGCTCGTCGAGCTCTCCGGCATCGGCGAAGGCGCCGGCGATGGTCGCGCCCCCCTCCAGCAGGACGCTGGTGATCCCGCGGCGGCCGAGCTCGCCGAGAGCGGTCTCGACGCGGTCGGCGCCGTCCCCCGGACACTCGATCACCTCGACCCCGGCATCGACGAGCGCCGCGACGCGATCGCGGTCCGCACCGGCGGCGGCGATCACGATCACCGGCGCCTCGGCGGCGGTGGCCACGAGCTGCGAACCGGGCGGGAGCCTGCAGTCGGAGTCGAAGACGATCCGATGGGGCTGGCGCTCGGCATCGACGTCGCGTGCCGTCAGCAGCGCGTCGTCCGCCAGCGCCGTGGCGATGCCGACCGCGACCGCATCCGCCTCCGCGCGCCAGCGATGGACCAGCAGGCGGGACTCCGGGCCCGAGATCCACTTCGAGTCACCGGAAGCGGTTGCGGTCCTGCCGTCGAGGGTCATCGCGGACTTCAGGGCCACGAACGGCCTGCCGGTCCGGGCGTGCTTCCGGAAGGGCTGGTTGAGCAGGCGCGCCGCCGCGGCGTCGGCGCCTTCGGCCGCCTCGACCTCGACGCCGCCGTCGCGAAGGATGCCGGGCCCGCGGCCGCTCGCCTTCGGGCTCGGGTCGTCGGAGGCGACGACGACCCGGCCGATGCCGGCGGCGAGAATCGCATCCGTGCACGGCGGCTGGCGGCCGTGATGGGCGCAGGGCTCGAGCGTCACGTACATCGTGGCGCCGGCCGGGTCCTCTCCGGCCGCCCGCGCCGCCGCGATCGCCGCGACCTCGGCATGGGCTTCGCCGACCCTGGCGTGGTACCCCTCGCCGAGCGTCCTGCCGGCGGCATCGACGATCACTGCGCCCACGAGCGGGTTCGGGCTGACCCGTCCGCGGCCCCGCTGAGCCAGTTCGAGGGCGCGCCCCATCGGCGGCTGATGCTCGGTGGCGACGTTGGGATCCATTCGCAGTGGCCGCTCCGTCCGCGGTTCGAGGCAGTTGATTGACTGGTCAGTCAATGGTGATGGTACCGCTCCGGCGACCGGACTCCAAGCCGAGAACACCGGAATCCGGGACGGCGGCGACTATCCTCCCCCTCCGCCGCCCCCGAGCCCAGGAGCGACCGTGTCCGACGCTGAGCTGATCCTGATCGGCGGACTCCTGCTCGGCGCGGGGATCGCGGCGGCGATGGTCGCGGACCGGGTTCGAGTCCCGGGTCTGGTGCTGTTCCTGGCACTGGGAATGCTCGTCGGCAGCGAGGGGCTCGGCGGAGTCGAGTTCGACGACGTCGAGCTGACCAGGACCCTCGGCACCGTCGGACTGGTGCTGATCCTCTTCGAGGGCGGGCTGACGGCGGGATGGCGGGAGATCCGCCCGGTCCTGAGGACGGCCGTCTCGCTCGCGGTGATCGGGACGATCGTGACTGCGCTCATCGGCGGGCTCGCGGCCAAGTGGCTGTTCGGGCTCGGCACGCTCGAGGCGCTGATCGTCGGATCCGCCATCGCCGCGACCGATTCGGCCGCCATCTTCGCGGTCCTGCGCGGATCGACCCTGCGGCGGCGGCTCGCTCGGGCGCTGGAGGGGGAGTCGGGACTGAACGATCCGATCGCGGTGCTGCTGGTGACCGGGTTCATCGCCTGGATCGAGGACCCCGGCTACGGCCTGCCCGACATGGTCGGGGAATTCGCCCTCGACCTCGTCGTCGGCGCCGTGATCGGACTGCTCGTCGGCTGGGCGGCTCGCCGCGCGTTCACGCGGCTCGATCTTCCCACCCCCGGCCTCTATCCGGTCGCCTCGGTCGCCGCCGCGGCGATCGCCTTCGGGCTCGCGGACGTGAGCCACGGGTCGGGCTTCCTCGCCGTCTACCTGACCGGCCTCGCGCTCGGCACCGGCATCGTCCCCGCCCGGGCGACCGTAACGGCCTTCCACCAGGGGCTGAGCTGGGTCGCGCAGATCTCGCTCTTCTTCCTGCTCGGGCTCCTCGTCTTCCCGAGCGGGCTGGCGGACGTCGCGTTCGAGGGGACGGCGCTCGCGCTCGTGCTGATCTTCGTGGCGCGACCGATCGCGACGCTGCTCGCGACCCAGGTCGAGTCCTTCCGCTTCCGCGAGCGGTTGATGCTGAGCTGGGCCGGGCTTCGCGGCGCCGTTCCGATCTGGCTCGCCACCCTTCCCGTCATCGCGGGAATCGGCGGCAGCGCCCAGCTGTTCAACGTCGTCTTCTTCGTCGTCGTCATCTCGACCCTGCTGCAGGGCTTCACCTTCGAGCCGCTCGCACGCCGGCTCGGGCTGACGACGGGCGAGGCCGCCCTCCCCCGCCCCGTCGTCGAGACGGGCACGATCCAGGAGCTGGGCGGGGACGTCTTCGCGTTCCGGGTCGAGCGCGGCGACGCGATCGCGGGCAGGATGATCAAGGAGCTCGGGCTTCCACGGACGGCGCTCATCAACCTGATCGTCCGCGAGGAACAGGCACTGCTGCCCCGGGGGTCGACCGTGGTCGAGGACGGCGACGAGCTGCACCTGCTCGTCCGCCGGGAGATCCGGGGCGAGATCGCCCGGCTGATCCGCACCTGGCGGAGCGGTCCGATCGAGGGCCTGCCCATGCTCCCGATCGGCGTCCGCGGCTCTCCCTCGGTCTTCTCGGTCAGGCCGACGCGGCCCGCCGACGGCGACACCGGCAGCCCCCGCTCGGTGGACGGCGTCGAGGTCGCGGTCACCCTGCGGACGCGCTCGGACGTCCCGGCCGCGATCGTCGCCCTCGTCGATGGCAGGTTCGCGGTCACCGGGCCGGACCTGATCGCCATCGGCGGCCGCAGGAACATGACCCGCTGGTGCGCCGAGCGGGCCGAGCGGCCCGCGACCACGCCGCAGGACCGTGCATGGCTGCAGGAGGCGATCGGCGCGATCGACGCCCCGGCGCTTCGCTGAGCGGCGGGCGGGCTCAGCCCGCGCCGGCCGCCGCGGCGATCTCGGCGTAGGCGGCCGCCGGATCCGGCTTGCCGAAGATCGCCGAGCCGGCGACGAGCCAGTCGCTTCCGGCCGCCGCCGCCGCGGGCGCGGTCTCCGGATCGATGCCGCCGTCGACCTCGAGGACCGCCGCGGGCGCCAGGGCCCCGATCTCAGCGAGCTTCCCGGTCGAGGACGGGATGTAGGACTGCCCGCCCCAGCCCGGGTTCACGCTCATGCAGAGCAGCAGGTCGCAGTCGCCGGCGATCGCATCGAGCGCCGCGACCGGGGTGCCGGGGTTGATGGCGACGCCGGCCGCGCAGCCACAGTCGTGGATGGCGTGGACCACGCGGTTCACGTGTGCCGTCGCCTCGGCGTGGACGGTGATCGAATCGGCGCCGGCCCGGGCGAACTCCCCGACCTGAGCCTGCGGCCTCTCGATCATCAGGTGACAGTCGACGATGCCGCCCGCGGCATGGATCCGATCGGCGATCGCACCGACGATCATCGGACCGATCGTGATCGGCGGAACGAAGTCGCCGTCCATCACGTCGACGTGGATCACGCGGGCACCCGCCGCCATCACCTCGTCGACCTGCTCGCCGAGCCTCGCGAAGTCAGCCGAGAGGATGGACGGCGCGATTCGTCTGCCGGGCGGATACGCCGACGCCGGCGTCACTCAGATCACCCGGAGCATCGAGGTCCCGCACTCCTGACAGCGGAGGTCCTGATCGACGCTCATGCGAACGATCGTCTGGTGGGTGCCGCAACCCGGGCACTGGGAGACGAGCTCGTACCGCTGCAGGCAGTTGACGCAGCGGAACCTGCCCGGAAGCTGCGTCGGGCGCAGCCACGGCTCGCCGCACCCGGGGCAGGAGGGCCGTGAGAAGGTCGGTGAGCCCGGTTCGGCGGAAGAGCTCATGGCGCGATCGTAGTGGTCGCGGTGGCCGGTTCCGCGCTCACGGCGAGAGCCGGGCGATGAAGAAGCCGTCGGTGCCGTCGCGATCGTTCCTGGTCTGCAGGCACCGCGGCTCGGCCGCGGCCGCGAGCCGCTGCAGCCCCGGCTCGGCCCCGAGGTCGGCCAGCCGTCCCGGCGCTGCGGACACCACCGCTTCGTTCTCGCGGTGCGAGATCGTGCACGTGGAATAGACGACCCGGCCCGACGGGGCGACTGCCTCGGCGGCCCGGTCGAGGATTCTCCCGGCGGTCACCGCCATCGCCTCGATGTCTTCGGACCGCCGCCGCCAACGCGCGTCGGGCCGGGTGGCGAGCGTCCCGAGGCCGGAGCAGGGCGGATCGACGAGGACCGCGTCGAAGCCGCCGGCCCGGGGCTCGGTCGCATCGCCGAGCTCGACGACGGCCGAGCTCGCACCGAGGCGGTCGAGCATCGATCGCAGCTCCCGCGCGCGGGCCGGATCGCGCTCCACGGCGACGAGACCCTGTCCGGACGCGCCGATCGCACCCGCGATCTGGCTCGCCTTGATCCCGGGCCCGGCGCAGAGATCGAGCACTCGCTCACCGGGGGAAGGCGAGAGGACCTCGACCACGAGCGCCGAGGCCCGCGACTGCGGCACGACGAGCCCGTCGGCGACGAACTCCTCCAGGCGTCCCGTCCCGCCGCCCGCGACGACGATCGAATCCGCCGGCGCCGGTGGCTCCGCTGGATCCGGTTCGCGGGCGTCGACGCCGGCGGCCGCGAGCAGGGAGATCGCTGCGGCCCGATCGGTCCGGATCGCGTTCGCGCGGAACGCGCGTTCCGGCGGGCGGTTGATCGCCGCGAGCAGCAGCCGAGCCGAGTCCGGGCCGAGCTCCTCCCACCAGAGCTCGGCGAGCCAGACCGGCACGGAATGGGCCGTGGCGGCGGACCGGGGGGTGCCGTCACCGAGGCTCCCGAGAAGGAGCTCGCGCTCCCGCGCCGCCCGACGCAGGACCGCATTGACCAGCCCGGCCCCGCGACGGCGGCCGTCGCGACCCTTGGCAAGGGCTACCGCCTGATCCACCGCCGCATGCTCGGCCGTCCCGTCGCTGTAGAGCAACTCGAAGAGGCCGAGCCGGAGCGCCGCCAGCAACGGCGGGTCGATCCGTTCCACCGGCCGGTCCGCGAGGTGCTCGACGAAATGATCCGAAGTCCCACGACGCTGCACCGCGCCATAGGCCAGGGCCTGGGCCTGCGCGCGCTCCCGCCCCTCGAGCCCCATGCGCGAAGCGACGGATCGGAGGGCCCGATCCGCCCACGCACCCGCTTCGAAAACGCGCCGCAGGGTGTCGTACGCCGCTCGTCTCGACGGGGTCGGCGCGCTCACGTCGGCGCCACGACGGCGGCCTCCGGTGCGCCGTAGCCGCGCACGTAGTCGGCCGCCCCCATCCACCGCTTGCCGGGCGGCTGGACAGCGCCGATCTCGAGTCCGCCGCCTGCGAAGCCCAGGGCCAGGCCCGTCGCGGTTGCCGCGAACCTCCCCGGCTCCGGGCCCGCGGCGAGGAGCGACGGCTGCCGAAGCCCGAGGCGTGAGCCGTCGCCGAGCATGGCGAACGCGCCCACGTGCGGAGTCAGCGCCCGGATCCGCAGGGACTCGGACCGCGCGTCGTTGCGGGGGTCCACCTGCCGCTCGGCGGAAGCGATCTTGTCGGCGTAGGTGATCCCCTCCGCCGCCTGCTCCTCGAACCCGAGGCGGCCGGCGACCAGCCGGTCGAGCGCCTCGCCGAGCAGCCGCCCGCCGGCTTCGGCGAGCCGGGCCGAGAGGGACCCGTAGTCGTCGGCGGAACCGATCCGCTCCTCCGCGGACAGTGCCACCGGGCCGGAGTCGAGTCCGGCCGTGAGCTTCATCACGCAGACTCCGGTGACCTCGTCGCCGGCCATGATCGACCGCTCGATCGGCGCCGCCCCCCGCCAGCGCGGCAGCAGCGACGGATGGACGTTGAGCATCTCGACCGATCCGAGCAGTTCGTCCCCGACGAGCTGGCCGAACGCGCAGACGATCGCCACCTCCGGCCCGCCCTCGAGCAGCCGCTCCCGTGAAGCGGCCTCGTTCACGTCCGCCGCCTGGAACAGGTCGATGCCGAGCTCGGTCGCGGCTTCGGCGACGGGCGGCGCGGCGAGCCTCCGGCCACGCCCGCGCGGGCGGTCCGGCGGCGTCACCACCAGGTCGGGCCGATGCGGGCCCGACGCGAGGCGGCGCAGGACGACGGCCGCGAAGTCCGAGGTGCCGAGGTAGAGGGACCTCACTCCCGCTCGGGCTCGTCCCCGCCCGCGTCCAGCATCGAGGGATCGAAGTGCTCGCCGCTGCGAAGGGCGCGCAGGGCGCCCCGCCGCTGCTCGCGCTCGGTCCGGTCGAGGATCAGGATCCCGTCCAGGTGATCGATCTCGTGCTGGAGCACGCGGGCCTCGAGGCCCGACGCCTCGAGGAGGATCGGCGAGCCACCGAGATCGACCGCCGTGATCCGTGCATGAAGCGGTCGCTCGACGTCGACGAGGACGTTCGCGAGGCTCAGGCACCCCTCCTCGGCGGTGATGAGCTGCTCGGAGGTCCATTCGACCTCCGGGTTCACGATCGCCTGCGGCTCGGAGTCCGGGCCCGCCTGGAAGACGAGCATCCGTCGCATCAGGCCGAGCTGCGTCGCCGCGAGCCCGATTCCCAGCGCCCCCTGCATGAGTCCGATCATCCGCTCGGCCTCGCGCTCGAGGTCGGGCCCGAACTCGGTCACCGCCGACGCCTTCGATTTCAGCACGGGGTCACCGAACTGGCGCACCTCTCCGAGCGCGATCCGCCGACGCTCCAGCGTCTCGTCGTCGAGCTCCTCGGGGTCTTCCAGGGTTTCGCTCTCGTCTGTGCCGGTCTCGGCCATCGCAGCGATTCTAGGTGGGCGCCGTCACTGGGGATCGACGTCGACCGCGACCGTCACGCCCGTGAGCGAGCGAACCACCTCGGGCTCGGCGATCACCCGGCCGACGACCGCCGCGACGCGATCGGGGTCTCGGCTCTTGATCAGTACCCGGCGGCGGAACCTGCCGCGGCGGCGGAAGCGGGGGGCCGGTCCGAGGAGCTCCGCGTCGCCTCCGAGCCGCGGCCCCAGGGCCGCGGCGACGCAGTCGGCCGCGGCGATCAGGGCCGGCTCGGCCGTCCCGGTCATCTCGACGGCGAGCAGCGACGAGAACGGCGGATAGCCGAACTCCCGGCGCCGCTCGAGCTCGCCGGCGAGGAACCCGGAGGCGTCGTGTCTCGCGGCCGCCGCGATCGGAGCGGCGTCCGGCGCGAGCGTCTGGACGAGCACGCGGCCACCGCGGTCGCCCCGTCCGCTGCGCCCGGCGAGCTGGGAGACGAGGGCGAAGGTTCGCTCCTCGGCGCGGAAGTCGGGGTACCGCAACGTCGAGTCGGCGTCGATCAGGACGCTCAGCGACACGTCCGGGAAGTCATGGCCCTTCGCCACCATCTGGGTTCCGACCAGGACGCCGCCGGAGGCGCGCTCGAAAGCGGCGAGCACCCGGCCGTGCGCGCCCCGGGAGCCGGTGGTGTCCGCATCGAGCCGGAAGACCCGCGCCGGAGCGACGAGCTCGCCCACCAGCTGCTCGATCCGCTCGGTCCCCGCGCCGTGGCGGGCGATCGAGACCGAGCCGCACTCGGCGCATGCACGGGGAACCGGTTCGCTGTGGCCGCAGTGGTGGCAGCCGACCACGGCGTTCCCGCGATGAAGGACGAGCGAGACGTCGCAGTTGGGACAGCTGACCGCAGCGCCGCACGAGCCGCAGCTCAGGTGCGGGGAGAAGCCCCGGCGATTGACCATCACGATCGCCTTCGCGCCCTCTCCTCCGCCGAGCTCCGCAAGCGCTTCCCGCGTCGCCGGGTGCAGCGGTCCGGCCGCACCGGGCACCGCCCGCATGTCGAGGATCTCCACCGGAGGAAGCGGCCGGCCGTCGACCCGCTCCGGCAGCTCCAGCCGCTCGAGCTCCGCCCAGCTCTCGGGCCGGGGGGTGGCGCTGCCGGCGAGGTACACCGCGCCCGCTTCGGCCGCCCGCCGGCGCGCGACGGCGCGGGCGTCGTAACGGGGATCTCCCTCCTGCTTGTAGGAGGCATCGTGCTCCTCGTCGACGACGATCAGCCCGAGGTCGCTGACCGGGGCGAAGACGGCGGACCGGGGCCCGACGCAGACGCGGGCGGCGCCGTCGCGAAGGCGCCTCCACTCGTCGAACCGCTCGCCCTCGGAGAGGCCGGAGTGGAGCACGGCGACGGTGTCGCCGAGCCGGGCGGAGACCCGGCCCAGGGTCTGGGGGGTCAGCCCGATCTCGGGCACGAGCAGGATCGCGGTCCGCCCGCGTTCGAGGGCGGCCTCGATCGCGGCGAGATAGACCTCCGTCTTGCCGGAGCCCGTGACCCCGTGGAGCAGCCGCTCGCGGGTGCCGGCGCAATCCAGGTCGGCGATCAGCCGGTCGGCGCATCGGCGCTGCGCCGCCGACAGCTCCGGAGCCGCTCCCGGCGATCCGACCGGCTCGATCCGGGGTGCGCGCCTCACCTCGCGGCTGCCCCGCTCCACCAGCCCCCGCCCGGCGAGCGTCGCGAGCACGCCCGAGTCGGCGCCGGTCAGCTCCCGAATCCGCGGCCCCGAGGTCTCCCCTGCCGACTCGAGCAGCTCGAGGACGGCACGCTGACGCGAACCGAGTCGCGGGCCGGCCTCACCGCGCAGGGCCTCGAGCCCGGCGGCGGTGACGGTGGCCGTGCGCTCGGTCAGCGGCCGCATCGACTTGGGCCTGCGCCCGGTGCCCGACCCGGGAGGCAGGACGAGCGCGAGCCCGCGCGGCGGCGTCGAGCAGTAGCGCTCGGCGACCCAGAGCCCGAGCCGGACGAGCTCCGGGGTGGCACCGGCCTCGATCGCCTCGAGCGGCTCGGCGAGGCGATCGGGCGGCAGCTCGCTCTCGGCGGCGACGTCGACGACCACGCCCAGCATCCGCCGGCCGCCGAACGGGACCATCAGCAGCGATCCGACGCCGACCCCGGCCGCGACCATCGGCTCCGGCAGCCGGTAGTCGAAGGGGCCCCGAAGGGCCCTCGTCGTCGTCATCGGCTCGACCTTCGCGATCTCCATGGCGACGACTGAAGCTACGGGCTTCCACGGACGCAGCGCGCGGTATATCTTGCGCCCGTGGCGCTGAACCTGGGACCCGGAGAGGAGATCGTCTTCGAGGGACATCCGTCGTGGCGGGCGATCCTCGGCTTCTACATCAAAGGCATCCTCGTCGTCGCCGTGATCGCGGCGATCGTCGCCCTCGTCGGGGGCGGCTCCGACGCGCTGCTGATCACGCTGATCGTGGTCGTCGGTGCCGCGATCGTCGTCCTCGCCGGCTTCCTGCGACGGGTTGCGACGCGCTACACGATCACCACGCGCAGGCTCAACATCAAACACGGGATCATCTCCCGCGACGTCCAGGAGACCAAGATCGAGCGGGTCCAGGACGTCAACTACCGCCAGACGCTGTACCAGCGGATCATGCAGATCGGGGACGTCGACTTCGACACCGCCGCGCAGAACTCGGAGTCCGACTTCGTCTTCGCCGGAGTCGCGAACCCGGAGATGGTGGTCGACCGCGTCCACCACGCGACCGAGCCGACCGGGCCGCCGCCGCAGACGCGTGGCGAGGCGGAGACGCGATACGGCTCCGGGCTCTGAGCCCGTCGCGGGCTCAGGCCGAGGCGCCGACCCCGGACCCGGCCGCGGCCCGCAGTGCCTCCGCCCGGTCGGTGCGCTCCCAGGTGAAGTCCTCGTTCTCGCGGCCGAAGTGGCCGTATGCGGCGGTCTCCTGGTAGATCGGCCGATGGAGGTCGAGGTAGCGGCGGAACGCGCCGGGCCGGAGGTCGAAGACCTCCTCGACCGCATCGGTGAGGGCTGCGTCGTCGATCTTGCCGGTGCCGAACGTCTGGACCATCAGCGAGACCGGGTGGGCGACCCCGATCGCATAGGCGAGCTGGACCTCGCAGCGGTCGGCGAGTCCCGAGGCGACGACGTTCTTCGCCACGTAGCGGGCGGCGTACGCGGCTGAGCGGTCGACCTTCGACGGATCCTTGCCGCTGAACGCGCCGCCGCCGTGCCGGGCAGCCCCGCCGTAGGTGTCGACGATGATCTTGCGGCCGGTCAGCCCCGCGTCCCCCACGGGCCCGCCGATCACGAACTTCCCGGTCGGGTTGACGAGCAGCGTCCGCCGCAACGCATCGGCGTCGTAGAGGTCGGCGTACTCGGCGTCGAGGACGGGAACGATCACGTGCTCCCAGAGGTCGGGCTTGATCTTCTCCTCGCAGTCGATCCCCTCGGCGTGCTGGGTGGAGATCAGGATCCGGACCACCTCGACGGGCCGGCCGTCCCGGTAGCGGACGGTCACCTGGGTCTTCCCGTCGGGACGGAGATAGTCCAGGGTGCCGTCCTTGCGGACCTCCGAGAGCCGGCGGGCGAGCGTATGGGCGATCTGGACGGGCATCGGCATCAGGGCCCGGGTCTCGTTCGTGGCGTAGCCGAACATCATCCCCTGGTCGCCTGCACCGTCCTGGTCGAACTCGTCGTCGTCCTCGGCGTCGGTTCGCGCCTCGTACGCCTTGTCGACGCCCTGTGCGATGTCGGCGGACTGCTCGTCGATCGCCGTCATCACGGCGCAGTGGTTGCCGTCGAAGCCGAACTCGCCGCTGTCGTAGCCGATGTCGGTGATCGTCTGGCGGACGATCTTCGGGATGTCGACGTAGGTCGTGGTCGAGATCTCGCCGGAGACGACGACCAGGCCCGTGTTGACGAGGGTCTCGCAGGCGACCCTGCCCGTCGGGTCCTCCGCCAGGACGGCGTCGAGGATCCCGTCGGAGATCTGGTCGCAGATCTTGTCCGGGTGGCCCTCGGTCACCGATTCGGAGGTGAACAGGTGCTCGCCCTCGCCGACGTGGATGTGCTCGGTGATCTCGCTGGTCATCGTCTCTGTTCTGCCTCTCTTCGCCGAATTCCCGGTACGCGCCGGCCGGCGCGGGGTCGTGGGGGTGGCCCGAATGCTATTCGCCGATGCTATTCGCCGAGCGGGGACGCGTCGACCTGGGGGGTCTGGCGCGGGCCGACCGACACCCTGAGATCCGTCGCGATCCCGTCCTCGTCGCCGACGACCGCGAGGCCGGCAGCCGTGAGCGAGCGGAGGTCGGGGGCGTAGGCGGTGTACGCCGGGTCGGTCGCGAGGCCCGCCTGCTCGCCGAGCGCGAGGAGCCCGGTCAGATCGAGGTAGGCGAGCAGCGAGACCGAGTCCGGGAACCCGCTCGTCACGTCCTCGAACCCGGCGGACTCGTCGAGCCCTGCATCGAGCGAGCGGGCCTGCTGGATTCCGAGCGAGTCGGTGGCGATCACGAGCAGGTCGTCCCACGTGGCGTAGGTGAGATCGACGGCCGGGCTGACCGCCAGCGCCTGCGCCTGGACTCCGGCGACCTGGATCGTCTCGAAGGTCGCGGCCCGGCCGTTGTCCGCGAGGGCCTTCGCCACCGGGCCCTGGAGCCGCGCGAGCGATTGCCCGGCGGCATCCGCGTCGACGTCCTTCGCGATCAGGCTGACGTAGGGAGTCGCCGAGTCGGGGGTCACCCCCGGGACCGGCTCCTCCCCGTCGGCGGCGACCGGCTGCAGGGAGAGCGCGGCCTCGGAGCCGAGCAGCGGCAGCAGATCGTCGCCGATGTCGATCCCCGCCTGCCTGCCGAGGTCCCGGGATGCGCGCTGGAAGGCGGTGACGAGGCCGGGCGAGCTCGACCGCGCCTGGGCGAGGAGGTCGCCGACTCCGGCCTCGGGGTCGCCCAGCCCCAGATAGGCGAGCGCGGAGGGACCGACGGCGGCCGTCAGGGTCGGCGTGAATCTCGGGAGCGCCGCGAAGAACCCGGGACCGGCGCCCGAACGCGACGGGTCGAGGTCACTCCGGACCGTCACGCTGATGCCCTCCTCGTCCGCGCTCAGGGACGCAGCTGCGCCCTCGGTCGCCGCCGAGTCGACGAACGTGTCGACGGGCGACCCCGACCCGAACAGAGCGCGGGCACCGTCCGGCGATACGTACGCGTAGGCGACCCGCTCGTCCGGAAGCTCGTCGAGCACGGTCGCGCCGCCGGCGTCCTCGAGGCTTCCGGCGTCCTCGGCGAGCATCGCGGCGAGGCCGGCACGCGAGCCGATCAGGAGGAAGTCTCCCTCGATCGCCCACGACGCTCCCCGCCTGCCGACCGAGACGTCGGTTCCGTCGACGTTCGCCGACGACTGCTTCGGCCCCAGCAGGCCGGATGCGAACGCGTCCGCCGCCCCGGTGTCCTCCGCCTCGATCATCAGCACCCGCTCGCCCCGCAGGCCCGCGGGCAGCGCCGCCAGCGCCACCTCGCCTCCCGCCCAGGGCTCGACGTCGCGCTCGAAGTCCACGTCCACTCCGGCGATGCCCCCGAGCGAGTCCACGGCGATCCTCGCCAGCAGCGGAACCCGCTCGGCGATCCCGGCCGCGGCCGCGAACTGATCGGAGTCGGGATCGACGTCGAGATGGGCGTAGGCGAGCGCGTCCTCCGGGACAAGCCCGATCGCATCGTCGCCGGGTGGGCAGTCGTCGCCGCCCGGGAAGCCGCAGGGTGCAGCCGGAAGCAACACGAGCCAGAACAGCAGGACCGCGGCCGCGACGATCAGCACCGCCGCGATCCGATGGCGGTTGGTCGCCTCCACCCCGCCCCAAGCGGACGTCGCCCGCCGCCGCAGCGAGCGGAGCCAGGCGCCTAAGCTGCCGCTTCCCGGCCCGTAGTCCCGGAGCGCCCGCAGCCGGCCGCGGAGCCCGCTCCGCTCCGGGGTTCCGAGCTGTTCCCGTGGAGCGACCCGCGGGCCCTCGCGCCCGCCGTCCGGATCGTTCTTCGTCCCGTCCTCCTGCACCGCGCGTTTAT
This sequence comes from Solirubrobacterales bacterium, assembly GCA_020438445.1. GTDB lineage: Bacteria > Actinomycetota > Thermoleophilia > Solirubrobacterales > 70-9 > RHKX01. The sequence continues at coordinate 27,175 of JAGQUO010000018.1, forward strand.
ACCTACCGGGGTCCGCGGCCACGCCGGCGCGGGACGAAGTCGATCACCAGCGGCACGCCGTCGAGGCCGAGGGCCTCGCGGAACCGGTTCTCGAGGTAGTAGGACCAGTCCCGGTTGATCAGCATCCGGTCGTTGACCTGGATCGCGATCCGCGGCGGCGCGTCGCCGACCTGCGCGGCGTAGTAGAGCCGCAGGCGCTTGCCCCGTTTCGAGGGGGGCGGGTTCCTCTCGACCGCCTCGGCGAGGATCCTGTTCAGCTCGGGCGTCCGTGCCCGCGCGGCACGGCGGTCCGCCAGCTCCAGCGCCTTCGGCAGGACCTTCTGGAGGTTGCGGCCCCTCAGGGCGGAGATCGTGATCACGGGCGGCCGCAGGCGCAGTCGCTGCTCGATCCTCGCCTTCGCGTCGTCGAGGTCGATCTCGACGATATCCCACTTGTTGAGGACGACCAGCGTCGCGCAGCCCGCCTTCATCGCGAGCTCGCCGATCCGGAGATCCTCGGCCGTCACCCCCTCGGAGGAGTCGCAGACGAGGATCGCCACGTCCGCCCTCTCAGCCGCTCGCTCCGCCCGGAGCTGGGCGTAGTAGTCGATCGTCCCGGCGACCTTCGAGCGCCGCCGGATCCCCGCGGTGTCGATCAGAAGAGCCTCCCGCCCGTCCACCGCGATCCTGGTGTCGATCGAATCGCGGGTGGTCCCCGCGACCGGGCTGACGATCGTCCGCTCCGTGCCGAGAAGCGAGTTCAGCAACGAGGACTTGCCGACGTTCGGGCGGCCCAGGATCGCGATCCTGGGCAGGTCCTCCGCGGCGGCCTCCGCCGCCGCATGGCCGGCGAGCGCGGTCACCCGGTCGAGCAGGTCACCGGTCCCGAGCCCGTGCGTCGCGGAGACCGCGACCGGCTCGCCGAGGCCGAGGCCGTTCAGCTCGGCACCGAGGTGCACGTCGGCGGGGTTGTCCACCTTGTTCGCGACCACGATCACCGGCTGCGAGGCGGCACGGAGGAGGCCGGCGACCTCGGCGTCGCCGGGCCCGAGGCCGGCCCGGGCATCGACGACGTGGAGGATCACGTCGGCGTCGGCGATCGCTTCGCGCGCCTGATGCTGGACCGACCGCGACAGCGAGTCCTCGGCCGCGAGATCGACGCCGCCGGTGTCGATCAGGGTCAGCGGCACCCCGTTCCACTCGGTCTCGATCTCCTTCCGGTCCCGCGTGACCCCGGCTTCCGCGTGGGTGACGGCCTCCCGGCCGCCGGCGAGACGGTTGATCAGCGTGCTCTTGCCGGCGTTCGGGTAGCCGACCACCGCGACCTTCACGACCCCGGACCGCCGATCAGCCCGCGCTCGCGGGCGATCGCCTCGATCAGGTCGACGACGCCGTCGACGTCGAGTCCCGTCGTGTCGAGCTCGACGGCGTCCGCCGCGAGCTCGAGCGCACCGTGCTCGCGGCCGCGGTCGCGCGCGTCGCGGTCTCGCTGCGAGGCGAGCACCGCGGCGATCTGCTCGCCGGTCTCGGCCGCCCGCCGCCGGGCGCGCTCCTCCTCGGATGCCGTCAGATGGACCTTCAGCGGCGAGGCGGGGCAGACGACGGTGCCGATGTCGCGGCCCTCCGCGACCCACGCCCCGTCCGCGACGATCGAGCGCTGGCGCTCGACCATGGCGGCGCGCACGCCGGGGTGCACCGACACCCGCGATGCCGCGGCCGAGACCTCCGGCGTCCGGATCGCCGCGGAGACGTCCTCGCCGCCGATCCTCACCCGCCCCGGCGACAGCTCCAGCTCGAGGGCGCGGGCGAGGTCGGTGACCGCCGCGGGATCGTCGGGGTCGGCGCCGGCGCGGACGGTGGCGAGCGCAACGCTGCGGTACATCGCACCGGAGTCGAGGTAGGTGAAACCGAGGCGCTCGGCGAGCGCCCGGGCGACGGTCGATTTCCCGGCCCCGGCGGGCCCATCGATGGCGATGACCATGAGCGCAGGCAGAGTAGCCGGGCCGAGGGCGGTCGTCCGGTGGCGGCGTCAGGCTCCCGCCGATGCTCGACTTCGCGCGCCACGCCGATCGTGCGATCTACGTCCTGATCGCGGTGATGGCCGTAACCGTCGCGCTCGAGGGCGTCGAGGACCGGCCCGGCAAGGCGATCGCCTACGCGATCGGCACGGCCCTGGCGCTGACGCTGGCGGAGCTCTTCGCCGACCGGGTCGGAATCTCGATCCGGAGCCGACGTCCCGCGACCGAGGACGAGATCCGTCACGAGTACCGCGAAGCGCTCACCGGCCTCGTCGTCGTCGCCCTGCCGATCTCGATGCTGCTGCTGGCCGCTCTCGGCGTGGTCGCCATCGACACCGCCTACGTCCTCGCGCAGTGGGTCGGCTTCGTGATCCTCGCGATCTATTCCTACGTGGCGTCCCGGGCAGGCGGCGGCTCCCGGCTCCAGGCGCTCGTCGGCGCCGCCGCCCTGACCGCCATCGGGGGTGCCTTGATCGGCTTCAACGCGCTGATCAAGTGAGGTTCAGCCCAGCAGCGACCTGAGATCGGACTCGAAGCCGGGGTAGCTGACCCGGGCGGCGCCGAAGCCCCGCACGGTCACCCCCTCCCGGGACGCAAGCCCGGCCACCGCACCGAGCATCGCCAGCCGGTGATCGCCGCGCGAGTCCATCTCGCCGCCTCGCAGCCCTCCGGTCCCGGTGACGGCGAAGCCGTCGGACAGGGCCCGGGCCTCCCCTCCGAGCGCGTTCAGGGCGTCGACCACTCCAGCGATCCGGTCCGACTCCTTGTGGCGCAGCTCGGCTGCCCCGGTCACCGTGGTCGTGCCGTCCGCGAAGCAGCCCAGCAGCCCGACCAGCGGAAGCTCGTCGATCGCCATCGCGACGTCGGCGGCCCCGACCTGCGTGGCCTGCAGATCGCATCCGCGCGCCCTCAGGGTGCCGACGGGCTCGCCGCCCTCGCTGCCCGCCTCGACGACCTCGAGGTCCGCCCCCATCCGGTTCAGGATCCCGAGCAGCCCGACCCGCGTCGGGTTGATGCCGACCCCGGTCAGCCGGACATCGCCGCCGGGCACGATCAGACCCGCGACGAGGTGGAAGGCCGCGGAGGAGAGGTCGCCGGGAACGGTCATCGCGGGCAAGGCGATCGCCGCCGCCGGCGAGATGCCGATCGTGCCGGCGACGGGGTCGGTCGGCAGGCTCGGCCGCTCGCGCTCGATCCGGACGTCGGCGCCGGCCGCGCGCAGCATCCGCTCGCTGTGATCGCGGGTCTCGGCCGGCTCCCTGACCGTGGTGCGGCCGTCGGCGAGCAGCCCCGCCAGGAGGAGGCAGGACTTGACCTGAGCCGACGCCACCGGCAGCTCGTAGTGGATCGCGCGCAGTCGCCGGCCGGAGATCGCCAGCGGCGGCACGCCCCGATCGGCGGTCTCGACCGAGGCGCCCATCTGCCGCAGGGGCTCGGCGATCCTTCCCATCGGCCGGGAGCGGATCGAAGCATCCCCGTCGAGGACGAACGACCGGCCCTCCTGTCCGGCGAGGAGGCCGGTGAGGAGACGGATCAGCGTCCCGGCGTTGCCGACGTCGATCGGCCGGCCGGGCGCCGCCGCACCACGCAGGCCGAACCCGGTGACGACGACCTCCAGCGAGCCGGGCCCGTCGGGCTGCGCCGTGACGCCGGCGCCGAGCGATTCGACGGCTGCGAGCGTGCTGCGGGTATCGGCGGAGTCCAGGTACCTGGAGATCCGGGTGTCGCCCTCCCCGAAGGCGCCCAGCAGGGCCGCCCGGTGGGAGATCGACTTGTCCGGCGGCGCCCGCAGATCGCCGGCGGGCGGGCCGGCGGGCGCGAAGTGCGCATCGATGCGATCGGGCATTCAGCCCGCCTCGGAGATCGGCGCCACCTCGTGACCGAGGCCGGCGACGACCTCGGCTGCCTGCCGCGCTTCGTCGATTCCGCCGATCCAGAGCGAGATCGCACCGGTCCTCCGGTCGGCGGCGGGGAACAGGGACATGTCCTCGATGTTGACTCCGGCGCGACCGAGCGCGAGCGCGATCTCCGCCACCGTCCCGGGACGGTTCTCGACCGCGATCCGGAGCTCGACGAGGGGGAAGGCGGTCAGGTCCCCCTCGAGCATGTCGCGGCGGTCGTCGCGGGCCGCCTCCTGCCAGCGGGCGATGCGCTCGCGATCGCCCGCGCGGATCAGCTCGGCGGCCACGCGGAGCCTTCCGACCACGTCCTCGATCTCATCCGCCACGGCGTCGGAGTTGGAGCTGAAGATGTCCGCCCAGATCGCCGGGTTCGCACCGGCGACGCGGGTGGCGTCGCGGAAGCTGCGCCCGACCTCG
>JAGQUO010000001.1 GCA_020438445.1 Solirubrobacterales bacterium
TCGCGAAGGACGAGCCGGAGTCGGCACCGGAGATGGCCGCGGAGGCCGCGGAGGAGTCAGAGCGGTTGGAGGTCCTCCATCTTGCCGCCGCCGCAAGAGACGGGCTTGCATGAGTCGGCTGTCGCTTGATCGGTTCCGGAGGGCCGGTGGTGACGGCGCTACTCCGACCGCTCGGCGGCTTCCCGGGCCTTGGCTTCCTCGTCGTCACCGAAGGCGATGATCCGGGTCACCCGGCCCTCCTCGTCGATCGTCCACACGGACCAGAAGTGCATCTCGACGCTGATCCCGCTGCCCACCCCACGACCTCGGCTCAGCTGCCGGACGAGCACGTTGTTGCCGATGACCTCGAACAGCTCCGGCTCCATCGAGACGTTCTCGAGGGTCGCGGGCTCCATCCAGGCCCGGAGCTCGTCGGCTCCCCGCAGCTTGGTCATGCCGCCGGTCGTGATCAGCTCGACGTCCGGATCGGCGATCGCGATGGCGGCGTCGAAGTCCTCCCGGTTGAATGCCTCGTAGGTGCGTCGCAGGCTGGCGATGATCTCCTGTTGCCGGGGCGTAGGGGCGGCGTCGACGTCCTCCTCCGCCATTTCTACTCCGGCAACCCGGCGGCAGCGACGGCCGCACCGTGATCGAGGTACCACCGCTGCCGGGTGATCTTGCGATCTTCGATCTCGCTGACGCTGGAGAGGGCGAGGTCGGCGTCGATTCCGCTAGCCATTCCGCGGCCCTTCGCCTCGATCCGCGCCACGACGGTCCCTCCGCCCGCCCGCAGATCGGCGATGACGGCCTGATTCCCGGTCCAGGCCTCCCTGAAGCCCTCGACGAACCCTCTGATGGCACACCGCCCCTCGAACGGCCCCGACTCCGGCCACGACGGGTCAGGGTTGAACTCCGCGCTGCCGTCGTAGAAGCCCATGAACCCATCGAGGTCTTCGCGGTTCCACGCGTCCACCCAGTGGTTGATCACTTCCTCCTCCTCCGACATCGCCTCCGCAGTATCGCGCTCCGATCGTAGGCCGGCCAGGGGGTCGTCCCCGGCCCCCGCGGTGGCCGCCGTGAAGCAGGGCTCCGACAACCGTTGTCCGGATCGGACTGTGGACACGGGCCATCGCCGGGGCTAGGCTGAGCCGACCAAGGTCGGCCCGTCGGCCAGGTGGCCCGGGCCGGTCGAACGCCGATTCGGAGGAGAGTCGAAATGTCGGAAACGCTGAAGGGATCCTGCCTCTGCGGCGGGGTCGAGTACGAGGTCACCGATCCGCAGGCGCTCGGTTACTGCCACTGCACCCGCTGCCAGCGGTGGACCGGGGAGAGCCTCGCCGGCGTCGTCGTCGCTGCGGAGAACTTCCGATTCACCAAGGGCGAGGAGCTGGTGAAGACGTACGAGAGCGAGTTCGCCCCGCGGAACTTCTGCGGCAACTGCGGCTCGAGCATCTACGACGACCTCGGGGAGAACTACTTCGTCGCAGCCGGGCTGATGCGCGAGCTCGACATGAAGCCGAGCTTCCATCTGCAGGTCGCGTTCAAGGCGCCGTGGCACGAGATCGGCGACGACGTCCCCCAGTACGCCGAGAACCCGCCGGCCTGAGCGGACAACCGCCGCGGCACGCCGTGGCTGTTCAGAGGAGCTCGCGGGCGTAGAGCCTCGCGACCAGCTTGCCGCGGCGGAGGGTGTCCTCGTCGCCCGCCGGTTCGCGCCGGAAGGCGCGGTGCAGGAGGTCGCCGACGAGGGTGACGAGGAAGCGCCAGTCGGCCGGACTGCCATGCCCTCCGGTGCCCGCGAGCGTTGTGAGCCGCTCGCGCAGCCGCTCGGCGATGACGTCGTCGGCGCCGGCGGCGATTCGCCCCGTCGCCGGGTCCATCGCCCCGGCGATCCAGAGCGAGCGCATCGCCGGCGCGTCCCTCAACATCGCGGCGAAGGAATCGACGACTGCGTCCAGCGCCTCCTCCCAGGGTGGTCCGCAGTCCGCGAGGGCTGCCGCGGCGACGTCGGGCGTGGCGATCACGTAGCTGACCGCCAGGGCCTGGATCAGGCCCTCCTTGTCGCCGAAGAACTGATAGATCGTCCCCGTCGGGACGCCGGCGGCGGCCGCAGTCCGGCGAATCGTCAGCGCCTCGATGCCACCGGCGGCGATCAGCCCGGCGGCGGCCCCGAGGATCGCCTCGACCCTCGCCTCGCTCCGTGCCTGTACCGGCCGCCGCCTCAGCAGCGGCGTATACGGCTTTTCAGCTGTCGCCGGCAGCTTCGGATGCCTCCTGCGCGATCCTCGCGCCGATCGCGGCGAACAGCGCGGCGCCGAGAACGCCGCTCACGAAGGTGAAGTTCGACAGGTTGCCCCTCCGGGTCTCGTCGAGTCCGGAGATCACATCGGCCGTGTCGACCGCGGCTCCGACGGCGGCGACGGCAGGCAGCTGCGTCGGGCCGGCGGCGAGGAGCGCCGTCGCCAGCGCCAGCTCCCGGGCGGCGAAGAGCCGGGTGACGAACCGCTCCCCCTTGGCCGGGTCGAACCCGAAGGCGCGAGCGGTCAGGTCGGGGGCGAGCCAGCCCCCGATCCCGATCATCGCCCTCGTGCCCCCCAGGAACATCCTCTTCGCATCCATCGTCAGTCCTCCGCGTCGGTTTCCAGTCAAAACATAAACGATGTTCATGTTCTCTGCAGGTCAGCCGGTGAGCCGGGTTGCATCGACATGCGGGCTCGTGAAAGGGTGCAGGCGCGATGAGCCGGCACGCTCACACCGCAGCTTCCGGCCCGGCGTCCGGCGAGGGCCGAGGGGAAGCCGGATGAGGATCGGGGTCCTCGGCACCGGGATGGTCGGGCGCACGATCGCCTCGAAGCTCGCCGAGCTCGGGCACGAGGTGCGGATGGGCTCCCGGGCGGCCGGAACCGAGGCAGCGGTCGATTGGGTTGCGGACGCCGGGCCGAATGCGAGCGAGGGCAGCTTCGGAGACGCCGCCGGCTTCGGCGAGCTCCTGTTCAACTGCACCGCCGGCGGAGCGTCGCTCGAAGCCCTGGCGATCGCCGGCGAGGCGAACCTCCACGGCAAGGTCCTGGTCGATGTCGCCAACCCGCTCGACTTCTCGGGCGGGATGCCGCCGACGCTCTCGATCTGCAACGACGACAGCCTCGGCGAGCGAATCCAGGTGGCCTTCCCGGAGGCGCTCGTCGTCAAGGCTCTGAACACCATCAACTGCGCCGTCATGGTCGACCCGGAGCGGGTTCCCGGCGAGCATGTCGTCTTCGTCTGCGGCGAGAACGCGGCCGCGAAGGAGCGCGTCACCGGCCTCCTCGGCGAGTTCGGCTGGCCCGGCGAGCGCATCGTCGACCTCGGTGGAATCGCGGCGGCCCGCGGAACCGAGATGTACCTGCCGCTCTGGCTCGCTCTCTACGGGAAGCTCGGAACGGGCGATTTCAACGTCACGATCGCTCGCAGCGGCTGACTGACGCCCGATGATCGAACTCGTCCAGGGCGACGTCACCCGCCAGCATGTCGACGTCATCGTCAACGCGGCGAACTCCCGCCTCGCCCACGGGGGCGGTGTCGCCGCGGCGATCGCGCTCGCGGGCGGTCCCGATCTGAGGCGCGAGTCGGAGGCGCATCCTCACGTTCCGGTCGGAGAGGCGGCCGTGACCACGGCCGGGGCGCTGCCCGCACGTTGGGTGGTCCACGCGGTCGGGCCCGTCTGGTCCGGCGGCGATGAGGGGGAGGCGGAGCTGCTCGCCTCCGCCTATCGCTCGGCGCTCGGAATGGCGATCGACCTCGGCGCCCGCTCGATCGCATTCCCGTCGCTCTCGACCGGGATCTTCGGCTATCCGGTGGAGGAGGCGGCACGGATCGCCATCGCGACGCTGAGGGAGTGCGAGCTGGAGCCGACGGCGCCGGAGCTGATCCGGGTCTGCCTCTTCAGCGATGCCGACTTCGGTGCCTACGAGGCCGCGCTCGAAGCCGTCGCCGGGGCGGAGGACGGATGAGCACGGTTCTGGTCACGGGTGCGACCGGGACCGTGGGCTGGCCGATCGCCCGCGATCTGATCGCGCGCGGCGACTCCGTCGTCGCCCTCGTTCGGGACACCGAGCGCGCCCGGGCGATCCTGCCGGCAGGCGTGACGCCGGTGCCGGGAGACGTCTGCGACCGTGATTCCGTCAAGCGGGCGGTCGCCGGTGCCGAGATCGTGTTCCACGCTGCCGGTCTGCCCGAGCAATGGCGCCGCGATCCCGAGGACTTCCGTCGCGTCAACGTCGACGGGACGCGGATCGTCGCCGAGGAGTCGCTCTCGGCCGGCGTCGGGCGCTTCGCCTACACGAGCACGATCGACGTCTTCCGCTGGACCCCCGGCCGGCCGTTCGACGAGTCGGTGATCGACCCTGAGCCGCGACCGACCGATTACGAGCGCTCGAAGCAGGAGGCGGACCGGATCGTGGTCGCGGCGATGGACGCCGGGCTCGACGCCGTCTTCCTGCACCCCGCCGCCGTCTACGGGCCGGTGCCCGCCGTCGCGGCGGGGCTCAACGACCTGATCGTCCGGCTGGCCACCGGCAAGATCCCACTGCTCCTGCCGGGCGGGATGCCGGCCGTCCATTCCGACGACGTCGCGAGCGCTCACATCCGCGCCGCCGACGCCGCCCCGGCCGGGGCCCGGTACATCGTGGCCGATCGGTACATGACGCTCTCGGCGATCGCCGAGTCGGTGGCGGCTCTGGTCCCGGGGGCCAAGCGGCCTCCGGTGATGCCGCTCCGGGCCGCTCGGCTGCTCTCGGCTGCGGGCGAGCGGGTCGCCGCGCGCACCGGCAGGCCACCTTTGATCCCGCGCGGCGTCCTGATCTTCCTCGAGTCGCATGCGGTTCCGGATGCTGCGCGGGCCGAGGCGGAGCTCGGACTCCGGGTCACGCCCTGGGAGCAGGGGCTCGCGGGGGCCATCGAGCGCTTTCGCGCTCAGGGCTGGAAGACCGTCGCCTGATTCAGGCGAGGGCGCGGCTCAGCCACTTCCGCGCCGCCGGCAGGTGGGCCGGGTCGATCTGGTGGCCGGCGTCCGACTCGTGGTAGTCGACGGTGATCCCGGCGCCTTCGAACAGTTCCCGGGCGCGCCGCGCGAAGCCGATCTCCATCACGTTGTCGTTGCGCCCGTGCGCGATGAAGACCGGCAGCTCCCGGCGATCGTCCAGCGACGGCTCCCAGCCGTCCACCGTCGGTACGAAGCCGCTGCAGGCGAGGATCCCGGCCGGGGCCGGTCGCTCCTGCGACAGCCCGAGGGCGTAGCTCATGACGCTGCCCATCGAGAATCCGCCGAGCACCGTCCGCTCGGGCCCGATGCCGAGGCGCTCCCAGCACCGGTCGTGGAACTCGGCGAGTGCGGTCCACGCCGTCGCGAACGTCTCCGGATCGGGGTAGCCGACGCGCGGCACCGCGTACCAATGGCGACCGGGCCAGCCCGGCAGGCGCAGTGGGCCGCCGGGCGTGACCGCATGGAAGCGTCGCTCGGGATCGAGGACCTCGGCGAGCCCGACGAGGTCGTGCTCGTCGGCGCCGCGCCCGTGATGAAGGATGAGCAGGCCTTCGGGATCGCCTCCCGCCGGCCGTTCGTCGAAATCGAGTCCCACGACTCCCGACTGTAGCCGTCGGCCGCTCCGGCGCCGGATTCAGCGGACCTGACCTGGGTAGTTGCACGGTGAACGAAGTAAGCGACGAAAGGATCGAGATGGCTGACGAGCTGACCGGGAAGAGGATCGCGGTTCTGGTGGCCAACGAGGGAGTCGAGCAGGTCGAGCTGACCGAGCCGCTCGAGGCGGTCCGCAACGCCGGTGCCGAGGTCGAGCTCCTCGCACCCGAGGAGGGCGAGGTGCAGGCCTTCAACCACCTCGACAAGGGCGACACGTTCGAGGTCGACGTCACGGTGGGCGCTGCCGACCCCGCGGCCTACGACGGGCTCGTGCTGCCCGGCGGCGTGGCCAATCCGGACAACCTCCGCACGCATCCCGACGCCGTAGCGTTCGTCAGGTCGTTCTTCGACGCCGGCAAGCCGGTCGGGGCGATCTGCCACGCGCCGTGGACGCTGGTCGAGGCCGGGGTCGTCGAGGGGCGGACCGTCACCTCGTGGCCGAGCCTGCAGACCGACCTCCGCAACGCCGGCGCCGACTGGGTCGACGAGGAGGTCCACGTCGATCAGGGCCTGGTCACGAGCCGCAAGCCGGACGACCTCGAGGCGTTCAACGCGAAGATCGTCGAGGAGTTCGCCGAGGGCGAGCACGAGGGCCAGCACGCCTGAGCGCAATGCCCGGCCCGGTCGTCGCCGGTCAGGCGGCGGCCGGGGCCGACGGGCCGGGGGAGTGGAGGCCTCCCGCCGCCGTGAGGAAGTCCTGCTCGACGCGGTTGACGACGCGGCTCGCCCACCGCGGCGAGAGCAGCGCGGGCAGTGATCCGGCCACGACCCCGAGCCTTCCGCCGGGCCCCGGCCATGGCCGGTGTCCGGTTCGCTCCGCGCAACCGCGGTAGTGCAGGTCGGTGAAGAGCAGCATCAACACCGCCGCGGTCCGCACGGTCGCGGTGCGCCCGAGGTCGAGGCGCTCGAACAGGCGCCTGTAGGCCCCGGCACGCCCGAGCGCCATCCTCATGTAGTCCTCGCGGACCGCGCGGACCGTCTCGCGGGCGCTCGGATCGCCGGGCGGGCAGCCGAGGTGCGGCTCGAGCGCCGGGTGGTAGCCGATGCCCCGCGCGAGGTCGGCCTCGATGTCGCGGGTGATGTTGGCGAGCTGGATCATCTCGCTCGCCTCGAAGGCGTCCTCTCGGTTGGCCGGCCCGCATTCCCCACCGGAGATGAGGTCGACGACGAAGACGGCGGGGTAGCCGATGACGTTCCTGCAGTAGAGCGCGATCTGCTCCTCACCGGCAAGCACGCCTCCCTGGCGGGCGAAGGTCTCCGTCGACCAGACCATTCCCGCCGACATCGAGCGGACGAGCTCGGTGATCCGGTCGCGGGTGCGCTCGTCCAGGGTCCGGTAGACGGCATCGACTTGAGCGCAGCGCTCGACGAGCAGCAGGTGCAGGCGATCGCGGTCGTCGCGGGCCAGCCGGTCGTCGATCGGGCTCGGCGCGGGCAGCCGCCCGCCGTCGAATCGGGCTGCGAACCGCTCGAGCTCGGCGCCGCGGCCGGCCGGGTCCGGGTAGAGGTCCTCGTAGGTGTCGAGCATCCGGCAGTAGAGGTAGGCGACGGCCGCGGCGCGGGCCTGCTCGCGCGGCAGGACGACGATGCTCGCCGCGAAGCTCCGGGCGGCGTGGGGGAGGACCCTCCAGACGAAGCGCTCGGGCCGGGTCTCGGCCGCGAGTGACTGCAGGTCGGGACGCCCCCGGTTCACGGTCAGGCCCTGCATCAGCAGCACCGGGCCGAGCGTGAATGCCGGTCGCATCGCCTAGCCGGTGCCCTCGGCCCGGTGCAGGTAGCGGTTCCCCTGCCGCTCGACGATCGCGACGAGGTTGCCCAGCGCGACGTTCACGTCGAGGAGATGCAACCCCCAGCCCGGAGTCGGGGAGGGGGTCAGGGTCCTCGCGCCGGCGACCGGCTCGATCTCGAGGGCGTCGGCGCCGTCGGCCCGGACGCATTCCCCGCGGTAGTGATCCTGCGGGACCAGCCAGGGCGTATCCGCCGTCGGCACGTCGAATCCGTACATGAGCCCGATTCCCACCCCGAGCGTCCCCGGGAAGGGTTCGCTGCGGGCGATCGTCTTCAGGTGCCGCCCGGGTCCCCGGCCGAGCTCCGCCGGATTCGTGCAGGCGACCCGGTAGTCGGCCGGATCGGCGCCCTTCGGCAGCGAGACCAGCACACCGTCGGCGCGGCCGAACACCGCGTCGTCGGGCGGGGTCTCGTTGAACGTCGAGTAGGCGATCACGCAGCCCGTCTGTCCGCTCCGCTCGCAGAGGGGCGTCCGCCTGAACGTGCCGCCGACGTCATCGCCCCTGGGGACGACGACGTTGCCGCCGAGGAGGATCGCCGAGATCAGCTTCCGGCGCTGGCTCCGGTGACGCTCGATCTCGCTTCGCAGCAAGCGGCTCAGCATCCCGGTCCCCTGCGAGTGGCCGATCAGGACCACGCCGCGGCCGTGGTTGTGCTTGCGCAGGTAGGCGCGCCAGGCGGCGAGGACGTCGCCGTAGGCGATCTCGGCCGCCGCGGGGTCCAGGCCCTCGCCGCCGATCGCCTTCAGCGTGAGCTGCCTGTAGACCGGCGCATAGACCCTGCAGTCCTCCGAGAATCTAGCGGCCTGGTACTCGGCGATCGCGGTCTGCTGGGGGTCGACGTGCCGGTTCGCGTTGTCGGTCTGTTGCTCGCTCACCGTCGGGTAGACGTAGAAGCAGTCGAACTTCGGTCTGCGGGCATTCCGCCCCCGCTCGATCCGCACGGTCCCGTCGACCGCGATGTGGGTGGTCTCGAGGCTGCCCTTGCAGGGGTTCGGCGTCGCTCCGGGCATGCACAGCCATTTCGTCTTGGCCGCGGCGGGGCCGGGGACGAGCAGCAGCGCGACCAGGAGCACGGCTGACAACGCGAAGGTCGCCGCGGCCCGGCGGGCGCTGCCGGAGATCTGTGCGGGTTGACGGGTCAAAGCTTGCTCTCCTCTCGGGTCCCGCCTGCCCGCGGAAGCCTACCGGCAGCCCGGCGCCCGCCCGCCGCTACGAGAGCTCCCGCAACTCGACGCCGGCGAGGATCCGCTCGACGTCCTCCCGTGCCGGCGGCTCGGTCCCGACGGTGCCCATGGCCGCGGCCGCCGCCGCCGCCCCGAGCCTGCACGCCTCCGCGATCGGCTCGCCCCGCGAGAGCGCCAGAAGAGTCGCTCCGGCGAAGGCGTCGCCACCGCCGATCGGGCTGATCACCTCGGCTGCGGGCGGCCTGATCGCGAATGAGCCCCGGGCGGTCGCGACGAACGCTCCGCGCTCGGCCTCGGTGACGACCACGACCTCCGCCCGCCCGGCGGCGACGAGCTCGAGCGCGGACTCGTGCCGGGCCGGATCCTCGAGCGGACGGCGCCTGCCGACGAGGGTGTCGAACTCCCGCCAGTTCGGCTTGATCATGAACAGCTTCGGGCCGAGGGCGCCGGCCAGCGCCGGGCCGTGAGCGTCGACCATCAGCCTGGCGCCGGCATCGGCGGCGATCGCCGCGATCCGCCCGTACATGTCGTCGGGGGCACCGATCGGGAGGCTGCCGCTCGCGAGAACGTAGTCGCCCGGGCCGATCGCGCCGGCGACGGCGGCCTCGATCGCCTCGATCTCGTGGCCGGACACCGCCGGGCCGGGGAGGATGAACTTGAAGATCCGCTCGGTGCAGCGCTCGGTGACCGCGAACGACTCGCGGGTCCGCCACGCGACCGGGATCGCCCGGTGCTCGACGCCCGCTTCGTCGAGCAGCACGCAGAGCCGCTGCCCGGTCTCCGCTCCGGAGCAGTGCAGGGCGAGGACCTCGCCGCCGAGCGACGTGATCGTCCGGGCGGCGTTGATCCCGCCGCCGCCGGGCTCGACCCGCTCCGCCTCGCACCGCAGCTTCACCTCCGGCACCAGTTCGGCGACCGAGGTGCTGATGTCCAGCGCCGGGTTGATGGTCAGGGTGACGATCGCGATGCCACGAAGCTATCCGCTGATCTCACAAAACGGCAGCCCGGGTCGTTGAGAGCATTGACGTGATGTCCGGACCGCCGACAGCCCCGCCCTTCCAGACGCTGATCGACGCCCACTCGGGCGCCGTCGCCGCGTTCCTGCGAGGGATGCTGCCGGCGGCCGATGTCGAGGACGCACTCCAGGAGACGATGCTGGCGGCGCTCCGGGCCTATCCGGCATTCGACGGCCGCAATCCCCGGGCCTGGCTGCTCACCATCGCCCGGCGCAAGGCGATCGACGAGCATCGGGCGCGATCCCGGCGACCGGAGGCTCTGACGGAGCCGGAGGCTGTGGCCTCCGGCTCCGATCGCGGCGGCTACGACGCCGAGCTCTGGGGTCGGGTCGGAGCGCTGCCACCGAAGCAGCGGGCGGCGGTCGTCCTCCGCTTCGCCCTCGATCTTCGCTACCGCGAAGTCGGCGAGGCCCTGGACTGCTCCGAGGCGGCGGCACGTCGAAACGTCCACGAGGCGGTGCGGACCCTTCGCGCCGCGACGGAAGCCGAGAAGGAGGAGCGATGAACATCGAGAACGACCTGAAGTCCACGGCCCGGGCGGCGACCGCCGCCCCGACCGACCTCGAGGGGCTCAGTGCGGCCGTCGGGCGGCGTGCGGCCGCGGACGGCATCCTCGATCTGGCCTACGCCGAGATCGACTCGCCGCTCGGGACCCTGCTCGCGGTTGCGACCCCGCAGGGGCTCGTCCATCTCGGCTACCCCGACCGGCCGGTCGCCGACCAGCTCGAGCTGCTGGCGGCGCGAATCTCGCCGCGAATCCTCGAGTCCGCGCGCGACCTCGACCGGGCTCGCCGTCAGCTCGACGAGTACTTCGCCGGGAGGCGGCGCCGATTCGACCTCGACCTCGACTGGCAGCTGAGCGCGGGATTCGTCCGCTCCGTCCTCGAGCGGACCGCCGCGATTCCGTTCGGCGAGACCCGCACCTATGGCGAGATGGCGGCCGCCGCCGGCTCGCCGCGGGCCTTCCGCGCCGCCGGCCGGGCGCTCGGTGCGAATCCGATCCCGATCGTCGTCCCCTGCCACCGGGTGCTCCGCAGCGGCGGCGCCCTCGGCGGCTACGGCGGCGGCCTCGACGTCAAGCGCGAGTTGCTGACCCTCGAAGGGGTGCTCTAGGCGCGTCCTCAGCAGGGGGTGGTCTCGGGCCCCGGTTCGACGACCTCGAACGCCGCGCCCGGAATCGCCTTGAGCTGGTCGAGGTCTCCGTCGTCCCAGCGCCGGTCGGTGGATCCGGAGATGTACCAGTTCGACCCGTTGTCGGCGACGATCAGCCCGTAGCGCTTCATCGCCACGGCGATGACGCGGGCAGCGCCGCTCAGCCCCGAGATGTCATAGCCGCCGGAGAGACGGAGCCGGAGGCCCATCGGCGGGCGGTCGGCGCTGCACGAGTCGGATGCGTAGTGGGTGGCGGGGGACACGAACCCCCGTCGCGTCCGCTCGAAGGTGACCCGAATGGCATGGTCGATCTCGCCGCTTGCCACCTCCTCGTAGGTGACGAGGCCGGGGTAGATCGGCAGTCCGGCGGCGTCGGCCGAGGTCCAGCCCCCGGGCCGCTGGCCGGTGAGGGGGGAGCCGAGATCGAAGACGGCGCCGGAGTCGGCGCTCCATGCGCCTCGGGGCCCGCTGCGCTCGCGGGCCCGGTAGAGCTCGAACAGCGAGCACGACCCGCCCGGGCTCTCCGGGCGGCGGACGACGAGGACGTGGCGATCGCCGTCGCTGCGCGGGCCGCCCTCGATCGGCGCGCCCGGCGGCACCGGGTACGGGCCCGGGTCGCTCTCGTCGCCGTAGGCGCCGAACCGGACCGGAACCTGCGGCTGAGCCGCCGGAACCACGACCCACGGGATCCCATAGGTGGGGTCGGAGCCGAAATCGGGGTGGAGGAAGTCGCCTCCGTCCGCATCGATCCGGGCGATGATCTGCTCTGAGCCGGCCGCCACCGGAGCCGCTGATACGTCGCGGTTGAAGCCCTCGCCCTCCGGGAAGGTCTCGCACCCCGGGTCCGGATGGGCGCCGGTGAACGGCGCGAGCAGGGTCGCGGTCCTGACCCGATTGCTCCAGGGCCGGCACGCCCGACCCCCGCACCGCGCCACCTCGGCTTCGTAGGGCGTCCCGCGTTCGAGCCTGCGCAGCCGGGCCCGCCGCGGCCCTCGCAGCGTCCGCCTGGCCCACGCCTCGCCCGGGCTCCGGTAGCGGATCGACCACCGCGCCCTCCGCTCGGAAGCGCTCCAGCGCAGGTCGATCGACCGCGGGGCGACGGAGCTCACCTCCAGCCTCGGCGGCTTCGCGGCGTCTGCGGGGACGGCTCCCGCCGACGCGACGGCGACCGCGACGGCGATCGCTGCTCTCATCGGGCGCATCGGAGAGCTGATCGGCCTCGAACGCAGCCCACTTGAGCGTCTGACGAGGAGACCGATCATCTAGCCTGATCGGGGCAATGCCCATGGTCGGCACCCTCGACTCGGCCATCGCCGAATGGCTTCCCCCGCTGTCGCTGATCGCCATCGCGACGGCCTACGCGATCCGCATGATCAGGCTCGGCGATCAGGGGCGCCCGGTTCCGCGCTGGCGACAGGCGTTCTTCCTCGCCGGCCTGCTGACACTGGCGGTGGCCTACGTCTCGCCGATCGACGACCTCTCCGACGAGCTCCTGACCTGGCACATGATCCAGCACCTGCTGATCATGGACGTCGCCGCGCTCTTCTTCGTCCTCGGGCTGACCGGTCCGCTGATGCAGCCGCTGCTGACGATGAGGGGGTTCCGCTGGCTCCGGCACCTCGGAAATCCGCTCTACGCGCTGATCCTGTGGACGATCCTGCTCTACGCCTGGCACATCCCCGGCCTGTACGAGGCCGCGACGTTCGACAGCAACCTCGTCCATGGGCTCCAGCATCTCTGCTTCTTCTTCGCCGGGGTCGCCTTCTGGATGTCGCTGCTCGGGCCGCTGCCGAAGCCCGCGTGGTTCAACGGCGCATTCAGCGCCGGGTTCGTCTTCGCGGTCAGGCTGATCGGGGCCGTGCTCGCGAACATCCTGATGTGGTCGGGGTCGGTGATCTACACGCGCTACTCGAGCGGCGAGGTGGCGCACGGAACCACGGGGCTCGCCGACCAGGGCATGGCGGGCGTCGTGATGATGGCGGAGAGCACCGTGATCACACTCGCGATCCTGAGCTGGCTGATCCTGCGCTGGGCCAAGCACGACACCGAGCGGCAGGAGCTCATCGACCTCGCCGCCTCGCGCGGTGTCGAGCTCGACCCGGCCCGGGCTGCCCGGGCCGTCAACGCCGGTCAGGGTCAGCGTCTGCGTGAGCGGATCGAGTCCGGCTCGATGCACTCGGAGCTGAGCGGCCGCGCTTGAACAGGCTCCGCTACCTCTACGTGCTGGTCTTCGTGGTCGGCACCGGCTCGCTGGGAGCCGAGATCGCCGTCGCTCGGCTGATGGCGCCGTTCTTCGGCGCGTCGACGATCGTCTGGGCCAACACGATCGGAGTCGTCCTCGTCGCCCTCTCGCTCGGGTACTGGCTCGGGGGCCGGCTCGCCGACCGCAGCCCGTCGATCGGGGGCCTCTGCAAGATGGTCCTGCTCGCCGCCGTCCTGCTCGCCGCCGTCCCGTTCGTGGCGAGGCCCTTCTTCGACATCTCGGTCGACGCTCTGGACTCGATCTCCGCCGGCGCGTTCGCGGGTTCGCTGCTCGCCGTCCTCGCCCTGATCGCGATCCCGGTGCTCCTGCTCGGGGCCGCCTCGCCCTACGCGCTGCGGCTCGCGGTCCCCGACGTCGAGCACGCCGGCCGGGTGGCCGGGCGCCTCTACGCGATCTCGACGGCCGGCTCATTGGCGGGGACGATGCTGTCCTCGCTCGTGCTGATCCCGTTCGTCGGGACCCAGCGCACATTCCTCGTCTTCGCGTTCGCGATCGGCCTGACCGCCGTCGCCGGGCTCGGCCTCAGGTTCGCGCCCGCGGCGGCGCTGCTGGCCGCCGCGGTCGCAATCCCGGTCGGGACCGTGAAGGGGTCCGACGACGGTGAGGTCATCTACGAGACCGACACCGAGACGCAGTACGCGCAGGTGGTCGAGGAGCCCGACGGGGATCGCATCCTGCAGCTCAACGAGGGGCAGGCGATCCACTCGCTCTACAAGCCCGGCTCGTACCTGACGGGTCGCTACTGGGACGGGCTGATCGTGATGCCGTTCGCCGCACTCGGGCACCCGCCCGATCGGGTTGCGATCCTCGGCAACGCGGCCGGCACGGCGGCGCGGATGTACGGCCACTACTTCCCCGAGGCGCGCGTCGACGGAGTCGAGATCGACGGCGAGCTGACCGACATCGGCCGCCGGTACTTCGACCTCGAGGGCCCCGACCTCCACACCTACACCGACGACGCCCGACCCTGGCTGCGCCGCTCCGGGGGTGATTACGACGTGATCGTCGTGGACGCCTACCGCCAGCCCTACATCCCGTTCTATCTGGCGACCCGTGAGTTCTTCGAGCTCGTCCGCGACCGCCTCGCCCCGGGAGGCGCAGTGGTCGTCAACGTCGGTCACCCGGAGGACAACGACGACCTCGAGAAGGCGATCTCGGCGACCATGGGCGACGTCTTCCCAACCGTGATCCGCGATCCCCTCGAGGACTCGAACACGCTCGTGCTCGGCAGCGAGACGCCGGCCTCGCCCGAGCGGTTGCTCGCGTCGATCGCGGTGCTGCCGGACGACCTCAAGAACCTCGCCGCGATCGAGGCGCAGCGGATCGGTCCGATGCTGACCGGCGGACCCGTCTACACCGACGACAGGGCGCCGGTCGAGTGGCTGATCGACAAGTCGATCCTCGGCTACGCGGGCGAGCAGTAGCGCCGGGGCGGACCGAGGTCGCGTCCGTGAAGGCGCGACCGCCGGCAGGAGGGGCGGGACGGATCCCGAAACCCGAAACCGGGTGAAGCCGTGATCGTCGATTGCGCTCAGTACCGGGACGGCGTCCGCCGGGATGCCGGCCCGCTCGACATCGAGACCGCCGCCGAGAGGGCGAAGGCAGGGGACGGATTCGTCTGGCTCGGCCTCAGCGATCCCACCGACGACGAGCTCCGGCGCGCCGCCGAGGCGTTCGGGCTGCACGAGCTCGCGATCGAGGACTCCCACCACAAGCACCAGCGCCCCAAGCTCGAGGACTACGACGGCTCCTACTTCGTCGTGCTCAAGACCGCGCACTACGACGACGAGCGGGAGGAGGTCGACTTCGGCGAGATCAACCTGTTCCTCGGCTCCGGCTACGTGATCGCGATCCGGCACGGAGACGCGAGTGATCTGCGGCCCGCCCGGCGGCGCCTGGAGGCTCGCCCCGATCTGATCGCCGCCGGCCCGGCGGCGGCCGCGTGGGCGATCCTCGACAAGGTGGTCGACGACTACGAGCCGGTCGCGGCCGGGATCGACAACGACATCGCCGAGGTCGAGGGAGAGGTGTTCGCGACCCGCGACGTCGACGCGACCCAGCGCATCTACTTCCTCCGTCGCGAGGTGATCGAGTTCCACCGCGCGGTCCAACCGCTCGTCGGGCCGCTCGAGGCGCTGGAGCAGGGAATCGTCGCCGACCTCGACGAGCAGATCCGGCGCTACTTCCGCGATGTCGCCGATCACGCCCGCAGGATCGACGAGCAGCTGCACGACCAGCGGGATCTGCTGACCGGTGCCCTGGATGCCAATCTCGCCCTGATCGGGCTGCGACAGAACGAGGTCGTCAGGGCGATCTCCGCCTGGGCGGCGATCATCGCACTGCCGACGTTCATCGCCAGCGTCTACGGCATGAACTTCGACGACATGCCGGAGCTCCACTCCGAGATCGGCTACCCGTTGGCCCTGCTGGCGATGGCGGTCGTGGTGGCCGTCATGTACCGCTTCTTCAAGCGGATCCGCTGGCTCTGAGCGTCCCGCCCCGGGGGCTCAGCGGGACGGGGGAGCTTCGGACCCTCGGCGGAGGGACCGCCGGAGGACCGCTCCGAGGTCGATCGCGAACGCGAGACCACGGCCGGCGGGCCCGCTGACCGTCCGGGCGAGGACGCGGTCGGCTGCGCTCATCAGGCGGCCGTCATCACGAGGTCGCGGTCGGGGTTCACGCCCCAGCGCTCGCCGGCGGCGACGAGCTCGGGGTTCAGCGGCCACGAGTCCGCCACCGGCTCGCCCTCGTGGGCGGGCGTCGCCCCCTTCAGCGCCATGCAGCCGTGATTGTCGCCGATCCCCCGGATCGTCTCGACGTCGGCTTCGGTCAGCGCCTGCTCGGGAAGCGCCGCCAGCTCGGCCCGCTTATCCTCCACCGGCCGGGCGCCGGGCCCCGCCTCCTGGACGATGGTCGGGACCACGCAGCGCACGGCCGGGTGGGCGAGGTTCCACTGGCAGGCGAGCTGCAGCGGCGTCAGCCCGCGCCGCTCCGCGAGCGGAACCATGTCGGCGATCTTCGCGTTGCCGGCTTCGATCCAGCCGGCCGGCCGGAACCGCCGGTGGTCGTGGGGCGGGAAGGTCTCGATGTCGGTCACGTCACCCCAGAACAGGCCGCCGTGATCGACGACCCTCGTGATGACGCCGATCTCGGCGGCCTCGGCGGCGGCGAGGACCATCTCACCCGGCCAGGGCTCGAGCGGGTTGAGGATGATCATCGCCCAGTCGATCCGATCGCCGAAGCGGTCGAAGCAGTCGAGCATGTCCAGCGTGAAGCCGTTCGCTGGGCCGGGGGCGACGCCGATCGCCGAAGCGGTCCCGTCCTCCTTCAGCGCCGCCATCCCGTCCCAGACGACCTCCGAGGTGTAGCCGGTGTGATCGGGGTTGTGCAGCAGCAGGAGGTCGAAGCGATCCTGGCCGAGACGTTCGAGGCTGGCCTCGGCCGCCATGCGCAGGTAGCCGGCGTACTCACCCGGGCCGCGCAGGCGCGGGTCCGTGAACCGCGGGAATCCCTTCGGGCCGACGCGCTCACCCTCGTAGAAGTCGTGACCGACCGCGCCCACGAGCGAATAGGAGCCACGGTCGACGCCGGCGATGGCGCGGCCGAGAAGCCGGTCGGCGTCGCCCTGGCCGTAGGTGTCTGCCGTGATCGCGGTGTCGATCCCGTCCCCCGGGCGGAGGACCGCCGCGAGCCGGTCCTCGTCCACCTTCTCACCGAAGTTCATGAAGCGGCCGCCGCTCCAGGTGCCCACCCCGGTCCGACCGGGCGCGACGCCGCCGTTCTGGTTGCTGCTCATGGCCGAACGGTACCCCCTCGGAACGCGAAGAGGAGGGCCGCAAGCGGGTCGGTCTTCCTGTCTCTAAGGTTCCCGCCCGATGGCAGCTCCCCCTGAGATCAAGACCGAAGTGACCGACCTCGCCGAGTCGAAGGTGAAGATCGCCGCCACCGTCCCTCCCACCGAGGTCGACCGCCTCCTGCAGTCGGCGGCGCGCAGCTTCGCGAGGGAGATGAAGGTGCCCGGCTTCCGCAAGGGCAAGGTCCCGCCGCAGATCGTCCTGCAGCGGATCGGCCGTGAGGCGGTCATGGAGGAGGCGCTCCGCGAGGGCCTCCCGGAATGGTACGAGCGGGCGCTGATCAGCTCCGGCGTTGCGCCGGTCGGCGACCCGCAGCTCGACATGCCGGAGCCGCCTGCCGAGGGCGATCCGCTCGAGTTCACGATCGAGGTCGGCGTGCGACCGTCGGCGCAGCTCGGCGAGTACAGGGGGATCGACGTCCCGAGGCCCGAGCCGGAGGTCCCCGCGGAGGCGATCGATGCCCAGGTCGAGCGGATGCGCGAGAGCCTGGCGGGACTCGAGGCGGTCGAGCGGGCGGCCGGTGACGGCGACTTCCTTCTCATCGACTACGCCGGCGAGATCGACGGCGAGCCGTTCGAGGGAGGGGCTTCGACGGATTTCCTGCTCGAGCTCGGCACCGACACCCTGATCGAGGGCTTCAACGAGCAGCTGACCGGGGCCGAGGCGGGCGAGACCCGCACCGTCGAGGTCACCTTCCCGGAGGACTACCACGCCGAGCACCTGTCGGGAAGGGACGCGAGCTTCGAGGTCGCGGTCAAGGAGGTGCGGGAGAAGAGGCTCCCCGACCTCGACGACGATTTCGCCGCCGACAACTCCGACTTCGACTCGCTCGAGGAGCTGCGGGCCGACATCGAGTCCCGCCTGCTGCACCAGGCCGAGCACCAGGCCGAGCACGAGTTCCAGGACGCGGCACTCGACGCGGCGGTCGCCAACGCCGAGATCGAGGTCCCCGAGGAGATCGTGCAGGCCCGGGCGCTCGAGATGTGGGAGCGGGTCGAGCGCACGCTCCAGCAACGCGGCATGGACCCGGCGATGTATCTGCAGATGCAGGGCAAGGAGCGCGACGAGGCGATCGCCGAATCGCGTGGCGAGGCCGAGGCCGGGCTCAAGCGCGAGGCCGTGCTGGCGGCCGTCGCCGCTGCCGAGGACATCGAGGTGTCGGAGGAGGAGCTGCTCGAGGCGCTGGCTCCGCCGGCCGGAGAGAAGGGCAAGCCCGAGAAGCTCCTGAAGCGGATCCGCAGCGAGGGCCGGGACCAGCTCCTCGTCGAGGAGATCCGGATGCGGAAGGCGGGCGAGCTGATCGTCGCGGAGGCGAATCCGGTCCCGGCCGGCGATGACGCCGCCGCGAGCGCGAGCGATCCGGAATCGGGCGAGAAGCTCTGGACTCCGGAGGGTGAGGGTAAGGCCCCCACCGGGGAGCTCTGGACTCCCGGCGACGAGAAGGACTGACCGGCCCGAGGGCCCGCCGCGGCGGGCCCTCGGCGATCGCCGCCCCCTACTTGGCGGTCTTGAACTTCTGGCCCGGGACCTTGCAGACCTTGTTGTTGAGGTCGAAGCGGTTCGTCTTGATCGTCCCGGCGACGACCTTGCCGTGCTTCTTGACCTTGCCCTGGAGCTTGATCTTCAGGCCGATCGAGTCGTCGATCAGGACCGCGTTGAACCGGTTCGAGGAATTGACCATGATCGGATCCAGCGCCGAATAGCTGAAGCGCTTGTTGACCCGGCCGTTCTTGGCCTCGCAGCGCGTCAGGACGTTCTTGGCCGAGTAGCCCGAGATCTTCTCTGGGTCGCCGCCGCTCACCTTCACGCGGAGCTTCACGAAGGTGGCGTTGTCGCCGACGATCTGCCCGGTCTGCTTGATCGTCTTCGACCCCGCGAGCGCCGAACCCGCGAATGCGAGCGAGGCGGCGAGCACGAGGAGGATGGCGGTCGTGGTCGTTCTCTTCACTGTTTCTCCCTTCCAGGGCCGGCCGTGGGCCGGGCCACAGAACCTTGTCGTGTTCTCGTTGTATTGGCCTTAACTCGCGACGGCGCCCGCGGTTGCGCAGGTCGCCCTCCAATCGGTCTCCTCTCCGGCCCGTTCGGCACGGTAGCAGCGGTTTGGCCGTCCCACGCCGGATGGCCCGCCGGTCGGCTTCTATAGACTGCCGCGCCGATGAGCCCGATGGTCCCGATGGTGGTCGAGCAGACCTCGCGCGGCGAGCGCGCATTCGACATCTACTCGCGCCTGCTCAACGAGCGGATCATCTTCCTCGGGACGCCGGTGACCGACGACATCGCGAACCTGATCGTCGCCCAGCTCATCCATCTCGAGTCCGAGGATCCGGACAAGGACATCTCGCTCTACATCAACTCGCCCGGTGGGATCGTCTACTCGGGCCTGGCGATCTACGACACGATGCAGTTCGTCCACTGCGACGTGCAGACGATCTGCTTCGGCGTCGCGATGTCGATGGGGTCGCTGATCCTGGCCGGCGGGACGGCGGGAAAGCGAATGGCGCTGCCGAACTCGAGGATCCTGAACCACCAGCCGTCGGGAGGCTTCGAAGGGCAGTCGACGGACATCGAGATCCACGCGCGCGAGACGCTCGCCCTCCGGCAGCGGCTCGAGGAGATCTACTCGAAGCACACGGGCCAGACCGTCGAGCAGATCCACGACGACATGGAGCGGGACCGTTTCTTCACCGCCGAGGAGGCCCGTGAGTACGGGCTCATCGACCACGTGATGACGGATCGCGACACGTTGCTTCCGGCCGGCGGCTCGCCGAACGGCGCCGACTAGCCCCGGCCCCGGTCCACGATCGCGAGGACGCGCTCGGCGGTGCGGCGATCGCCGATCCCCGACCGATCCACGATCGCGATCCCCTCCATCTTCCTGAGCCAGGTCATCTGCCGTCGCGCGTAGCGGCGGTGGGCGGCCTTCACCGCCTCGACGTCGCCGGTGAGGATCGCCTCGAAGCCGAGCGCGGACCTCGCGGTCCGGGACGCGCCGCCGGCGATCGCCTCTTGCGCCTCTTCGGCGGCGCCGGCGGCGACCATGGCGTCGACGCGCCGGTCGATCCGCCGTCCGAGCTCGTCGCGGTCGAGCACGATGCCGATCAGCGCGGTCGGGTGGCGAAGGGCGGCCGTCCACAGCGCCGTGCCCCGCTCCGGCGGGTCGAGCCCCACGCGCTGGAGCTCGAGCGCGCGTGCGACGCGTTTGCGGTCGTTGGGATGGATCCGCTCGGCGACGTCCGGGTCGAGCTCCGCGTGCAGCGCGGCAGACCCGTGCGACCCGATCTCCGCTTCCACCCTTCCCCGGACCTCCTCGGGAACGGGCGGCTGCAGGTCGAGCTCGGCGAGTGCCGCCCGCATGTAGAGGCCGGTGCCGCCGACGACGATCGGAGTCCGCCCCGCCGTCAGCGCCTCGTCGATCTCACGCCGGGCGAGCTCCGCGAACCGGCCGGCGCTGAACTCCTCGGTGACGCCCGCAACGCCGGTCAGGCGATGCTCGAGGCGTGCCCGCTCGGATTCGGAGGCGGCGCCGCTGAGCACCTCGAGCCCGCGATAGACCTGGATTGCATCGCACGAGACCGCGACCGGGTCCTCGCCGCGCCGGCGGAGCATCTCGGCGAGCTCGATGGCGACGGCGGTCTTCCCGGCACCCGTCGGGCCAAAGATCGCGATCACGGACACCGCGGGCTCAGCGCGCGCGAGACAGAAGGCGCTCGCTTCCCATCAGTGTCTGCGAGGTGGCCGAGGCGATCTCGACCGCGACGATCTCGCCGGCTGCCGCGGTTCCTTCGAAGTTGACCGCCTTGTTGTGGCGGCTGCGACCCCGCAGACGGGCCGGGTCGGTCCTGCTCGGGCCCTCGACGAGGACGTTCAGGGTCCGGCCGACGAATCGCTGGGAGCGCTCGCGCGCGCGCCGCTGAACCGCCTCGACGAGCCGCTCCATCCGCTCCTTCTTGAGCGGGTGCGGGACCCGCTGCTCGAGCGCCGCGGCCTCCGTGCCCCGCCGCGGGCTGAAGACGAAGGTGAATGCGCCGTCGTAACCCACCTCCTCGACGACCTCGAGCGTCTCCTCGAAATCGGCGTCGGTCTCGCCGGGGAACCCGACGATGATGTCGGTCGTCAGCGCGGCATCGGGAAGGTGTTCGCGGATCAGGGCGACGCGGTCGAGGTACCGCTCGCGGTCGTAGGTGCGCCGCATCGCCTTCAGGACCCGGCTCGAGCCCGACTGCAGGGGCAGGTGGATGTGCTCGCAGACGGCCGGACACTCGGCATGGGCGAGGACCACGTCCTCCTTCATGTCCTTGGGGTGCGGGCTCGTGTAGCGGATCCGGTCGATCCCGTCGACCGCGTCGACGGCGCGCAGCAGCTCGGCGAACGTGCGCTTCTCTTCGCCCCGGAGGTCGCGGCCGTAGCTGTTGACGTTCTGGCCGAGGAGCGTCACCTCCCGGACGCCCTCCGCGGCCAGCCCCCGGACCTCCTCGAGGATCTCGCCGGATCGGCGGCTCGACTCCCTCCCCCGGGTCGAAGGCACGATGCAATAGGAGCAGGCGCAGTTGCAGCCCTGGGATATCTGCACCCAGGCCTGGAACGGGCGGGCGCGACGCGCCGGAAGGTGGCCGGCGAAGTCCTCGAACTCGAAGTAGCCCTGGGCGCTGATCGAGTCGCTGGTCAGGAACTCCGCCAACTTGTGGATCTGCCCCGGCCCGAATGCGACGTCGACGAACGGAAAGCGGTCGAACACCTCGTCCTTGACCGACTGCGCCCAGCATCCGCCGACGCCGACGACGATGTCCGGCTGCTCCCCCTTGAGGCGCTTCGCCTCGCCGAGATGGGCGATGAACCTGCTGTCGGCGTTCTCGCGGATCGAGCAGGTGTTGAAGAGGATCAGGTCTGCACCCTCGCGGCTCGGCGCCTCGGAGTAGCCGAGCGCCGAGAGCATGCCCTTCATCCGCTCGGAGTCGTGCTCGTTCATCTGACAGCCGAACGTCGTCACGTGGAAGCTCTTGGCGGCGGGCCCGGTCGTCCCCATCTGGTGGAGCGTAGCGGCGCGCGGCGGGCGCGCGGACGTCAGTTGCCGGCCGTCTGCGACAGGAAGGCGGTGAGGGCGTCGATCTGGCGCGAGCTCAGCTGCTCGCCGTAGTTCGACGGCATCGTGCCGTCGGGAAAGCCCTTCTCGACGAAGGCACTCGGGTCGACGATCGAGGTCATGATGAACTGGTCGTCCTTGCCGGCGAGCGCCGTGTCGAGGTTCGGGCCGATCGTTCCCTGCGCATCGGCGCCGAGCTCGGCGATCGTGTGGCAGCTGCCGCAGCCGGTCGAGACGAAGACCTGCTTGCCCTCGGCGGCGAGTGCGTCGCTGCCGCCCCCGGAGCCGCCGCCCTGCTTGCCCGCGGGCGTATCGGCGGGAGCGCTGCCGGCCTGCTGGTCGGTCTCGGTCTGCTGGGCCTCGCTCACGTCCGCCTCGGCGTTGGCGGCCTCGAGCTCGCCGCCCTGCTCGTCCTCGTGCTTGGCGAGCTCGACGGCTCCGACCGCGGTCGCGGCCACCAGCAGGGCGACGATGACGATTCCCGCGTTCAGGGCCTTGCCGGAAGGGAAGCGATCGCTCTTCAGGCCGACGAACGAGAGGACGAGGGCCGCGACGATCAGCGCGCCGCCGGCGATGTAGAACAGGGACTCTTCCATGCGCAGGCGCGATCCTATCGATCGGATCCGGACGGGGACTCCGCCGGGTTACTCGGCAAATGCGGTCGAGCGGCTCTCGCGAACGACCGTGACCTTGATCCGCCCCGGGTAGTCCAGCTCCTTCTCGATCGCCTTCGCCGCCCGGCGGGCGATCACCGCGGCCTCCTCGTCGTCGACGGCGCCCGGATCGACGGCGATACGGACCTCGCGGCCGGCTCGAACCGCGTAGACCTTCTCGACTCCGGGGTGACGACCCGCCACCTCCTCGAGGTCGCGGAGGCGGGTGACGTAGTGCTCCAGCGCCTCCCCTCTCGCCCCGGGGCGGGCACCGGAGACGGCATCGGCGATCTGGACGATCACGGCTTCGACCGTCTTCGGCGGGACCTCGTTGTGGTGCGCCTCGATCGCGTGGGCCACGGCTTCGCTCTCCCCCTTGCGTCGCGCCATCGAGGCGCCGACCTGCGCATGCGACCCCTCGACCTCGTGGCTGACGGCCTTGCCGATGTCGTGCAGCAGGGTCGCCCGCCGGGCGGTCTCGACCGACACGCCGAGCTCCGCGGCGATCGAGCCCGCGATCTTCGCCGACTCGACCAGGTGGTCGAGGACGTTCTGCCCGTACGACGTCCGGAACCGGAGCCGGCCGAGCACCTCGAGCAGCTCCGGATCGATCCCGTGGACGCCCGCCTCCAGCTCGGCTCGCTCGCCCTCGGCGGCGGTCGTCTCTTCGACCTCGGCCTTGGCCTTGGCGTATGCCTCCTCGATCGTCGCCGGCTGGATCCGCCCGTCGGCGATCAGGCGCTCGAGCATCAGCCGGGCCGTCTCCCTGCGGACGCCGTCGAAGCTCGAGACGACGACGGCATTGGGCGTCTCGTCGATGATCAGGTCGACGCCGGTGATCGACTCGATCGCCCTGATGTTGCGTCCCTCGCGGCCGATGATCCTGCCCTTCATCTCCTCGCTCGGCAGCTCGATCAGCCTGGTGGTCGTCTCGCTCGCGTGGCTGCCCGCGAGCCGCCCCATCGCGATCGAGAGGATGTTCCGGGCCCGCCGGTCGGCGTCCCGCTTCGTCTCCGCCTCGATCTCCAGCAGCGCCCGGCCGGCCTGGCGGCGGGCATCGTGCTCGACGTCGGCGATCAGCATCTGCTTCGCCTGGGCCACGGTCAGGCCCGTCAGCCGCTCGAGCTCCTTGCGCTGCACCTGCTTCTGGCGCTTGAGCTCTTCGGCCTGGCCATCGAGATTACGCTCGCGATCGGCCAGCGCACGCTCGCGTCGCTCGATCTCCGCGAGCTTCAGGCGGGCCGACTCGGCGTCGTGCAGCGCCCGCTCCTGCAGGCGCGCAATCTCCTCACGGCGGGCGCGTAGATCGGCTGCGTCGCCTTCGCCGCCGCCGGGCTCGACGCTCTCGATCGGGCGCGCCGCCGAAAGCCGGGGATTTGCCGGGTGTTCCCGGCCGATCTTTCTGCGACCCCGCCTCTCCATCTCCTCGGACGATGGTAGTGCGTCGCGTTGCCGCGACCGGATCACGCGGCTCGCGGGCCCGCTCGCTCCGCCTGCCGGATCGCCTCGTAGGCGAGGTCGTAGTCGTAGCCACGCCGGGTGAGGTGAGAGAGAGCGCGCGTCCGGCTCCCGTCGTCGGCGAGGTCCTCCCCCTTCGCCAGCAGGAGGCCGACGGCGCGATCGAGCTCTTCCTCGTGAGGCGCCGCGGCTGCCCGCTCGGCGAGAGCCGGACCGATCCCGCGATCGATCAGCGCGCCCTCGATCCGCTGCGCTCCCCACCCCGAGAGGTCACGCTTGTCGGCCGCGTACGCGAAGGCGAAGCGCTCGTCGTCCAGCTCCCCGATCTCGACCAGCTCGGCGATCGCCCCCTCGGCAACTGCGGCCGGGTAACAGCGCTCGATCAGCCAGGCGTGAAGCTCGGCCGAGGAGCGCTCGCGACGCCGGAGTGCGCCGATCGCCTTGGCCAGAGCCTCCTGGAGCTCGCGATCCTGGGGATCCACCGGGCGCTCAGGCGGCCTCGGAGCTCTCCTCTTCGACCGGCGCCGGCGCCGAATCCGGCGCCGGGGGGCGCTGAACGCCGACGGCGTCGTAGATCTTCGCCTCGATCTGATCGGCGATCTCCGGGTTCTCGGAGAGGAACTGCTTGGAGTTGTTCCGGCCCTGGCCCAGACGGGTCTCGCCGTAGGAGAAGAACGAGCCCGACTTGGTGACGATGTCGTGCTCGACGCCGAGGTCGAGCAGGCAGCTCTCGTTCGAGATGCCCGCGCCGTACTCGACGTCGAACTCCGCCTGCTTGAACGGCGCGGCGACCTTGTTCTTCACCACCTTGACGCGGACCCGGTTGCCGACCGCCTCGGTTCCCTCCTTGAGGGTCTCGATCCGGCGCAGGTCGAGGCGCTGGGAGGAGTAGAACTTGAGCGCCCGTCCGCCGGGTTGCGTCTCCGGGCTTCCGAAGCTGACGCCGATCTTCTCGCGGATCTGGTTGGTGAAGAGGCAGACGGTCTTGGCCCGGTTGAGGTTGCCGGCGAGCTTCCGCAGCGCCTGTGACATCAACCGTGCCTGCAGCCCCACCTGGACCTCTCCCATCTGGCCCTCGAGCTCGACCCGGGGCGTCAGCGCGGCCACCGAGTCGACCGCGACGAGGTCGACGGCGCCGGAGCGCGTCAGCACGTCGACGATCTCGAGCGCCTGCTCGCCGTAGTCGGGCTGGGAGACGAGCAGCTCGTCGGTGTCGACGCCGATGCGTCGCGCGTAGACGGGGTCGATCGCATGCTCGGCATCGACGAAGGCGCAGACGCCGCCGCGAGCCTGACACTGGGCGATGATGTGGTAGATCAGCGTCGTCTTGCCCGACGACTCGGGACCGAAGATCTCGACGATCCGGCCCTTCGGAACGCCGCCGACGCCGAGCGCGAGATCGAGCGAGAGCGCGCCGGTGGGGATCGCCTCGACGTCCATGACGGACCTGCTGCCGAGCTTCATCACCGACCCGGCCCCGAATTCGCGCTCGATCTGGGTCACGGCCGCCTTCAGGGCGGCGTCCTTCGCCTTCGCGTCCTTCGAGCCCGCCTCGATCGGCGTCGGCTTGTTTCCTGCTGCCATGTTCAAACCACCTCATCCGCCGCTTCCACGCGGCAATTCGACATCCGCCAGGACGCTGTAGCGAGCACCCTGGGACCGGAGTTCAGAACGGTAGAGAGCCACCCGGACGGCATCGAACGTATGTCCTCCCTCGCCCGATGGGAATCGGGCGAGCTCGGCGGCGATCGAGCTCCGGCGGTGACCGCCGCGCACCCGGGCGACGCTCAGATGCGGGTGGAAGGGCCTCGGATCCCCGAGGTCGATGCCGGCGCCCGCCAGCTCCGCGACCAGGGCCGCGCGCAGCGGCATCAGCATCGGTCCCTCCGCGGCGAAGGCGATCACCCGGGGCCGGCGCCGCGGCAGGCCGATCGGCTCGCCGGCGAGTGCGATCCGCATCGCGCCCGCATCGCGCAGCGCCGCCCGGAGGGCCTCACCGGCGCGAGCGAGCTCGCCGGGATCACGATCCCCGAGGAAGGCCAGGGTGATGTGGAGGTTCGCGGGCGCGACCGCGCGCATTCCTTCACCCAGCGCCCGGCGCTGCCATTCCGCCACGACCTCCGTGTCCGCGGGCGGCAGCGGAATGCCGATGAACGATCGCGAGCGCTTCTGCTCCTCGCCGGCGGGGTCCTGATCGCGTCTGCTCATCCGGATCGAAGCTAGAGGACCGATCGCAACGGATGTGATCCCGTCCGTGCCGGATCCGCGCGCCGGCGACGCGATTTCCCCCGCCTCGCCCGCAGATCACGGCCCGCCCTGAGCTGGGACGATGGCCGGATGCCAGGGCGTGACCCACGACGGCTGCCGGAGCTGCCCGGCGTCGAGCACGAGTTCCACGCGGTCGGCGGCCTGCGAATGCACGTTGCGGCCGCCGGGCGGCGCGACGCCGAGCCGGTGGTGCTGCTGCACGGCTGGCCGCAGCACTGGTACGCCTGGAGGCGCCTGATCGGGCCCCTGGCCGAGCACTACCGCGTCATCTGCCCGGACCTTCGGGGGTTCGGGTGGTCGGAGGCCCCGCCCGGCACCTACCGGAAGTCGGAGCTCGCAGCCGACGTGCTCGGCCTCCTCGACGTCCTCGGGCTCGAGCGGGTCCGCCTCGGCGGCCACGACTGGGGCGGCTTCGCCGGCTTCCTGCTCTGCCTCGACGCGCCCGAGCGCATCTCCCACTTCGCCGCCGCGGGGATCAGCCATCCATGGGTGCAGCGTGAACCGGGCGCACGCGCCGCCCTGAAGACGCTTCGCCGGCTCGCCTACATGGCGCTGATCGCCTCACCGGTCGCCGGTCGCCAGGTGGTGCGGAGGCTCCCCGGGTTCACCCGCGCCGTCTTCCGCGCCTCGAGCTTCGATCCCGACCGCACCTGGAGCGAGGCCGAGCTCGAGTCGTTCGTCTCCCAATGGGCGGAGCCGGATCGCGCGGCCGCCTCCGTCGCGCTCTACCGCACCTTCCTCACCAGGGAGATCAGGGAGATCGCCTCGGGGGCGCTCGCCGATCGGACGATGCCGCAGCCGGCGATCCAGTTCGTCGGCATCGCCGATCCGGTGATCCGGCCCGAACAGCAGGCCGGGTCCGAGGCGAACGCCCCGCGGATGCGCCTCCGGGTCGTTCCCGATGCCGGTCACTGGCTACCCGAGGAGGCGCCCGACGCCGTCCTCTCCGGGATGCTCGAGCTCTTCGCCGAGCCCGCCTAGAGCGGCAGGTCCCCGCCGATCAGCAGGCGGCGGATCATGTGCATCGCCACGCTCGCGCTGCGGTCGCGGACGTCGTCCCGCGTCCCCGGCAGCTTCGGATCGCGGGCGAGGACGTTCCCGGCCGCGTCGACGACGCAGATGCAGACGTACCCGACCGGCTTCTCCTCGGTTCCGCCGCCGGGGCCCGCGATCCCGGTGATCCCGACGCCGACCTCGGCGCCGAGCCTCTCCATCGCCCCGCGCGCCATCGCCGCGGCGACCTCGGGCGACACCGCCCCGTGCGCGGCGATCAGCTCGGCCGGCACGCCGAGCAGTTCCTCCTTCGCGGCGTTCGAGTAGGCGACGATGCCGCCCCGGAAGTAGTCGGAGGCGCCCGGCGGGTCGGTCAGGCGGGCGGCCAGGAGCCCCCCCGTGCAGGACTCGCCGAGGCCGATCGAGCTGCCCGCGAGCAGGCGGGCGACGATCTCGTCGATGCTCTCGCCCCGCTCGGTGTAGACGAAGCGCTCGTGGCGCTCGCGAAGCGCGGCGAAGAGGGAGTCGCGCAGCGTCCTGTCGCTCACCCGGTTGCGCACGTCGATCTCGAGCTCGGCCCCCCGCCGCAGACACGTCGTGATCTCGAGCGGCCCCAGGTCGATGTCGCGCTCGATCTCCCGCAGGGTCTTGGCGAGTGTCGATTCGGGGATCCCGAACATCTTCATGGTCTCGACCTCGTAGTCGTCGGCGCGACCGAGGACCGCGGCGACGGGCGGGGCGCCGACCGCCTGCGCCCACATCGCCTGCAGCTCGCGCGGCGGCCCCGGGAGGACGACGACCACGGGGCCGCCGGCTTCGACGACCAGTCCCGGAGCGGTGCCCGCCGGATCGAGGGCGATCGCGCCCTCGGGCACCATCGCCTGCTTGCGGGTGCCGTCCCGCAGGGCCTCGGGGTCGAACTTCATCCGCCGCGCGAAGCCGGCGACGATCTCCGCGATCCGCCTCTCCATCGCCTCGTCCAGGATCATCTCGCGCCCCGCGAAGCGCCCCACGATCTCCGCGGTCAGGTCGTCGGCCGTGGGGCCGAGGCCGCCCGTCGTGAAGATCAGGTCGACGGCGGAGGACCGCATGAACCCGAGCGCGTCCGCGAGGTCGTCCGGGCGGTCGCCCACGCAGACGATGTGGGCGACCTCGCAGCCGAGCTGTCCGAGCCGCTCCGAGACCCACGGGCCGTTCCGGTCGGTGACCCGGCCCGTGAGGACCTCGGTGCCGGTGACGACGATTCCGGCGCGGACGCTCACGGGCAGTCCGGTCCCGCGAAGTCGATCTCCTCGATGCCGCGCGAGTCGGCCTCGTAGCTGGCGTTGCCGCCGGGTTCGAGCTTCTGCTCGTCCGCTCCCGCCTGGACCCTGACCGAGCCGCCGCCGATCAGGTCGAGGCGGTACTTGCTCTCGCCCCCGAACTTCTCGGTGGCGCCGGCCGTGAGGACCTGCGAGTCGATCAGCGCCTCGCCGCCGCCGACGAGACAGATGCGGGTGCTGGCCAGCGGCTCCACCTTGATGTCGATCGGCTTCGAATCCGGCTTCGGCGGATTCTTGATCCGCTTCGCCTCCTTCGCCTTCCCCGGCCGCTTGCTCTGGTCGGGCTCGTCGTCGCCGGAGGTCAGGCCGATCGCGGCCCGGACGGCGACCAGCACGACGATCGCGGCCGCGATCGCGGCGATCAGCCCGCCCCGCGACGGCGGCCGCGAGCCGCCGGGGCTGTGCCGGTTGCGAAGCACCGGCTCGGGAGGTGCGGCCGTCGCCGGCTCCTCTTGGGTGCGGCGATAGCGGTCGGCGAGGGCCTCGCCGTCGAGCCCGAGGATCTGGCCATAGGTCCGGAGGAAGCCGCGCACGTACGCGGGGGCCGGCAACACCTCCCAGTCCTCGGCCTCGAGCGCCCGCAGGTAGCGGGTGCGGATCTTCGTGCGCTCCTCCGCCTCCTTGATGTCCATGCGGAGGCGGCGGCGCGCTTCCTTCAGGGTCGCGCCGATCCCCGGTGCCTGCTGTTCCTCGTAACGGCTCATCGGCTGCTCAGTATTGCGAGCCGGTTGCGGCCGGACAGTGCCGCCCGCATGGGCTGAAAGATCAGCCCTGGATCGGCTCGAGGCCGGCGTCCTCGGCCGCGCCTTCCTCGCCGGCGTCGTCGCCCCCCGCGAGGATCCGCGGGATGTCGGCCGCGCCGATCAGGACCTGGCGCGGCTTCGAGCCCTCGTAACCGGAGATGACGCCCCGCCGCTCCAGCATGTCGATCAGGCGCCCGGCGCGGGTGTAGCCGACGCGGAGGCGCCGCTGGATCATCGACACCGATGCGGTCTCGGTCTCGACGCAGATCCGGATCGCGTCCTCGAGCAGGTCGTCCTCGTCGGGTGAGAACTCGCCGCCGCCGTCCCCGTCCACGTCGACCGGAGCCTTCTCGACGAGGAGGTCCTGGTCGAAGTTCGGCTCCCCCTGCTTCGACCAGAATGAGACCACCCGCGCGATCTCCTCCTCGGTCACGAATGCGCCCTGGACACGCTGCAGCTTCGAGGAGCCGACCGGCCGGAAGAGCATGTCCCCCTGCCCGAGCAGGCTCTCGGCGCCGCCCTGGTCGAGGATCACGCGCGAATCGATCTGCGAGGCGACCGCGAACCCGATCCGCGCGGGGATGTTGACCTTGATCGTGCCCGTGATCACGTCGGTCGAGGGCCGCTGGGTCGCCAGGAGCAGGTGGATGCCGACCGCTCGCGACTTCTGCGCGAGGCGGATGATCGAATCCTCGACCTCGCCGGGCGCGACCATCATCAGGTCGGCGAGCTCGTCGATCACGCAGAGGATGTGGGGCAACGGGGCCTCGCCGGCCTTCTGCCGGATCCGGTTGAGCTCGTCGAGGTTGCGGCCGCGGGCCTTGCCCATCACGGTGTAGCGCGCCTCCATCTCGGCGACGAGGTTCTCGAGCACGTTCGAGGCGACGCGGGCGTTGGTCACCACCGGGGTGAGCAGGTGCGGGACCGAGTCGTAGTGGTTGAGCTCGACCTGCTTGGGATCGACGAGCACGAGCCGGAGCTCGTTCGGCGAGGCGTGCAGGAGCATCGACGTCAGGATCGCGTTGACCGAGCCCGACTTGCCGGAGCCGGTCGTGCCGGCGACGAGGACGTGGGGCATCTTCGCCAGGTCCATCGAGACCGCCTGGCCGGAGATGTCCTTGCCGAGCCACGAGAGCAGCGGGGAGGCCCCCTCCGGCCGCCCCTGGTAGATGTCGCCGAGGCGGACCATCTTCCGTCGGGTGTTGGGGACCTCGACGCCCACGGCCTTCTTCCCCGGGATCGGAGCGAGGATCCGGATGTCGGTCGAGGCGAGCGCGTACGCGAGGTCGTCCTTGAGCTGGGCGATCTTGCCGACCTTCGTGCCGGGCGCGAGCTGGAGCTCGTAGCGGCTCACGTGCGGTCCCGTCACGGTCCCGATCAGCCTGGCTTCGATCTTGAAGTGGCTGAGCACCTCCAGCAGCGCCCGCGCCGTCTTCTCCATCTCCCGGCGGTCGGGTCCGCTGCCGCGATCGTCGCCGCCCCGGCGCAGGAGCTTCGTGGGCGGGTTGCGGTAGTCGATCTCGTCCGACTCGGTGATGCCGCCGCGCTTCGCGCCCTGCGGGGTCCGGCTGATCGCGATCTCGTCCTCCTCGCCGGGCTTCCCTTCGATGACCGGCTTGGGCTCCTCCTCGGGCTCCTCCTCGACGAATCCGTCGTCGTCGAAGCCGTGCTCACCGGTGCCCTCCGCCCCATCGGGCGCGGGGTCCTCGTCCGCACCGAGCTCGAACTCGTTCGTCTCGTCCTCGCTGCCGAGCACCGGCGTCTCCCCCGCGTCCTCGTGCTCGGCGGCGGACGGGTAGTGCTCGGTGGTCCAGCCGTCGCCGACGTGCTCGCCGGCCCGGTCGCGCCGCGAGCGGACCGCACGCGCCATCTCGCCGGTCGCGTGACGGGCACGGCCGGCGGCCTCGGCTCCCGAGCCGACGAGGCTGACCAGCGGTCGTCCGCTGAGGAGCAGGATGCCGCTGAGGAGCATGAGGATCGCGATGATGTGGGCGCCCACGGTCTGAAACAGGGTCGTCGAAGCCCAGTAGAGGGCCTCCCCGAGGACGCCGCCGTGGCCGGTCAGGAAATCGGGGTCGAAGAGCTCGGTCCGTGCCGGCTGGTCCGGGCCGAGGCCGGCGGTCCCGGCGGCGAACGCGAGCAGCAGGCCGGCCACCAGCAGGATCGCGCCGGCGTTGATCGTCCCGGGCACGCTCAGCAACGGGCGGATCACCAGCGCCAGCCCGCAGCCCGCGAGCACCATCGGGACCGCGTAGGCGACGGCGCCGCCGGTCCACGTCAGCGCGGCCTCCAGGCCCGAGCCGCCGAGGCCGCCGTCCCAGCCGGCGTAGAGGACGAAGCCGAGGTAGAGGGCCGCGGCCAACAGGCCGAGGCCGATCAGGTCCAGGTGGCGCTGGTCGAGCTCGCGCGGGGCGGCAGGGCTCTTGCGCGCAGCCGGCCCCTTGCCCCGCTTGGCGGAGGCCGTCTTGCTGCGCGCCTTCGGTCGCAGGAATGGCTTTGGTGACATCTGGCGACCCCTTCGACGCCTCGCTCCCGTCCCCTGCGCGTGACGTCGTGACGGGACGGCGAAGCGCTTGCGCGCGGGCCCGGCCCGGGAGGCAGGCCGGATCCGATCTTTAGAATCGCTCCGGTGAGCGAGGCCGACAACCTGATCGGGCGTGTCCTCGTCGTCGAGGACGACGAGGACATCGCCGACGTCCTGCGGCGCTCGCTGCGGCAGGAGGGCCACGAGGTCCGCACCGCCGGAGACGGTGAAGAGGCCCTGAGCATGGCCTCCGAGTTCGTTCCCGACCTGGTGATCCTCGACCTCGGGCTCCCGCGCCTCGACGGGGTCGAGGTCTGCCGGAAGCTTCGCGCCGCCGGCGATGTCCCGATCCTGATCCTGACCGCGCGCTCGGACACGGGCGACCGCGTCGAGGGGCTCGATGCCGGGGCCGACGACTACCTGGTCAAGCCGTTCGAGCGGGCCGAGCTCCTGGCCCGGATCCGGGCGCTGCTCCGGCGCCGGCCGCCGCGGGGCACCGCGTCGCTCACCGTCGGTGATCTCGTCCTGAACCCGGGCACCCGGGAGGTGACGCGCGGGGAGCGCGTCATCGACCTGACCAACCGCGAGTTCGAGCTGCTCGAGTTCCTGATGCGGAACGAACGGCTCGTGATCTCGCGCGAGCGTCTGCTCGAGGAGGTCTGGGGCTACGACCCGACATCGATGACGAACACGATCGACGTGTTCATCAGCAACCTCAGGCGCAAGCTCGAAGAGGGAGGAGAGGAACGGATCCTGCATACCAAGCGGGGTGCCGGCTACGTGGTCAGGGAGTGAACGGATGAACCCGTTCCAGGGCCTCAAGCACCTCTACGCCCGGTCCCGGCGCCTCCCGGTCCGGATCCGGATCGCGATCGTCTCGGCGGCGCTGACCGCCGTCATCCTGATCGGCTTCGCGGCCGTCGTCGGCCGGCTCGTCACCGACCGGCTCCACAGCGACTTCGAGAACGAGTTGCGCGGCAACGCAGCGACGCTGGCGAACAGCATCGAGTTCAACTCGGCCGGCCAGCCCGACAACTCGGTGCTCGAGCAGGTCGCACTCGCGAACGATGCCGAGATCAGACTCGTCCTCGCGGACGGTCAGACGATCCGGAGCACCTCCTCGACCGCGCGCTTTCCGACCCCCGACCCTTCCGGCGTCGTCTCCTCGGGGCCGCTTCAGGTCGCGACGGCCCAGATCTTCACCAACACGGCGATCGGCGCCGTCCCGATCTTCCTCCAGTACGCGCGTCCCGAGTCGGCGGTCGACGCGACCGTCGGGAGACTCTGGCTGTTCCTGGCCGCCGGGGTCGCCGTCGGGACCCTCCTCGCGGGCATCGCCGGAATGGCCGTCGCGAACCGAGCGATGCGGCCGATCTCCGCCCTCACGGCCGCCGCGAGCGAGATCGCGACGACCCGCGACACCTCGCGCCGGATCCCCGAGCCCGAGAGCGACGACGAGGTCGCCGAGCTGGCACGGACGCTCGACCAGATGGTGCGCGAGCTCGACGCCGCCCGCTCGGAGACGGAGGGAGCGATGAAGAGGCAGCGCGAGTTCGTGGCCGACGCCTCCCACGAGCTGCGGACCCCGCTGTCCAGCATCCTCGCGAACCTCGAGCTGCTCGAGCAGTCGCTCGCCGCCGACCCCGAGGAGGACGACGAGGCCGCCGCGGTCGCCTCGGCGCTGCGCAGCTCGAAGCGCATGAACAGGTTGGTCGGTGATCTCCTCCTGCTCGCCCGCGCCGACGCCGGTCGCGTCGGCCGCCGCGTCGACTGCGATCTCGCCATGGTCGCCTCCGAGGCGCTCGAGGAGGTCTCCCCGGTCGCCGACGGCCACGACTTCGTGGCCGAGCTCGACAACGCCGCACCGGTCACCGGCAATCCCGACGAGCTCCACCGGATGGTCCTGAACCTGCTCGAGAACGCGATCCGCCACACGCCCGAGGGCACGACGGTGAGCGTCGAGCTCTCCGAACGCGACGGGAAGGCGCTGCTGACCGTCGCCGACGACGGCCCCGGGTTGCCCGCGGGGATGGAGTCACAGGTGTTCGATCGCTTCGTCCGCGGCGAGGGCCCGGCCGACCGCAGCTCGCGGAACGGCACCGGCACCGGGCTCGGGCTCTCGATCGTCCGTGCGGTCGCGGTGGCCCACGGAGGCTCGGTCACGGCGGGCAGCGCCGAAGCCGGCGGTGCCCGCTTCGAGATCCGCCTCCCGCTCGCCTCGCGCTCCTCCGAGGCACCCGAGAAAGTTTGAGCGAACTCTTTGCCGCGCTTGAGCGGCTCTTTAGGGACGCGGCCGAGTATTCCCTGCGGACGAGACAACACAGCCGCCCGGTCCTCCCCAAAACCGGCCGAGCGGCACCTGATTGGCCAGCCTGAGCCAATTGCCAGCCCGCCGGATCCCCCTCCCTGATCCGGCGGGCGTCTTTTTGGGGCGATCCAACCCACACTTGGGTCGGTCCAGTCGCCCCGGGGGCGCTCGGAACCACCCCCGTCCGCGGGCGATCAGACCTCGATCACCACGGGCAGCACCATCGGCCGCCGCTTGAGGCGCTTGTAGACGAAGGTGGCGACGGCGTCGTGGATCTCCTGACGGATCAGCGCCGGCTCGCGCGCGTGACCCTGAAGGACGTCCTCGAGCTTGTCCTCGACGACGTCCGCGAGCTCGTCGATCAGCCGGTCGCTGTCCTCGCCGGACTGCATCGGGACGCCGCGGAACGTTATCTCCGGGTCGGCAGCGACCTCGAGGTCCTCGAGCGAGACCGTGGCGACGACGATCACGAGCCCGTCTGCGGAGAGCGTCTTGCGGTCGCGCAGCGCGGCGTCGTCGGGCTCCCCGAGCTCGAGACCGTCCACGAAGATCATCCCCGCGCCGACGTCCTCGCCGAGGCGGGCGCCGTCGGCGCCGATCTCGAGCGGGACCCCGTTGCGGGTGCGGAAAATCCGCTCCGGTTCGACCCCGACGGACTCGGCCAGGAGGGCGTGCAGGCGGATCCGCTTGAAGTCGCCGTGGACCGGCATCACGTAACGCGGGCGCGTCAGGTTGAGCATCAGCTTCATGTCCTCCTGATAGCCGTGGCCGGAGGCATGGATCGGTGCGTCGGCCGCGGTGATGACGCGGGCGCCGATCTCGAAGATGCGGTCGACCGTCTCGTTCACCGACCGCTCGTTACCGGGCACGGGCGTGGCCGAGAAGACGACGGTGTCGCCCGAATGCAGCTCGACGTCGCGATGCTCACCGTGGGCCATTCGCCGCAGGGCCGACAGCGGCTCGCCCTGGCTGCCGGTCGAGATCGCGATCACCTCCTCGTCCGGATAGTCCTCGATCTCCCGAGGCTGGATCAGGAGCCCCTCGGGAGCGCTGGCGATT
Organism: Solirubrobacterales bacterium; assembly: GCA_020438445.1. Lineage (GTDB taxonomy): Bacteria > Actinomycetota > Thermoleophilia > Solirubrobacterales > 70-9 > RHKX01. The sequence goes on from JAGQUO010000001.1 coordinate 35,321, forward strand.
CCGAGGTTCGAGGCGATGTTGAAGTTCTTCCGCATGGACCGGCCGACGAGCGCGACCTTGCGGCCGAGGACCTCGGCGGCGTCGACGACCTGCTGGACGCGGTGGACGTTGGAGGCGAAGCAGGTGACGATGATGCGGCCGTCGCAACGGGAGAAGGTCTCGAGCAGGGCCGGGCCGACGCTCGCCTCCGACATCGCGACCCCCGGGCGATCCGCGTTCGTCGAATCGCCGCAGAGACAGAGCAGCCCTTCGTCGCCGAGCCGCGCCAGCCGCGCGAAGTCCGCCGGCCGGCCGTCGACCGGCGTCTGGTCGAACTTGTAGTCGCCGGTGACGAGGATCGTGCCCAGCGGCGTCGTCAGCGCGACCGCGCAGGCATCGGGGATCGAGTGCGACATGTGCACGAGCTCGATCCCGAACTTCCCGGCTTCGACGGGCATCCCCGGCTCGAGGTCGCGAAGCGGCATGTCCCTGAGCTTGTGCTCCTCCAGCTTCGAGCGGACCATGCCGATCGTCAGCCGGCCGCCGTAGATGGCCGGCGGGGCCCCGATCTCGCGGATGACGTAAGGGAGCGCGCCGACGTGATCCTCGTGCCCGTGCGTGAGCACGATCGCCTCGATGTCGCCGACGCGCCCCCGCAGGTAGTCGAAGTCGGGAAGCACCAGGTCGATGCCGAGCATCTCGGCGGTCGGGAACATGAGCCCGGTGTCGACGATGACGATCCGGCCGTCGTACTCGACGACCATCATGTTCTTGCCGATCTCGCCGAGCCCGCCCAGCGGCAGGATCCGGAGGCTCCCGCTCACGCGACGACCTCGAGGTCGGCGGCTTCGAGCGCGGCGCGGACGACCGCCCGCTGCCCGTCGTCGAGCGGGACCATCGGCAGCCGCGTCCGCTCCGAGCAGATCCCGAGCATCCCGAGCGCCCCCTTGAGCGGCATCGGGTTCGTGGTGACGGCGAGGGCTTCGTAGAGCGGTGCGATTCCGGCGTCGATCTCGCGCGCGAGCTCGGCCTCGCCGTCGCGATGGTGCTGATGGATCGCGGCCATCTGCGGGCCGACGATGTGCGAGGCCACCGTGATCCCGCCGGTGCCGCCGAGCTCGAGGCAGCGAAGCAAGACGTTGTCGTTGCCGGCGAGGAGGTCGAGTCCCGGGATCGGGCCGAGCTCGGCGTCGTTCGCCTGCTTCAGCGCGACGACGTTGTCGATCCCCGCGAGCTCGGCCAGCAGCTCCGGTGCCATGTTGACCACCGTCCGCGAAGGGATGTTGTAGAGGACGATCGGCTTGTCGGTGCAGCCGGCGACCGCCTCGACGTGGGCCCTGATCCCGGCCTCGTTCGGCTTGTTGTAGTACGGGGTGACGACCAGCATCGCGTCCGCGCCGGCCGCGTCGGCGGCGCGGGTGAGCCCGATCGAGTGCCGCGTGTCGTTCGTCCCGCTGCCGCAGATCAGGAACGCGTCCCGGCCCACCTCCGCGCGGACCGCTCGGAGCAGGTCGATCTGCTCCTCGTCGGTGAGGGTCGCGGCCTCGCCGGTTGTGCCGGCGACGACGAGCCCGTCGGAGCCGTTCTCGAGCAGGTGGACGGCGAGGCGCCCCGCGGCGGCGCGGTCGACCTCGCCGTCGTCGCAGAACGGCGTCGCCATCGCGGTGAGAACGCCGCTGAATCGAGTCATGGCGCTGAGGTTAGCCAGCCGCGGCGAACACCGGCGGCGTGCGGTCGGCCCACGGTGCGGCCTTCTCGAGTTGCGCCGCCACCCTGATCAGCAGGTCCTCGCGCCCGAACGGGGCGACGATCTGGACGCCGACGGGCACGCCCTCCTCGGTCCAGTGCAGCGGGACGTTGATCCCCGGCTGACCGGTGATGTTGAAGAGGGCAGTGAACGCCCCGGAGGGCAGGCAGCGGGTGAACGCCGACATCGGGTCGGGCGCCGCGGTGTCGATCTCGCCGAGCGGCGGCGCGATCTCCGCCATCGTCGGCGTCAGCAGGAGGTCGTAGCCCGTCTCGTACCACCCGGCCACCACCCGGCTCAGGCCCTGGTGGATGCCGACGTCGATCAGGTAGCGCCCCGAAGTCCGCTCGTGCCCGATCTGCGCCATCGTCCAGGTCAGCGGCTCGACGTCGTGCTCGGTGATCGGACGCCCGAGGAGCATGCCGAGCTGGGTCAGCGTCGCTGCCTGGCCGGCGGCCCAGCGGGTCAGGAAGCTGTCCTCGATGTCGGGCCCTCCCTCCCCCGCCGGCAGCATGTCGAGGGGGTTGCCCTCGTCGACGTCGTGTCCGAGGCCCTCGATCAGCTTCGCCGCCTTCTCGACGGCCTCCAGGCAGGGCTTCGCCACCTCCAGGCCCTCGACGGCCGGCCGGCGCATGATGCCGACCCGCAGGCCGCCGCTCTCGTCTTCAAGCTCGTCGGTGTAGGGCCGCAACGGCGGCGGGGCCACGTAGGGATCCCCGGGCGCGGGACCGTGGACCGCCTCCAGCAGCCGGGCGGTGTCACGGACCGACCGCGAGACGCAGAGCTCGACGGTCACGCCCGACATGTTGTCCCCGATGATCGGTCCTTCGCTGATCCGCTGGCGGGTCGGCTTGAGGCCGACGAGGCCGTTGTTGGAGGCGGGAATCCGGATCGAGCCGCCGCCGTCGTTGGCGTGTGCCATCGGGACGATGCCCGCGGCGACCGCCGCCCCGGATCCGCCGCTCGAGCCGCCGGGCGAGCGCGACGTGTCCCACGGGTTCCTCGTCGCACCGTATGCCTTCGGCTCCGTCGTCGCGACGATCCCGAGCTCCGGCGTGTTCGTCTTCCCGATCGTGATCAGCCCCGCCGATTTGAAGCGCTGGGCGAGGGTCGTGTCGAGTGGCGAGTGGAAGTTCGCCTCCTTGAGGACCTTCATCCCCATGTGGAGGGGCTCGCCCGCGTTGGCGGCGCCGAGATCCTTCAGGAGGAAGGGCACGCCCTTGAACGGCCCGTCCGGAAGATCGCCGGAAGCAGCGGCCCGAGCGGTCTCCGAGAGGTCGTGGATCACCGCGTTGATCTCGGGGTTGACGCGCTCGGCGCGCTCGATCGCCGCCTCGATCAGCTCGCCGGGGCTCGCCTCCCCGGAGCTCACCAGCTCCGCCTGGGCCGTCGCGTCCATCCGTGCAAGGTCGTCGCTCAAGATCCTCTTCCTTCCTCGTGTTGCGGTCCTAGAGTATGGCTTCGAGGCCGACCGTCAGGGGGTCGGGCAACGAGCCCACGCGACGACACGCGAGGACGACCCCGGGCATGAACGAGCTGCGGTCGATCGAGTCGTGACGGATCGTCAGCGTTTCGCCCTCGCCACCGAAGATCAGCTCCTGGTGGGCGACGAGGCCCGGGAGCCGGACCGAGTGGATCGGCTCGTGGACGTGGGCCCCGGCGGCCGTCAGCAGGTCCGCGGTCCGTGCCGCGGTGCCGGATGGAGCATCGAGCTTGCGATCGTGGTGGAGCTCGATGATCTCGACCTCGGGCATGAACTCGGCCGCCCGCCGGCCCAGCTCCATCATCAGCACCGCGCCGATCGCGAAGTTCGGGGCGACGAACGCTCGCGCCCCCTCCCCCCCGTTCCAATGGTCCTCGGCGCAGCGCCGCAGCTTGTCGAGGTCGAAACCCGTCGTGCCGATGACGACGCTGACGCCCGCGTGCAGGCACGCGTGGGCGTTCGGCAGGGCCTGATCGGGAACCGTGAAGTCGACGACGACGTCGGCGTCTCCGAGGAGGTCGCCGATCTCGGTTCCGAGTGCCGGATCCGCCCTCCCCGCCAGCTCCAGGCCCTCCGCCGACTCCACGGCATCGCAGACGGTCGCGCCCATCCGGCCGGCTGCGCCTGCGACTGCGACTGCGATCGGTTCGGGCATGCGGCCGCAGCATACGACGAACCGCACGGCATCCGGGCCCGCCGCCGGCGCCGGGCGCCCGGGTCGTCAGACGAGCGCCGCGCTGACCGGCGCGACCGCCTTGCGGAAGCAGTCCTCGTCGGCACCGATGCAGGCGGCCGAGATCCGCTCCGGCGCGTAGAGCTCGGCGGCGAGCTCGGCCACGTCGTCGATCGTCACGGCGTCGATCCTGGCGATGATCTCGTCGATGCCGAGCAACGGCAGGCCGAAGAGGACGGCGTTGCCGTTCCGGCTCATCCGCGCCGAGGTCGACTCGAGGACGAGGACCGTGCGGCCCTTGACGTGCTCCTTCGCCCGCGCCAGCTCCTCCGCGCCCACCGGCGTCGTCCGCAGCGACTCCAGCTCGCCGGCGATCACGTCGCAGGCCTCGGCGACGTTGTCCTCGCGGGTGCCCACGTACATCGCGACGGTGCCCTGGTCGGCGTACTGCGAGGAGTACGAGCCGACCGAGTAGGCGAGCCCTCGCTTCTCCCGGATCTCCCGGAACAGTCGCGAGGAGCTCGAGCCGCCGAGGATGGTGTCCATCACGTTGAGCACGAAGCGGCGCTCGTCGCTGCGGCTGATGCCCGGGGCGCCGAAGCAGATGTGGTACTGCTCCGTCTCCTTCGGGTAGAACCGCAGCCGCCCGGACCCGGCTGCGGGCCCGCCGTCGGAAGGCCCGACCTCGCCGCGGCGCGGCTGCAGGTGGCGGCCCGCCAGCGCGACGATGCGATCGTGCTCGAGGCTCCCGCTGGCCGAGAGGACGATGTTCGAGCTCACGTAGCGGGCCTGGTGATAAGCGGAGATGTCGGGGATCGGGATCGAGCCGATCACGTCCGCGGTCCCGAGGATGCGCTGCCCGAGCGGCGCCTCGCCGTAGATCGCGTCGGCGAGGACGTCGTGTACGCGATCGGACGGCTCGTCCTCGTACATCGCGATCTCCTCGATCACCACCTGGCGCTCGGAGTCGATGTCCGGGAAGGTCGGCTTCAGGAACATCTCGGCCAGGAGGTCGAGCGCCTTCTCGGTGTGCTCGTCGAGAAACCGCGAGTACAGGTGGGTCGTCTCCTTGCCGGTCGCGGCGTTCGTCGCCGCGCCGAGCCCGTCGAAGTACTCCGAGATCTCGATCGCCGAGTAACGCTCGGTGCCCTTGAACAGGAGGTGCTCGAGGAAGTGTGAGACGCCGGCCTGGGCCGGCGTCTCGTCACGCGATCCGGTGCGGACCCAGAGCCCGAGGGCGACCGAGCGGACCGACGGAACGGATTCGGTGACGACCTTGAGGCCGCCCTCGAGTTCGGTCAGCTCGACGCCTTCGGGAAGGTCCACGGGCGTCCTCAGTCGCGGCGCCGGCGCTCGCGGTCGCCACCGCGGCGACGGTCGCGATCGCGCCCGCGGCCGCCGCGGTCTCCACCGCCGCGGCGTGGGCCGCGGTCACCGCTGCCCACGGCGGCCAGCTCCTCCTTGGACTTCCCGGCGATCGCCGGGTCGTCGGAGCGGCGCAGGCCGATCCGGCCACGCTCGCGATCGACCTCGACCACGGTCACGTCCAGCTCGTCGCCCTGGGAGAGGACGTCTTCGACGGCCTCGACCCGCTCACCCGGCTTGACCGCCGAGATGTGCAGGAGGCCGTCGGTGCCCTTGACGAGCTCGACGAACGCGCCGAAGGTCGTGGTCTTGACGACCTTGCCCTTGAACGTGTCGCCGACCTCGGCCTCGCGGGTCATCGCCTCGATCTGCGCGATGCAGGCCTCGACGAGCTCGCCGTTGGCCGCGTAGACGCGGATCGTGCCGTCGTCCTCGACGTCGATCTGGGCCTCGAACTCCTCCGAGAGGCCACGGATCGTCTCGCCGCCCTTGCCGATGACCGCGCCGATCTTCTCCGGGTCGATCTTGATCGATTCGATCCGCGGGGCGGTCGGGCTGAGCTGCTCGCGCGGCCCGTCGATCGCCTCCGACATCTTGCCGAGGATGAACAGCCGGCCCTGGCGGGCCTGCTCCAGCGCCTCGCGGAGGATGTCGAAGGTGACGCCGGTGATCTTGATGTCCATCTGGAGGGCGTTGATCCCCTCCTCGGTGCCGGCGACCTTGAAGTCCATGTCGCCGAGGTGATCCTCGACGCCGGCGATGTCGGTCAGGACGATCACGTGGTCGTCCTCCTTGATCAGGCCCATGGCCACGCCGGCGACCGGTGAGGACACCGGGACGCCCGCGGCCTGGAGGGCCATCGAGGAGGCACAGACGGAGCCCATGGACGAGGAGCCGTTGGACTCCAGGGTCTCGGAGACGACCCGGGTGACGTAGGGGAAGTCCTCCACGCTCGGCATCGTCGGCGCCAGCGCCCGCTCGGCGAGCGCGCCGTGTCCGATGTCGCGGCGCTTCGGCCCACGCATGAACCCGGCCTCCCCGACCGAGTAGGGCGGGAAGTTGTAGTGGTGGAAGAACGTCTTGGTCTCCTGCAGCCCGAGGTTGTCGAGCCGCATGTCCATCCGGGTGGTGCCGAGCGCCACGTTGGAGAGGATCTGCGTCTCGCCGCGGGTGAACAACGCCGAGCCGTGAACCCGGGGCGAGATGTCGACCTCGGTCTCGATCGGGCGGATCTCGTCCTGGGCGCGACCGTCCGGGCGCTTCTTGTCGATCGCGATGCGACGACGGATCGTCGTCTTCTCGATCGAGCCGAAGGCACGCGAGACCTCGTCGCGGCGGGCGGCGTCAGCCTCCTCGTCGCCGGTCTCCGGCGCGTACTGGGCAAGGACGGCGTCCTTGATCGCCTCGATCGCCTCCTGGCGGGCGAGCTTCTCGGGGACGCTGGTCGCCTCGTCGATCGCGTTGGCATGGCTGCCACGGATCTGCTCGACGAGGGCCTCGTCGAGAGCCGGAGCCTCGACCGAGATCTTCTCCTTGCCGGCGATGCCCGCCAGCTCCTCCATCGCGCCGACGAGCTTCTTGATCTCGGCGTGGGCGATGTCGAGGGCGTCGAGCACCTCGGCCTCGGTGACGTTGTCGGCACCGCACTCGACCATCAGGATCGCGTCCTTGGAGCCGGAGACGATCAGGTCCATCTCGAGGTTCTCGTGCTCCTCCTCCGACGGGTTGACGACGAAGTCGCCGTCGAGCTTGCCGACGCGGACGGCGCCGACGTGCTCGGCGACCGGGACCGGCGAGATCGCCAGGGCCGCGGAGGCGCCGTTCATCGCGAGGATGTCGTAGGGGTGGACGTGGTCGACCGAGAGCGGCGTCGAGACGAGCTGCGTCTCGTAGTGCCAGCCCTTCGGGAAGAGCGGCCGCAGCGGGCGGTCGATCATCCGGGCGGTCAGGGTGGCCTTCTCGCCGGCGCGGGCCTCGCGCCGGAAGTAGGAGCCGGGGATCCGGCCGACGGCGTAGTGCCGCTCCTCCACGTCGACGGTCAGCGGCAGGAAGTCAACATCCCGGAGGTTGCCCATCGTCGCGGTGCAGAGGACCATCGTGTCTCCGCTGCGGACGACGACGGCGCCGCTCGCCTGGCGGGCGAGCTTTCCGGTTTCGAACGAGATCTCCGCTCCGCCGACCTCGACCGAGACGCTCTTAACGTCGAACATAGTCATTTATTCGCTTTTCCTTCCGAGGCCGTCGCTTCCGTATTCGGCGCGGGAGATTGAGACCCGCGTGGTGACGACCCACTCAGTTTCGGATTGATTTTCCGGCGAGAGGTTACAGATGGAGCGCGGCGGCGCCCTCTCAGGCCCGCTCGCCGCGTAGGCAGAGCTCCTCGAGCCCCGCCTCGAGGTCGGGGCCGAGCGGGTTGGTCCCGGCGAAGCCGGCCGGGGTCCCCGTGACCCCGGCCCGGATCCCGGAACGGAAGTCGCGGTCGACGCGGGCGATCACGGATTCGCTCCGGCGGTCGGCCTGGAAGCGTTCGAGATCGAGCCCCATCGCCCGCACCCGCTCCCAGAGGTGAGGGTCGTCGACGTACGCGCGATCGCCCAGCAGCGAGTCCCAGAAATCCCAGAACGCCGGCTCCGACTGCGCCGCGACCGCTTCGGCGGCGTGGTGGAGAGCGGGCGAGCGCGGGCGCTTGCTCGCGACCGGGAAGTGGCGCACGCAGAGGCGCAGCGGCAGGGCCGAGATCCGTCCCCAACTGCCCGCGCAGCGCGGACAGGCGAGATCGAGGTAAAGGACGGCGAGCGGGCCGTCGCCGCGGACGTGGTCGCCCTCACCCGGGGGCGGGACGGCGGCGCTCCCCAGCGAGGAGACCACGCCGGCGTGGTCTCAGGCCCCGTCCAGGGCGTCGAAGATCAGGTTCGCGCCGGGGATCTCCAGCGGCGTCGGGGCGGCGAACGACCAGGCGACGGTCCCATCTCGCTCCACGAGCACCAGCGAGCGGTTCGAATGGCCCCAATCGTCGAGGTAGGCGCCGTATGCCGCGCAGACCTCCCCCTTCGGGTGGAAGTCGGCGAGCAGCGGGAAGGTCAGGCCGAGCTTCTCGCGGAACGCTGCGTGGCAGGCCGCGGAATCGACGCTGATGCCGACCAGGGTTGCGTCGCGGGCCTCGATCTCGCCGAGGACCTCCTGATAGATCGAGAGCTGGTCGGTGCAGACCGCGCTGAAGTCGAGCGGGTAGAAGGCGATCACCAGGCGACGACCGGAGAAGTCCTCGAGCGCGACCTCGTTGCCGGCGTGGTCGTGGAGGCGGAAGCCGGGCGCGGGGATGCCGGGCTCGATCATCGGACCAGCCGGTGGCTCAGCGCCGGAGGCCGAGCTCGGCGACCAGCGAGCGGTAGCGCTCGAGGTCCGTCCGCTCCAGGTACCGCAGCAGGCGGCGACGGCGCCCGACCAGCATCAACAGGCCACGACGGGAATGGTGGTCCTTGCTGTGGGTGCGCAGGTGCTCGGTGAGCTCGTTGATCCGCTCGGTGAGAAGGGCGACCTGGACCTCGGTGGACCCCGTGTCGTCGCCGTCGCGGCCGTACTTGCCGACGAGCTCTGCTTTCTTGTCCTTGGTCAGCGACATCGATCTCTTTCAAGCATACGTTGGGCGCATCGCGGTGGGCGGGGCGCCTCAGGGACGCGAGAATGTAGCACAGACCTCGCGGGCCTCCTCGACGTCGCGGTGCATCTGTGCGACGAGCTCGTCGACCCCGTCGAAGCGCTTCTCGCCCCGGAGCCGCTTCACGAACGCGACCCGCAGCTGCTTGCCGTAGAGGTCCTCGTCGTGGTCGATGATGTAGGTCTCGACGAGGACGCCCCTGCCGCTCTCGAAGGTCGGGCGAACGCCCACGTTGACCGCGGCGGGCAGGCCGTTGGCGAACGCGGCGTAGATCCCGTAGCCGGGGTGGACGAAGCGTTCGTCGGGCACGATGTTCGCCGTCGGAAAGCCGAGGGTCCGCCCGCGCCGGTCGCCGGAGACCACCTCGCCCTCGAGCATGAACGGCGAACCGAGGCAACGCTGCGCCCCCTCGACGTCTCCCGCCGCGATCAGCGCCCGGATCCGGGTGGAGGACACCGTCTCCGAGCCGACCTCGACCAGCGGCACCACCGTCGTCTCGAACTCGTCGCGCGCGGCGAGCAGCTCGGGGGTTCCCTTCGCCTTCGCTCCGAACCTGAAGTTCTCACCCACCCGGACGTGCCTGGCGCCGAGTCGCTCGATCAGGACCTCGCGGCAGAACTCATCGGGCGAGATCGACGAGAACTCCCGATCGAACGGGATCACGACCAGCTCGGACACCCCGAGGCCCTCGATCACGTCGCGCTTGACCGTGAACGGCATGATCAGCTTCGGTGCCGCCTCGGGATGAATCACCGACAGCGGGTGCGGCTCGAAGGTGAGCACGGTGTCGGCCGCATCGATCACCTTGCGATGCCCGACGTGGACGCCGTCGAAGCTCCCGATCGCGACCGTGCGGTCGCGCGGTGCGGCGTCGGGCAGCTGTGTGACCTCGATCTGCATGGGCGAGGCCCTACTCAATCACGGGGAGCACGACCTCCGTCCGCAGGAGGCCCTCATGGGCGCGCGCGACCGCGACCAGGACGCCGCCGCGCATCAGCCGGACCGGCCCCGTGTCGTCATCGATGCCCTCCGGCGCCTCGATCCTGATGCCGGTGCGGATGCGGCGCTCGTCCTCGGCCCCGACCTCGATCGCGGGCAGATGGGTGACGAGCTCTGCAGGGGGCCGGATGACCTCCGCGGCGCCGGGCTCCGGCAGCCCCAGGGACCCGATCGCGGTCCGCCGGAGCTCCTCGCAGTACGCGTCTTCGAGCGTCTCGACGAGGGTGCGGACGTACGTGCCGGAAGAGCACTCGATCTCGAAGGTCGCCCGGCCGCCGGTCGCTTCGACCAGATCGGCGCGATGGATCTCGACCTCGCGCGTCGGCGTCCGCACCACCTCGCCACGGTGGGCCTTCGCGTACAGGCGCTCCCCCCCGACCCTGACGGCGGACGTCATCGGGACCGTCTGCAGGATCCGCCCGGTCGGGAGCTCGAGCCGGTCCGGCACCCGTCCGGTCTCCGTGAGCTCGCCGTCGCGGTCGCCGGTCGAGGATCGCCAGCCGAGCCGGGCCGTCGCGACATAGGTCTTCGGCAGGCCGAGGACGTACCGCTGCAGCCTGGTCGCCGAACCGAGCAGGACGATCAGAAGCCCGGTCGCGAAGGGGTCGAGGGTTCCGGCGTGGCCCGCCTTGATCCCGAGCTCGCGGCGGCGGTCGGCGACGACGTCGTGCGAGGTGACGCCGGGGGGCTTGTCGGTGCAGATGAAGCCGCTCGGGGGGATCCGGTCAGCCAAGCCCGGCGCGGGTCTCGTCGCTCAGGAACTCGATCAGGTCGTCGTAGCTGCGGTCGGTCGAGAACCCGGCGGCGCGGCGATGCCCTCCCCCGCCCATCTTCCTCGCGATCACCGAGACGTCCACGGAGCCGTCGGTCGAGCGCAGGCTGACCTTGCGGGCGGCGCCGGTGCCGTCCGGCTTGTCCCGAATGACGGCTGCGACCGAGGTTCCCTCGATCCCGCGGACGAAGTCGATGATCCCTTCGGTCAGGGTCTCGTCGGCGCCGGTGGCCTCGTAGTCCTCGTCCGAGAGGTAGGTCGTCGAGAGCGCTCCGTCGAGGCGCCGGTCGATCCGGCCGAGCGCACGGGCGATCAGCTTCAGCTTGGCCTCGGGGACGCGCTCGTAGAGGCGCCGGAAGGTCCCGTTGACGTCGACGCCGGACTCGATCAGCTCGGCGGCGACGCGATGCGTCCGGGCGTCCGTGTTCTCGTACATGAACTGGCCGGTGTCCGTGATCAGCCCGACGTAAAGAGCCTGGGCGATCGACTCGGTGATCTCGACCCCGAGGCGCCGGCAGAGGTCGAAGACGATCTCGGCCGTGGAGGAGGCCTCGACGTCGACGAGGTCGACGTCGGCGAAGCGCGTGTTGTCGTGGTGGTGGTCGATGTTGAGCATTCGCCGCCCGTCGCGCAGCCACGGGACCGGCATCCGGTCGATGTTCCCGCAGTCGAGGAAGACGACGGTCCGGTCGGAGAGGTCGGCGGGCGCCTCGTGGAACACCTCCTGCAGCGGCAGGAAGCGGTATTCGAGGGGCAGTGGGAACTCCTTCTCGGCCAGGAACATGACCGAGTCCTTGCCGAGCTGGGTCAGCGCCTCGTGCAGGGCGAGCGTCGAGCCGAGCGCGTCGCCGTCGGGACCCTCGTGGGTCGTGATCAGGAACCGCTCCGTCGAGGTCAGCTCCTCGACGATCGCCGCCGTCGCCGCTTCCACCTCGGATGCGTTGGCGTTCGCGGTGCTCACTCGTCGAGCATCCTCGTGATCCGGTCCGCCCGCTCGACCGAGTCGTCGTAGACGAACTGCAGGGCCGGGGTGCGCTTCATCCGCAGCTGGGAGGCGATCGCCTTCTGGATGACGCCGTGAGAGGCCTGGAGCGCCTTCATCGTCTCCGCCTTCTCGTCGTCGCTGCCGAGCACGCTGACGTGCACCTGCGCGGTTCTCAGGTCGGGGCTTGTCTTGACTGCTGTCACCGTCACGAATCCAATCCGAGGGTCCTGCAACTCACCCCCGATCGTCGCTCCGATCACCTCGCGCAGAACCCCGTCGACGCGTCGCATGCGCGATACGGCCATCGGGGCCGACTATAGCCGGGAGACGCTCTCGGAACCCGCGGGAGCCGCTAACCGAGCGTCTTCTCGACCTCGGTCGTCTCGAACACCTCGAGGACGTCGCCGACCTTCACGTCCTGGAACCCGTCCAGGGTGATGCCGCACTCCTGGCCCTCCTCGACCTCGCGGACGTCGTCCTTGAACCGGCGCAGGGACGCGATCCTGCCGGTCCAGATGACGGTGCCGTCGCGGACGAGCCGCGCCTGCGCGTCGCGGGTGATCCGTCCCTCGGTCACCTGGGAGCCGGCGATCGTCCCGATCTTCGAGGCCTTGAACAGCTCGAGCACCTCGGCCTCGCCGAGCGAGCTCTCGACCTGCTCGGGCTCCAGCATCCCCTCCATCGCCGCCCGCAGCTCCTCGGTGACCTTGTAGATCACCGAATAGGTGCGGATCTCGACGCCTTCGCTCGCCGCCGCCCGCTTCGCGTCGGCGAGCGGCCTCACGTTGAAGCCGATGATGATCGCGTCGGACGCCGCCGCGAGCATGACGTCGGACTCGTTGATGCCGCCGGCCGCAGCGTGGACCACGTCGACGGCGACCTCGTCCTGGGGCAGCTTCGCGATCTCGTCCTGGAGCGCCTCCAGCGAGCCGGCCACGTCGGCCTTCAGAAGCAGGTTGATCTGCTTGATCTCGCCCTGCTTGGCCTTCGAGAAGACGTCCTCGAGCGTGATCCTGCGGGCGGTGCGACGCGCCTGCGCCTCGGTCTTGAGCCGGATCGCGCGCTCGCCGGCGAGCTGGCGGGCGCGCCGGTCGTTCTCGACGACCTGCGCCCGCTCGCCGGCCTCGCCGACGCCGTCGAAGCCGAGGACCTCGACGGGGTCCCCGGGGCCCGCCTCCTTGATCCGGTTGCCGTTGAAGTCGTGCATCGCCCTGACCCGGCCCCACTGCGAGCCGGCCACCATCGAGTCACCGACCCGGAGCGTCCCGCGCTGGACGAGGATCGTCACGACCGCGCCGCGGCCGGGGTCGAGGTGGGATTCGATGACCGTTCCGGACGCCTCCGCCACGGGGTTCGCCTTCAGGTCCTCGAGCTCGGTGACCAGCAGGATCATGTGCAGGAGGTTGTCCAGGCCCTCGTGGGTCTTGGCGGAGACGTCGCAGTAGACGGTCTCGCCGCCCCAGTCCTCCGGGTTCAGCCCGAGGTTCGCGAGCTCGCCGCGCACCTTGTCGGGCGTCGCGCCCTCCTTGTCGATCTTGTTGACGGCGATCATCACCGGGACGTCGGCGGCCCTGGCGTGATCGATCGCCTCGACCGTCTGGGGCATCACCCCGTCGTCCGCCGCGACGACGACGATCGCGACGTCGGTCACCTTCGCTCCCCGCGCCCGCATCGCCGTGAACGCCTGGTGTCCGGGCGTGTCGAGGAAGGTGATCGTGCGGCCCTCCTGGTGGACCTGGTAGGCACCGATGTGCTGGGTGATCCCACCGGCCTCCCCGGCCGCGACCTCGGTCGTCCGGATCGCATCGAGCAGCGAGGTCTTGCCGTGGTCGACGTGTCCCATCACCGTGACGACCGGCGGTCTGAGGACGAGGTCGGCCTCGTCGTCCTCGAAGGCCGGCTCGTCGTCGACCTCCTCGGAGGCGCGGACGATCTCGACCTTCTGCTCGAACTCGTCCGCCAGGACGAGAACGGTCTCGTCGGTGAGCGTCTGAGTGAGCGTCGCCATCTCGCCCTGCTGCATCAGCTTCTTGATCACTTCGGCGCTGCTGACGCCGAAGGTCTCGGAGACCTCGCGGACGGTCGCCCCCGAGTTGACCTTGAGTGCCTGCGGCTCCTCGGTGCTCGGGGTCTTCAGCTCCGGCGATTCGTCGAATGCCGGGCGGCGGCGGCGGCCCCGACGGCGCGGCGGCCGCTGCGGTGGCCCCTGCGACATGTGCTCGCGGCGGGCCGCCTGCGAGTCGATGACGACCCGCCGGCGCTTCTTGCCGCCCCCGTCACCTCCGGGCGAGCCCGTCGGGCGCTTCACGGGCTGGCCCGGCGCCTTCCGGGCCGGGGCGGCCTTGGCGGAGGCCGCCTTCGCGTTCGCGGAGTCCGGCTTCTTCTTCGGGAGCGCTCCGGCCGCGGCGAGCGCCTTCAGCGCGGTCGCCTGGTCGACGCTGGAAGAGGCCGTCTTCACCTCGACGTTCGACGCCTTCAGGGCCTCGATGACCCGCGAGCTCTCGAGGCCGAGGGCCTTGGCTATCTCGTGGACGCGCTGCTTCGCCATCTGCTCCGGCTACGCCTCCGTCCCGTCGGCGTCGTCCCGTCCCTCGACGGCGGCCTCGGTGAGCTGCTCGGCCTCCGCGACGACCTCCTCCTCGGCCTCCTCCTCGGCAGCGGCCTCGGCCGACACCTCCTCCGCGACCTCGTCGGCGATCTCGGCCGCGTCCGCGTCCGCCACCGCCTCCGCGGCGACTTCCTCCGCGGCTTCGGCGGCGGCCTCCTCCACGGCGGCCTCCTCGACCGCCGCTTCGTCGGCAGCGGTCTCGACCGCGGCCTCGGCTTCGGCGGCGGCCTCGGGATCCTCCTCGGCCTCGACCGCTGCTGCGGCGTCCTCGAGGGCGACCTCGGCGTCGCCTCGTCGACGACCTCCTCGACCTCCTCCGCTCCCGACGCGGTTTCGGCTTCGGCGAACTCCTCCTCGGCGCGGGCCACGATCGGCCCGACCTCGTCCTCGGGTGCGTCGGCCCGCGCGAGCAGGGCGACCTCGTCCTCGCTCAGGGGCGAGAGCACGGTCACCTGGTTGGTCCCGAAGCGCGCCAGCGCCTGGTGGGTCGGAAGCCCGCAGTAGTGCGAGTTGGGGAGCGCCGCGTTCGGGCACCGGCGGCCGGCCGAGAGGACCGCTGAGCAGCGGCCGTCGAAGACCTCTTCCTCGCCCTCGAAGCCCTCCTCGTCATCGGCCTGCTCGGCGAACTCGCTCTCGCCGACGATGTCGACCCGCCAGCCCGTGAGCTTCGCCGCGAGCCGCGCGTTCTGGCCCTCGCGGCCGATCGCCAGCGACAGCTGGTCGTCGGGCACGATCACGGTCGCCTGCCGCTCCTCGTCGTCGACGAGGACCTCGCGGACGCGGGCCGGCGACAGCGCCTTGGCCACGAACCGGGCGGGCTCCTCGTTGTAGGGGATGATGTCGATCTTCTCGCCGCGGAGCTCGGAGACGACCATGCGGACGCGCGAGCCGCGGGGGCCGACGCAGGCGCCGACGGGATCGACGCCGTCGGCGTGGGAGATGACGGCGATCTTCGACCGGAAGCCGGGCTCGCGGGCGACACCGACGACCTCGACGAGCTCGTCGGCGATCTCGGGCACCTCGAGCGCGAACAGCTTCTTGATCAGCTCCGGGCTCTTCCGCGAGACGACGACGCTCGGACCCTTGCCGTCGGCGTTGACCTCCGTGATCACGGCCTTGATCCGCATGCCGTGGTCGTAGCGCTCGCTGTAGATCTGCTCGGACCGGGGCAGCAGCGCCTCGACGCGGTCGCGGAGCTGCACCAGCGTGTAGCGGTTGTCGGACTGCTGGATGATCCCCGTGATCAGCTCGCCCACGCGGTCCTGGAACTCCTCGTACATCATCATCCGCTCGGCCTCGCGAATGCGCTGGAGGACGACCTGCTTGGCGGTCTGCGCCGCGATCCGGCCGAAGTTGTCAGGGGTCACGTCGCGTGACTCGATCTGGTCCTCGTAGGGCGCGAGCAGCTCGGGATCGAGCTCGGGGTCCTCGGGCTCCTTGAGCTGACCCGTCTGCGGATCGATCTCCGGCTCCTGCTCCTCGGCCGCCTGGGCGAGGAGCTTCTCCTCGAGCTCGGCGGGCAGGATCAGCTCGAAGACGCGGAAGTCAGCCGTCTCGCGATCGAGGTCGACGCGGGCGTACCTGGCGGCGCCCGGCTGCTTCTTGTACGCGGAGAGCAGCGCGTCCTCGAGCGCGGCCATCAGCGTCTCGGAGTCGAGCCCCTTCTCCTGCTCGAGGACCTTGATGGCATCGACGATCTCGCGGCTCACGACTGCACCTCCGAAGGCTCTGGGACAAGGTTCGAGCGGTTGATGAGATCGAACGGGATCTCGATCGTCTCCCCCTCGGACTCGATGCTGACCGCCTCCGCATCAGCGGCGATCAGGCGTCCGGTGAAGTTCCTGCGGCCGCCGACGGGGTCCGTCGTCCGGATCCGCGCAGCATGGCCGGCGAACCGGGCGAAGTGCTCGGGCTTGACCAGGGGGCGGTCGAGACCCGGCGAGGAGACCTCGAGCGCGTAGTCGCCGAGCAGATCCCGGACCTGGACGGTCACGCGCTCGCAGAGCTCGAGGCCGACGCCGCCGGGGTGATCGATGAACAGCCGCAGCGTCTCGCGCGCCGGGGCCTGCACGGCGATCAGCTCGATCTCGGGATCGAGCTCGGCGATCTTGTCTGCGATCTCTGTTTCGGTGGGCTGCATCTGCGCTTTCCTCGGCTGGTTCGCTCCACCCCCGCTCCGATCGAGGCCGAAAAAAAGGCGGGCCGCAGGCCCACCTCTCGCAACGGGTTCGTATGCGGTCGAAGGTGTACGCCGAGTATAGCCACCGCGAATCGCCGATCAAGCGCGATTTCCGGCGATTGCAGGCGGCCGTTCCGCTCAGCTCTCGATCAGGAGGGTCACCGGGCCGTCGTTGACGAGCTCGACCTCCATCTGGGCTCCGAAGACCCCGCGCTCCGCCCCGAGCAGCTCGCAGACGAGGTCGTAGAGCGGCTCGGCCGCCTCGGGCGGGGCAGCCCCGGTGAAGCTCGGGCGGTTGCCCTTGCGGACGTCACCGTAGAGCGTGAACTGGCTCACGCAGAGGATCTCGCGATCGCCGATCGGCTCCGACATCCGTCCCGCCTCGTCGTCGAAGATCCGCAGCGCCCGCAGCTTGCGGGCGGTCCGGCGCGCCTCGTCCTCGCCGTCCTCCCGTGCCACCCCGAGCAGGACCAGCATCCCGGGCCCGATCGCGCCCGCGGTCGTGCCCTCGACCCTGACGGCCGCCGACGCGACCCGTTGAACCAGCGCGCGCACGACTCAGGAGGCGCGCAGGCGCTGCCGGTAGATCCGGTAGTCCTCGCGGTCGGGCCGCAGGTTGGCCGCGATCGCGAGGTGGCGACGAGCGGCGTCCGAGCGGCCGCTGAGGTCGAGCGCCCGGCCGAGGCAGAAGTGCGCGAAGTCGTTGGTCGGGTACTGCTCGACCACGGCCTCGAACTCGGTCGCCGCCTCCCGGAACCGCCGCGAGCGGAACAGTGCGCGCCCGAGCGCCTCGCGCACCGACGTCTTGCCGGGCTCCCGGGAGGCGACCTTCGCCAGCGGCACGGTCGCGGCCGCGTAGTCGCCGTTCTCGAGCAGCTCGATGCCGCGCGTGTACAGCGTGTAGGTGTCCTCGTTCTCGGCCATGGAGCCGAGTCTACGGAGGGTGTAAAGGAGGGCCGCGCCGGGTTTCGGGTCGCGCCGAGCCGCGGGCGTCGAGTGTGTTCGGGTTCAGCAGTGACCGGAGGTTGCCGGGGCTGCAGCGCCTCGCCCCGGGTCGATGACCCAGTGCCTCAACTGCAGGAAACCCTGCTCCAGCGGGGAGAACTTGCAGTTCGCGGCCAGACGACACCTGAGCAGCGCTCGGCCCGCGCCCCTCACTGCCGAATCCCCTCGCCCGCTGCGGGCGAGGGGAGGCGTCAGCCGGCTGCCCCTAGTAGACGATCGCCAGCGCCAGGTAATAGCCGGCGACGATCGTGAACAGGACCGCGTCGAGCCGGTCGAGCAGTCCCCCGTGCGGTCCGAGCATCCGGCCCGTGTCCTTGACGTCGAGGTCGCGTTTGATCGCCGACTCGAAGAGATCGCCGAGCGGGGCGAGGATGGCGATGCAGAAGCCGAACAGGAGGGCCTGCGGGCCGCTCAGCCAGTCCTGGTAGAGCCCCGCCAGCCAGAAGCCGAGGACGCCGCCGACGATGCCGATCAGAAGGCCCTCGATCGTCTTGTTGGGGCTGACCTGCGGCGCCAGCGACCGCTGTCCGAACAGGCGCCCGCCGAGGTAGGCGAACGTGTCCGTGAAGAACGTCGCGACGAGGACGTCGACCAGCAGCGCCCCGCCGTGGAGCGGGAGCTCGCGGAGCAGGACCGCGTGGGCGAACGGGAGGCCGATCCAGACGAGCGCCAGCATCGTCATCGCGAGCGACCAGGTGACGTTCTTCAGTGACGGCCGAGCGAGCGCGAAGACGAGCATGACCGGCACCGTGGCCACGAGTGCGAGCAGGATCTGGAAGGACGAGCCGAAGTAGGCCGCCGCGACCATCCCGGCCGTGCCGGCGAAGGCGGCGGCCTCGAATGGCCGCGAACGCGCCGTCATCCGGAACAGCTCGATCTGCACGGCCCACGCGAGCCCGACCGCCGCGACCGCGAACACGGGCCCCCCGACGGCGACGATGAACACCGCGAAGACGATCCAGGGGATCGCCCAGAGGACCCGGGCGATCGTCTCCGACCGGCGGCCACCGCCGCTCTTGTTCGCCGCCCGGCGCCGGAACCGCCGCCCCCCGCTGCGCGCGGCAGGCTCCGGCTCGGCCTCGGTCCCGGGCGCGGGTACCGGC
This sequence comes from Solirubrobacterales bacterium, assembly GCA_020438445.1. GTDB lineage: Bacteria > Actinomycetota > Thermoleophilia > Solirubrobacterales > 70-9 > RHKX01. Next base: position 53,877 of record JAGQUO010000001.1, read on the forward strand.
GCGCTCTCCCCGGTCTCAGCTTCAGGCTCCGGTTCCGGCGGGAACGAGAACGGGGACTCGCCCTGCGGGCTCTCCCGCCGCGGCCGCGACGATCCGGGTCGAGGGGGAAAGTCCATTCACCCGAGCCTATCCGCGCCACAGGGAGCGGCGGCGCCGCGCCGCCGCTCCCTGCAACGATCCGGGCCGTTCAGGCGGTCTTCTCGTCCTCGGCGAGGATCGCGTAGATCCCGCGCCTCGTCTCGTCCAGGAGCTCGCGGATCCGGACGCGCTGGCTCTCGTCGGCCGCCTGGAATGCCTGCGAGGCCGCCGCGGCGAGCTGCTTCAGCGATCTTCCGAGCTGAACCGACTCGGGCGGCGCCCCCGAGCGCACCTGCTCCCAGGGCGCGGTCTCGCCGCCGCCCTCCTCGACCGTGGTCCTGCCGTCGGCTGTGAGGGTGAAGAGCCGCTTGCCTTCGGCGTCGGCGCCGCTGATCAGGCCCTGCTCCTCGAGCAGCTGCAGCGTCGGGTAGATCGAGCCGGCGCTGGGCTTCCAGTAGCCGCCGCTCCGGTCCTCGATCTCCTTGATCATCTCGTAGCCGTGCATCTGCCGCTCGGCGAGGAGGGCGAGAACCGCCGCACGGACGTCGCCCCGGCGCGCTCGGGGCCCGCCCCGGCTGCGCCACGGCGACGCACCGCCGCGGTGGTGGTGATGGTGATGCCGCGGCCCGCGCTGATGCGGGCCTGCGAACCGTTTGCGTGAGTACATGTCGAACCTCTCGTCCGATGTCGTTTCCGTACTAACGCGATATATCGTAATGGATCGCCTGCGGAAGTCAAGCCGGCGGCCGGCAGGCTCGCTACTCCCTCGCGCCGAACCGCCGCTGCCGAGAGGCGTACTCGCCGAGCGCCGACTCGAGCTCCGCCCGGTCGAAGTCGGGCCAGAGTACGTCGCTGAAGATCAGCTCCGAATAGGCGCTCTGCCAGAGCAGGAAGTTCGAGAGGCGCTTCTCGCCGCTGGTCCTGATCACCAGCTCGGGGTCGCTCATCTCAGGCACGTAGAGGAGCTGCGAGAAGGCCTCCTCCCCTCCCCCTTCGTAACGCTCGGCGGCGTCGAGGATCTCCGCCCTGCCCCCGTAGTTGAACGCGACGAACAGCTCGAGGCGGGCGTTGTCGCCGGTTTCGCGCTCCGCCCAGTCCATCTGCGCCAGCAGCTCGTCCGACACACCCCGGCGACGGCCCACGAAGCGCATCCGCACGCCCTCTTCGTCGAGCTCGGGAGTCTCGGAGACGATCAGCTCGGCGAACATCCGCATCAGTCCGGCCACCTCGTCGCCGGGCCGCGACCAGTTCTCGGTCGAGAAGGCGTAGACGGTCAGCTCGCGGATCCCCAGCGCGACGGCGTCCTTGACCGTCTGCTTCATGGTCTCGGCGCCGCGCCTGTGTCCTTCGAGCACCGGCAGCCCGCGCTCGGTCGCCCAGCGCCCGTTGCCGTCCATGATGATCGCGACCCTGGTCGCGCCGGCCGCGCCGGAAGGCTCCGAGGCCGTCACTAGACGGTCAGGATCTCCTCTTCCTTGCCCTTGACGAGCGCGTCGATCTCGCCGGTCGCCCTGTCGGTCAGCTTCTGGAGCTCCGACTCGGCACGGTGCTCTTCGTCCTCGCCGACGTCACCGTCCTTCTTCATGTCGCGCATGTCTCCCATGATGTCGCGGCGGACGTTGCGGATCGCCACCCGGCCCTCCTCCGCGACGCCGTGGATGACCTTGACCATCTCGCGGCGGCGCTCCTCGGTCATCTCCGGGATCTGCAGGCGGATGACGTTGCCGTCGTTGTTCGGCGTCAGGCCGACGTCCGATTCGTTGATCGCCTTCTCGATCGCGCCGAGCGAGCTCTTGTCGTAGGGGGTGACGGTCAGCAGGCGAGCATCGGAGGCGGCGACGTTCGAGAGCTGGCTCAGGGGCGTCTCCGCCCCGTAGTAGTCGACGATGATCCGGTCGAGGAGGTGGGGCGAAGCTCGCCCGGTGCGCACGGTGGCGAGCTCGTTGCGGGTCGACTCCACGGACTTCGTCATCCGCTCCCCGGCGTCGGCCAGCAGCTCGTCGATCAGCTCGTTCAAGTCCCTTGCTCCTCTCGGTTCGACGACACGACCGTGCCGACCCGCTCTCCGCGAACGATCCTATCTATGTTCGATTCGTCCGCCATGTTGAAGACGTGGATCGGGAGGTCGTTGTCCATGCACAGCGACAGAGCGGTCGAATCCATCACCCGGAGGCCGCGCTCGATCGCCTCCCGGTGGGTGATCGCGGGCAGGAACTTCGCGTCCGGCACCTTCGCGGGGTCGGCGTCGTAGACGCCCTCGACCCCGTGCTTGGCCATCAGGATCGCCTCGGCGTGGATCTCCAGGGCCCGCAGGGACGCCGCGGTGTCGGTCGTGAAGAACGGATTGCCCGTGCCGGCGGCGAAGATCACCACGCGGCCCTTCTCGAGGTGGCGCATGGCCCGCCTGCGGATGTATGGCTCGGCGACCTCGCTCACCTCGATCGCCGACATCACCCGGGTGTCCGTTCCCTGCTTCTCGAGGGCGTCCTGCAGGGTCAGCGCGTTGAGGACGGTCGCCAGCATTCCCATGTAGTCGGCCGTCGCCCGGTCCATGCCCGCGGCCGCCCCCTGCAGGCCACGGTAGATGTTGCCGGCACCGACGACGACCGCGATCTCGACGCCGCCGCGGCGGACGTGGGTGACCTGGTCGGCGATCCGCTGCACCCGCTCGTGGTCGGTGCCGTACTCGAGCTCGCCCATCAGGGCCTCGCCCGAGAGCTTCAGCATGATCCGGTCGAAGACCCGGTCGCCTGTCACCTCAGGGGCCATCTCCGGCGCCTCGGGGCCGTCAGTCCTCGGCACCGACTTCGAAGCGGGCGAACCTGGCTATCCGGATGTTCTCGCCCGTCTTGGCGGCGGCCTCCTCGCGGAGCTCCTCGATCGTCTTCCCCTCGTGCTTGTCGGCGTTGACGTGGGGCTGCTCGAGCAGGGCGATCTCCTTGCGCCACTTGGCGAGCTGGCCCTCGACGATCCGCTCGCGCACGTTCTCGGGCTTGCCCTCCTCGGCCGCCTTCTGCTCGAAGACGGCCCGCTCGGACTGCTCCTCCTCCGCCGGCACGTCCTCGGCGGCGACATACCGCGGCGCCGCCGCTGCGACGTGGAGCGCGACCTCGGCGGCGAACGCCTTGAAGTCGTCGTTGCGGGCGACGAAGTCGGTCTCGCACTGGATCTCGACCAGGACCCCGATCTTGCCGGTGGCGTGGACGTAGGAGCTGACGATCCCCTCGCCGGTGCTGCGCCCGCTGCGCTTGGCGGCCGACGCCTGCCCCTTCACCCGCAGCAGCTCGATCGCCTTGTCCATGTCGCCGCCGGCCTCGGTCAGGGCCGACTTGCAGTCCATCATCGCCGCGCCCGTGCGCTCGCGCAGCGCCTTGACGTCGGCCGCAGTGATCTCGGTGCTCACTTGTCACCACTTTCGCTCGCGCCGCCGGCGGCGGCGGTCTGTCCGGGCTCCGCCGCAGCAGTGGCTTCCGCAGGCTCTTCGGCGGGCGCAGCCTCCTCGGACTTCGGCTCCGCGGGCTTCGGCTCCGCGGGCTTCGGAGCGGGCGGCGCCGGCTTCTGGGCCGCGGCTCCGGTCTGCCCCGGCGCCTCGGATTCGGCCTTCGCAGCGGCCTCCGCCTCGGCCTTCGCCGCCGCCTCGGCCGCCTTCTTGGCCTCCTCCTCCTCGCGCTTGCGGCGCTGCTCCTCCTCGCGCTTCTTCCGCTCCTCCTCCTCGCGCTTGCGGCGGGCGTCCTCGGCCTGCTGCCAGGCGGTGGCGGAGCTCAGGATCTCACCGCCGAGCGTCCCGACGATCAACTCGCACGATCGGATCGCGTCGTCGTTGCCGGGGATGACGTACTCGACCGGGCGGGGGTTGCAGTTGGTGTCGACGAGGGCGACGATCGGGATTCCGAGGCGGGTCGCCTCGTTGACCGCGATCTCCTCCGCGTTGAGGTCGATCACGAGGATCGCATCCGGCGGGCGCTGCATGTCGCGGACGCCTCCGAGGTTGTACTCGAGCTTCCTGAGCTCGGCCTCGCGCGCCATCCGCTCCTTCGTCGGCAGCAGGGCGAGCTGGCCGTTGGCCTCGAGATCGGTGAGCTCGTGCAGCCGCTTGATCCGCTTCGAGATCGTGCCGAAGTTGGTCAGCAGCCCGCCGAGCCAACGGCGGCTGACGTACGGCATTCCCGTCTTCTCGGCCCACTCCTCGATCGTGTCCCGAGCCTGCTTCTTGGTCCCGACGAAGAGGACCTTCCCGCCGCGGCCGGCGACGTCGGCGCAGAACGCGCGCGCCTCGCCGAGCAGCTCCTCGGTCTGCAGCAGGTCGATGATGTGGATCCCGTCGCGCTCGCCGTGGATGTAGCGGCGCATCGCCGGGTTCCAGCGCCTGGTCTGGTGCCCGAAGTGGACTCCGGCTTCGAGCAGCTCCTTGATGCCGGTATCGGCATTCGAGTCGGTCATTGGTTTTCCCTTTTTCCTCTGAGATTCCGGCCGGCCGAGCCTCGCGGGGACCCGGGTGGAGCCGGGCAGGGCCCACGATCGCTCGGGCGACCGCTTCGATTGCGGATGCGAGTCTAGATCAACTCCGCGCTCGCCGGGGGACGGCTCAACGCCGGCGCGCCGACTCCAGCGCGGCGGCGAGATCGGCCGGAAGCCCGCTTCGGAGCTCGAGCGCCTCTCCGGTGAACGGATGGCGGAAGGCGAGGAGGGCGGAGTGCAGGAACTGGCGATCGAGCCCGTAGCGGCGACCTGAGCCGTACTGGGGGTCGCCGACGATCGGGTTGCCGATCGCCTGCAGGTGGGCACGGATCTGGTGCGTCCGGCCCGTCTCGAGGCGGATCCGGAGCAACGCCTCGCGGGCCAGGCGCTCGACCACCTCGAAGTGGGTGATCGCGGGGCGCGGCCTGCGGCCGCCGACGACGACCCGCTCGGGTGCCCGGTGATCGCGGCCGAGCGGCGCATCGATCGTGCCCGTGCGGGATGCCGGGCACCCCTCCACCAGGGCCGAGTACTGACGGGTCACCTGCCGGTCGGCGATCATCGCGCTCAGGGCCTTGTGCGCTTCGGCGGTGCGGGCGACGACCAGGAGGCCGGAGGTGTCCCGGTCGAGCCGGTGGACGATCCCCGGCCGGACCGGATCTTCGCCGCCGCCGAGCAGATCACCGAGCTCGCCGACCAGCGAGGGCCCGGGGTTGCCGGGGGCCGGATGGACCAGCAGTCCCGCGGGCTTGTCGACCACCGCCAGGTGCTCGTCGCGCCAGACGACGAGAGGCCGGTCGCTCACCGGGCCCGGGGGTCGGCCCCCGCCGGCTCGGCGCCGTCGGCCCTCTCCGGATCGGGCTCGGCGCCGAAGGCGTAGATCCAGACGAGCATCGCGACACCGACGGTGATCTCGACGTCGGCGAGGTTGAAGGCCGGCCACGGGCCGATGTCGACGTAGTCGGTGACGGCCCCGTCGCGAACGCGGTCGATCAGATTGCCGACGGCGCCGCCCGCGAGGAGCCCGATCGGCAGCCAGAGGCCACGGCGGTCGGAGGCGGCCAGGAAGACGGTGAGCAACGCGGCGAACGCCGCCGCGGCGAGCACCAGCACCAGCGATCCGGCGTCGTCGAGCAGGCCGAAGGCGATGCCCCGGTTCACAACCCTGACGAGATCGACCCCGGGCAGGAAGTCCATCCGCTCCCCGGGCGAGATCCCGTCGCGCACGAGCGCCTTCGTGATCTGGTCGATCGCAACCGCCACCACGGCGACGATCGCCGCCCGCCCGTATCCGGGAGCACTGCTCACCCGTTGATCAGTCCGACGACGACCGCGCGAAGGACGAACAGCACGATCAGGCCGATCATCGGGCTGAGATCGAGGGAGAGGCCCCCGCCCCCGACCGGCGGCAGGAACCGGCGGAAGGCGTTCAGGTACGGCGTCGTCGTCTCGTCGATGAAGCCGGTGACGGCGCGCAGCGGCCGGTTGTAGGGCAGCGCCCCGCGGAAGTTCGTGTACCACGAGATCGCCACGGAGGCGATGACGAGGATGATGAACACGAGGAACAGGGAATCGACGAACTGTGCCACGTCGTTGCGATCGATCGCCGCGGGAAGGATCATCAGCGCCTGCCTGCCATCCGCTCCAGCGAGGCATCCACGGCGGCCCTGAACGCCGCTTGGACCTGTCGTTCCCCCAGCGCGTCGAGCCCCGCCTCGGTGCCGCCTCCGGGCGAGGCAATCGCCCTCTGCATCGGCCCGGGCTCGTGGGTGAGCAGGTGCTGCCCGACCCCGGCCACCGCCGCGCTGACGAGGCTGCCGGCGAGGTCCTCGTCGAGCCCGGCGTCGACTCCGCCCTCGATCAGGGCCTCCGCCGCGAGGGCGATGTAGGCCGGCGCACAGCCCATGACCGCGGTCGCGGGATCGATCTCGTCCTCGCGGATCTCGAAGACGCTCCCCAGCGACCCCAGCAGGGCGAGCGCCTCGCCGAGCACGCCGCTTCGCACCTCGTCGCTCAGGGGGGTGTGACAGATGACTCCGTGGCCGACCTCGACGGCGAGGTTGGGCATCGTCCGCAACACGGGCGTCGGCGCGAGGGCCGGCTCGAGCCGGTCGAGGGGCGTCGCCGCCAGCAACGAGACCACGCCCTCGGTGCGGCCCGCGATCTCCGGTGCGACCGCATCCAGCGCGACCGGCTTGACCGCCAGGACGACGACGTCGGACCGGTCGGCCATGTCCGCGACCGAGTCGAGACGTTCGCCGCCCACCTCCTCGGCGAGCGCGCGGGCACGTCCGGACCCGGAATCGGTGAACAGCATCGCCTCCGGGCGCAGCGACGAGGCGGCCCATCCACGGGCCACCGCTGCAGCCATGTTTCCCGATCCTGCGAAACCGACGATCATCGGCTTCAAGACTAGATCAGGACTGGTTGAAGAACCCCTTCTCGACGAGCCTGGCCTTCTCCTCGGCCGAGACCTCCACGTTGGCCGGGGTGAGCATGAAGGTCTTGTCGGCGATCTTCTGCATGCCGCCGTCGAGCGCGTAGGTCAACCCGGAGCTGAAGTCGATCAGCCGCTTCGAGAGGTCGGCGCTGGTGGACTGGAGGTTGAGGATGACCGGCACGCTGCGCTTGAACCGGTCGGCGACCTCCTGGGCGTCGTTGAAGTTCCTCGGGGTCACGAAGTGGACCTGGACGTCGGCGCCGCTTTCGGCGACCGGCCTCAGGTTGCGGCGCCGGCGCGGCGGCGCATCGTCGGCGAAGATGTCGTCGATCTCGTCGCCGGCGGGCTCATCGCGGCGAAGCCGTCGTACGTTCGAGGGAGGAGGCGGCGGCTCCCGGCGTCGCCGCGGAGCCGGGGCGACGGCCTCTTCGGAGACGGTGTCGGGCTCGTAGGGGTCGTACTCGTCCTCGTACCGGTAATCGTGATCCTCGGCGAGGCCGAAGTAGACGAGTGCTCTGTTCCATGTATCGCGTACGGCCATTGTCGCGCTCCTTTCGCCCGTCGGAGGCGAAGTCCTGCGCGAAGTATGACGCTCGCCGCCGTCCGGCAGGAGTCTCCACCCCGGCTGCGACGGCGCTTGCAGCCGGTCTCAACGGAAGAGCACGCCGCCGAGGCGGATCGTCGTCGCCCCCTCCTCCACCGCGACCCGCCAGTCCTGGCTGGTCCCCATCGAGAGCCGCTTCAGCCCGTGCTCGGCCGCCAGCTCCGCGAGGCGGGCGAAGACGGGCCGCGACTGCTCGGGGTCGGCGGTGAAGGGCGGCATCGTGGAGAGCCCCACCACGCGGACCGGGCAGGCGGCGATCACGGCGCCGAGAGCGTCCGGGGCGACTCCTCCCTTCCCCTCCTCGCCGGCGACGTTGACCTGGATCAGCACCTCGGTCGTCTCGTCGCCGTGTTTCGCCAGCTGCTTGAGGACGCTCTCGGAGTGGACGGAATGGATCAGGCGGACCAGTGGCAGCAGGTCCCTGACCTTGCGGCTCTGGAGGTTGCCGATGAAGTCCCAGGTGAACGACTCGCCCCACCGGGCGTGCTTCTCCTGGAGGTCGGCGAGCCGGTTCTCCCCGACCAGGTCGACGCCGGCCTCGGCGAGCGCACCCATCTCCTCGCACGGGACGTACTTGCAGGCGACGAGGACCTCCGTTGCCGGTCCGGCGACGGCGCGGACCTCGGCGAGGTGCTCGCGCACGCGGGCGGGGTCGATATCGCGGAACGGCTCGACCATCAGCCGCTCCCGCGGACGATCCCGGCCTGCCTGCCGGTGTCGCCGCCGTCCCCGCGGTGAGAGAAGAACGTGTCGCGCTCGCAGCAGGTGCAGATCCCGGCGTCCTCGACCAGGCCGACGCCGGCGCGCTCGAGCAGGCGGCGTGCGGCGGCCTTGAGGTCGAGCCTGCGCCCGTCGGCGATGCCATCCCCGAGCGGCGCGAAAGCGGCGAGCACCTCCTCCCCCACCTCGTAGCAGCACGGCCCGATGCCGGGGCCGATCGCGGCCGCACGCGCCCCGACGGCCTTCGCTCCGTGCCCGACGATCCCGGCCGCGAGCCCGCGCCATCCGCAGTGGAGCATCGCCAGCCCGTCGTCGCCCGCCAGCGCCACCGGCAGGCAGTCGGCGACGAACACGAGGGCGGCGAGGCCCGACCGGTCGATCACGTGGCCGTCGACGCGCGGCGGGTCGGCGGCCGGCTCCGGCCACATGGGCGGCTCCTGGGGGCCGGCGTGCCACGCCAGCTCGCAGCCGTGGACCTGGCGGCCGAGGACGACGGCGTCGGGATCGATGTCTGCTTCGGCGCACAGGAGCGTTCGGTTGGCGATGACGCGACCGGGGTCATCGCCGGTGAGGACGCCGAGGTTCAGGCTCTCGTACCGCCCCGCGCTCTCACCGCCGATCCGGGTCGAGAAGACGGCTACCGCGCCGGGCAGCTCGGCCTCCAGCCACTTCGTTCGCTCGCCATCGCGCCAACGCATCGGCGGAAGATCTCAGATCGGGCCGGACGCGCGGCGGGCGGCCCGGATCGCCGCCTCGAGCTCGCTCCGACGCCCGCCGGGGATGGCACCGTCGAGCTTCTGGCGAAGCGCCTCCCCGAGGCCGGCGCCGATCGCGGGCCCCGCCGGGATTCCGGCGGCGAGGAGGTCGCTGCCGTCGATCTCGAGCCTCACCTCGCTCCATTCGCGGACGTAGTCCTCGATCCACCCGCCGCCGAGCGCGGTCCCGACCAGGAGCACGGCGGAATCGGCTCCGACGGCGAGCTCGATCGCATCGGAGGGACGCCCGGGGCTTGCCGCCGCCAGCCGGCGGGCCTGGCCCAGGCCGGTCGTCAGCCCCGCGGCGATCAGCATCGCGCGGATCCCGGGCTCCGCGTGGCCGGCCCAGACGGGATCGCCGCGGACGGCAGCCACGGCTTCGAGCAGGTCGTCGGTGCCGGCGGGGAGCTCGATCGCGCCCCATTCGGCCAGCAGCCGGAATCCGGCCGCCGCCTGCCGCTCGGCGGCGAGGCGCCGGAGCTCGGCATCCCGCCTGTCCCTCGTGACCAGCGCGAGGTCCGCCCGCTCGAGCCGGCGGAGCGTCGCCGGGTCCGGCGTCAGGCCGAGACGGCTGCAATAGCGCGCGGCGCGAACGGCCCGCGTCGGATCGTCCTCGAACGACCGCGGGTGGATGACGCGCAGCACCTTCGCGCCGAGATCGGCCCTGCCGCCGTGCGGATCGAGAATGCGGTGGCCGGCGGCGAGCGATACGGCGATGGCGTTCACCGTGAAGTCGCGGCGGGCGAGGTCGGCTTCGATCGGGGCCGGGGCGACGTCGGGAAGCGCGCCGGGGCTCGCATAGGTCTCCACCCTGGTCCTGGCGATGTCGGCGTGCCGGCCGTCGCCGAGATCGACGACGGCCGTCTCGAAGCGGTCGTGGCGTTTCGCGGGAAGCCCGAGTCGCTCCAGGATCGGGTCCAGCTCGTGGTCGACCGCGACGTCGATGTCGGCCTCCGGGCGGGTGCCCGCGACCAGGGCCCGGGCCACCCCGCCGACGATCCACGCGTCGAAGCGGGCGAGGACGGCGCCCACCCGGCCAAGCCGGAGCTCCTCGACGGCGGCTGCGAGTTCGGTGCCGGCACTCATGCCCCCGTAGGATGCTGCGTTCGCCGATGAACCGGGTTCTGACCTTCTGGCGCAACATGACCGGCGCCGAGCGCGCCGTCGCGATCGCGGCGACCCTGGCGCTCGCCGTCACGGTCGTGGCGGCGCCGTTCGCCCTGCTGAAGCGCCCCGAGGACGTGTCCAATCCGGATGCGGCGTTCGCGCGCAACGAGGGCGCCGGAAAGGAGAGGCAGCCGAAGCCGGCCAAGACCGTGAACTGGACCAGGTACGGCTACGACCTCGGGCGCAGCAAGTTCCTGAACACCCCCAAGATCAGGCCGCCCTTCCGCAAGGTCTGGAAGTACAAGGGCGATCAGCTGATCGAGTTCCCGCCGATCGTCGTCGACGACCGCCTCTACTTCATCGACAACGACGGCGTCTACTTCGCGCTGGATGCGAAGACCGGGAAGGTGGTCTGGAAGAAGCAGCTGGCGTCGCTCAACGCCTCCTCCCCCGCCTACTTCAAGGGTGTCCTCTACAGCGTCAGCCTCTCACCGGGACAGGCGCTGGCCGTCCGCGCCCGGGACGGGAAGGTGCTCTGGCGCAAGCCGCTCGATGGCCGGGCGGAGTCATCGCCGTTGGTGCTGAAGGGGCGCATGTACTTCGGCAACGAGGCGGGGCAGCTGCTCGCCCTCGACATCAAGGACGGCTCGACGATCTGGAGCACCGAACTCGGCGGATCGGTGAAGGCGGCTCCCGCCTTCGATTCGGGCAAGCTCTACGTCGGCGACTACGGCGGCAAGATGAACGCGGTTCGCGCCGACGACGGCAAGCTCGTCTGGCAGACCTCCGACCTCGGGCTCGGCATCGCCGGTTCCGGGCGCTTCTACTCGACCGCCGCGGTCGCGTTCGGGCGGGTCTATGCGGGTGACGTGGACAACCGCGTCTACAGCTTCGATGCCGACACCGGCGAGATCGCATGGACTTTCTCGGCCGGCGACTACGTCTACTCGGGGATCGCCGCCGCCGACACCAAGGGCACGGGCCCGACCGTGTACTTCGGCTCCCACGACCGCAACGTCTACGCCGTCGACGCCAAGACCGGAAAGGAGAAGTGGTCGGAGGGAGCCGGCGGGCAGATCAGCGGGCCCGCGACGGTGATCGGGGACGTCGTCTACGTCTCGACGTTCTCGGGCAACGCGACGATCGGGCTCGACCTCGGCACCGGCCGCCGCGTCTTCAGCTACGACGACGGCGAGTACGGTCCGGTCGTCTCCGACGGGCAGATCCTCTACCTGACGGGCGGCGTCACGGTCGTGGCGTTCGAGCCGGTCGACATCGGCAACTTCAGCTACAAGACCAACAAGGGCCAGAAGGGAATCGTCCCTCCCCACCAGCAGCGCAAGGCTACGAAGGCGGCCCGGAAGCGGAAACAGCAGGCGCAGGACGGTCGCCCCGGCGGTTCCGATGGTGGTCAGCAGAACGAACCCCGGCCCGGCTCCGGCGGCGATCAGCAGAGCGGTAACGGCTGACGCCCGGAGCGCGAACCCGACGAAACCCACCGCATGGGAGGAGAACATCGGGTTGACCGTGGGTCATCGTGCTCGGGCGGCTCCTGAGGGAATCCCCGGCTCAAGCCCGAGCCCGCTATCTGACGTCGATTCCCGCCGCGCGCATCGCCTGCTTCGCCGCGGCGATCGAGTGGCGGCCGTAGTGGAAGATCGAGGCGGCGAGAACGGCATCGGCCCCACCCTCGACGATGCCCGCCGCGAGATGGTCGAGCGTGCCGACGCCGCCGGATGCGATCACGGGAATCGGCACCGCATCGGCGACCGCCCTGGTCAGTTCGAGGTCGTAGCCGTCCTCGGTGCCGTCGCGGTCCATGCTCGTCAGCAGGATCTCCCCCGCCCCCCGCTCCGCGGCCTCGATCGCCCAGGCCACGGCCTCACGCCCCTCGACCCGCCGCCGGCCGCCGGCCACGTAGACGTCCCAGACGGGTTCGGGGCCGGAAACCCTGCGTGCGTCGATCGCCACGACCACGCACTGGGAGCCGAAGACCTCCGCGAGCTCGCCGATCAGCTCCGGGCGTGCGAGCGCGGCCGAGTTGACCCCGACCTTGTCGGCCCCGGCGTCGAGGACCGCCTGTGCGTCGGCGACCGACCGGATCCCCCCGCCGATCGTGAACGGGATGAAGACCTCGTCGGCGGTCCGGCGGGCGAGCTGAACGATCGTGTCGCGGTCCTCGTGGGATGCGGTGATGTCGAGGAAGACGAGCTCGTCGGCGCCCTCGGCGTCGTAACGCGCCGCGAGCTCGACCGGATCGCCGGCGTCGCGGATGTCGACGAAGTTGGTCCCCTTGACCACGCGACCGGCGTCGACGTCGAGGCAGGGAATGAGGCGCTTCAGCGGCACGCTGTCAGCGTAGGGTGCCGTCGGATCCGGCGGCGATCAGGCCTTGCGCCTGCCGAACGGCGTCGAGGTCTGTGCCGCGCTCTTCGCGAACGCGCCGGGCTCGAGCTTGCTCACCAGCTCCTTGACCCGCGATCGCTCGCGCGCGGTCAGGTTGCCGGGCCGGCCCTTCGACTTCACGAGCAGCTGCCGCAGCTCGCCCGCCTCGCCGGGGTCGAGGTTCTCGAGGTGCCGCTTCGCGATCAGCGCCAGCTCGGCGATGATCATGACCCGGCCCCAGACGCTCCACTTCGATGCGCTCTTGCCGGCGGTTCCGATCAGTCCCATCTCAGTCCTTCCTCTCCGTGCCGGCGAGGGCGTCCAGCGCCTCCGCCACCGTGAACCTCTTCTCGTACAGGGCTCTGCCCACGATCACCCCTCCGACACCGCCGCCCGCGAAGGCCCCGAGTGCCTCGAGGTCCTCCAGCGAGCCGACGCCGCCGGAGTAGATCAGCTCGGCGCCGGCGCCGGTGCAGGCATCGAGGATCGGCCCGAGCCCGTCGATCCCGGGCCCCTCGAGCGTCCCGTCCACCTCGACCGGCGTGTAGACGAAGCGGCGAACGCCGCGACCGCCGAGCTCGGTGATCGCGTCCTCGACCGCCGTTTGCGTCGGCCGCTCCCAGCCCTCCACCGCAACGCGGCCGGCGCGGGCGTCGACCGATGCGACGATGCGGTCGCCGTGAGCCGCCGCGAGCTCTTCGAGGAGTTGCGGGTTTCGCTGTGCGGAGGTGCCGAGCACCGCCCTCGCCGCACCGGCCTCGAACACCGCCTCGACGGTCCGGCGATCACGGAGCCCACCCCCGACCTGAACCGGTACCGGGACGGCGGCGGTGATCCTCGCGACGGTGTCGAGGTTCGAGGGCATCCCCGCCCGAGCACCGTCGAGGTCGACCGCGTGGATGATCCCGGCGCCGCCCTCGACCCAGCGGCGGGCCGCGTCGACCGGATCGGCGTCGTAGCCCGTCTCGCGCCCGTAGTCGCCCCGGAGCAGGCGCACGGCGCGCCCTCCACGGATGTCGATCGCCGGGTAGAGCGTCGTCATCACGGCCTCAGGCGGTCGCGGGGGCGGTTGTCATCGCGGCGAAGTTGGCGAGCATCCGCAGCCCGGCGGCGCTCGACTTCTCGGGGTGGAACTGCGTTCCGAGCACGTTGCCCCGGCCGACCACCGCGGCGAACCGCTCGCCGTACTCCGCCGAGGCGATCAGGTCGCCCGGCTCGGGGTGGGCGGCGAACGAATGGACGAAGTAGAACGGCTCCCCGTCCCGGATTCCCGCTGTGAGCCCCGCCTCGCGCTCGAGCCGTAGGTGGGCCCAGCCGATGTGGGGCAGCTTCAATCCGGGCGCCCGGAGCGGCTCCACCGTCCCCGGCAGGAGCCCCAGCCCACTGCTGCCGCCGTGCTCGGCGGAGCTCTCGAACAGGAGCTGCATGCCGAGGCAGATGCCGAGGACCGGGACACCGGCTGCGGCTCGGCTCGCGATCGGCTCGCCGATGCCGCGCCGGCCGATCTCCCGCATAGCCTCGGGGAAGGCGCCGACGCCGGGCAGCACGATTCCCTCGGCGGCGGCGAGCTCGGCCGGGTCGGAGCTGACCGCGGCCTGGACGCCGACGTGCTCGAATGCCTTGGCGACCGACCGCAGGTTCCCCATCCCGTAGTCGGCGATCTTCAGCTGCGGTGGACCGGCGCTCACCGTGGAAATGTACGCGGAGGCGGCGTTCAGCGGTTCTTGCGAATGACCTTCTTGACCGCGCGCAGGGCCGGCTTCGGCTTCGACTTCTTCGTCACCAGGCCGGCCCATGCGCACCAGTTGCAGGCCAGCTGCCCATCGGGGAAGTCCCGCCAGGTGTAGACGAAGGCCCCGAGCACGTTCCATCGCTTCCGCTTCTTCAGCAGCAGATCGAGCCCGTCCTTCAACCGCTTCGCCTGGCCCTTCTTGCCGACGACGGATTCGCTGCGGGCCGGGCCCTTCGAGGCCCAACCGAGCTCGCCGACGAAGAGCCCGGCCCCGCGGTCGCCGGATTGACGAGCGACGTTCCGCAGGTCCTTGACCTGATGCTTGACATCGGCGACCCCGGATCCGTACGGGTGCGAGTTGACCGCGTCGAAGTGCTTCTCGATCCCCCGCACCTTGTAGAGCTTGCGGAGGAACTTGGTCGCCTTCATCGACTTCGGGTCGCGCGGGAAGCCGTACATGCCGCCGAGGACGATCTTCGCGTTCGGGTCGACCTTCGAGATGCCCCGGTCGAAGTTCTCGACGAGCTTCCCGTAGGCGCGCGGGTCCGGCCGCGGCAGCCAGTTGTTCTTCGAGTTCTGCTCGTTCCAGGCGATCCAGGTCTTCACGGGCAGATGGTCGATCTCCGGGACGGCATCGAAGTAATCGCCGTTGGGGCTGTAGCGCCGGGCGACCGCCTCCGAGAACTTTCGCCACGCCTTCAGGTCCTGCTTGCTCTCGGGGCCGTGCAGGCCCCTGCTGGTGTCCTTGTGGACGAAGCTGGGGGTGCCGTAGACGATCAGCGTCGGGCGCATGCCCTGCTCGGCCGAGTAGTAGACGCCGCGGTCGGCCGTGCTCCAGTCGTAGCCGCCGTTCCGCGTCTTCTGGATCAGCGCCCAGTTCACCGGGACGCGGTTGGTCCCGAATCCCGCGTCGCCCATCCCGCGGTAGTCCTTGTGGGTCGGCCCCTCGGCGAAGATCCCGAAGAAGTCGCTCGGAACCTTCGCGGCAGCGGGCTGGGCGGCCCCGAGGGCGACGACGGCCGCGAGGAATGTGAGCAGGCTGATGCGGATCGGTTGCTTCATCTCACCCAGGTTAAGCACATCGGAGGGCCCGGAGTTGCGGCCGCGGTCCCGCTGTCGAACGATGACTCGAGTGCCGTTTCAGGAAGTGAGAGTGCCCTTGGTCGAGGGCACGCCGGGCTCGCCCGGATCGATCGCCACGGCCGCCCGCAGCGCCCGGGCGAACGCCTTGAAGCAGGCTTCGATCAGGTGGTGCGCGTTCGCTCCGTAGGGGGTCGACAGATGCAGGGTGAGCTTCGCGTTGGTCGCGACGGCCCGGAAGAACTCCTCCGTGAGCTCGGCCTCGAATCCGGCGATCGTCACCGGCGGGAGCTCGGAGCGGAAATGGCAGTACGGCCGGCCGGAGATGTCGATGGAGCAGATCGCGAGCGACTCGTCCATCGGCAGCTCGACGTGCGCATAGCGGGTGATGCCCGCCCTGTCCCCGAGCGCGGCATCGATCGCCTGCCCGAGGGCGATGCCCACGTCCTCAACCGTGTGGTGGGACCCGGTCTCGAGGTCGCCGGTGGCCGTCACGCCGAGGCCCAGCCTGCCGTGGCGTCCGAGCAGATCGAGCATGTGATCGAGGAACCCGACGCCGGTGCCCACGACGACATCGCCGCCGTCGAGGTCGAGGTCGATCACGACCTCGGTCTCGTTCGTACGCCTCTCGACGTGCGCCGTTCTCCGGCCGGAAGCCATGAAGCGCTATTCCCCCTTCGCCGGAGCGTTCCTGCCCTCCGCCCGTGCCGTCGCCGATTCAGCGTGCAGCGGAAAGCCCTCGGCGCGGGCGATCGCGTCGACGGTTCCGGCAAGTGC